>NZ_CP170198.1:2531500-2883500 GCF_042434915.1 Aquimarina rhodophyticola
CAACTTTTGATGAAAAAGCCAAAACCATGAAGGCTAATGTAGACAGTCTCTTATCAGACTGGCAAAAGGAATTAAAACTATACGAAAAAGAGCGTAGCCAAATGTCAAAAAAAGAGTTGGAACTCAAGCAGGAACTTTTAGGCAATAAGCAACAACAAATCAACAATTATCAACAGGCAGTACAAAAACAATTACAGGAAGAAGATAAAAAAGTGACGCAGACTGTGATAAATGACATTAATGATTTTGTCAAAGACTTTGGGAAAACTAATGGATACACTGTCATTTTTGGCGCTACGGGTAGTGGTACTATTATGTACGGAGAAACCTCAGCCGACCTTACAGATCAGGTGTTAGAAGAACTTAATTCCGAATTTGAAGGAAAGTAAGAAAAAACTGGAGGCACGAAGTCCGAAGATAGATGAGGGCGCTGTATTAAACAAAGCAAACAACACCTGACTTCGGACTGCTGACTTCGAACAAAAAAACAAATACTTTGAAACAGATACCATTACTTTTATTCATAACTCTTTTTCTTTTGAGTGCCTGCTCCACGACAACTTTTGATTCTAAAGAGGAATTATGGGAGTACTTAAAAACTGAAGAGCATGGCTATTTACAAAACAAAACTGTGAATGGTGTCAGTTTCTCGTTGGTATACAAGCCCACTGATCTGATCGTAGATCAAATGCTTGGTGATGATCGTAATACTGCGACTATTGATAGTTTACGACAACATTTTGACCGCTACCTCTATTTCAATCTATCCATGTCAAAAAATGAGCAGGAATTACTGAGTAATGTAGCTGGCAATAAACAACGATTTGGTGCGATGGTAAATGAGCTGGCTTTTGGAATGCACTCAAAGATCCATATGATTACGCCGGCAAAAGATACGATTGCTATGACCGATTATATCTATCCAAGGATGTATGGAATGAGTGGCGCCACTACCCTCTTATTGGTCTATCCAAAAGAGAAGAATATAATGGAATCACAAGAAATAAACCTAACAATCGAAGACTTGGGATTTTATACCGGTGAGGTTAAATTTAAGATACCCACCGACATCATAAAAAATGAACCCAAACTTAAGTTTTGATAGCAATTAAATGCTTAAAAAAATAAAGCAAACTAAAATAAGTAAAGCATACACTGAACACAGTACACTATATAAGCAACTCATTATGAAAACCAACGTTCGAATCTCCACCGGCTATCACTATTTTCTTATAGGATTGGTCTGTATATTTTGTAATCTTCCTGACAGTATCTACGCCCAAGGCCCTAATGCCCCCGAAGCAGCCGCTTTTGAGCCAGTAGATGCTACCGATATGGTAAATTTATTAACCGGGGATTTTACTTATGTACTTCCTTTATTAAATGTACCAAGTCCGGAAGGGGGTTATCCAATAGCGCTGTCTTATCACGCTGGTATTGCCATGGATCAGGAAGCTTCCTGGGTTGGGTTGGGTTGGTCATTAAATCCAGGGGCAATTAATAGAGCTATAAATAAAGTTCCTGATGACTGGAACCAAGTAAAAACATATGATATCGTATACGATCGTGGTGGTTTTTCACATAATTATAAAGGAAGTATTGACATTGGAGTAAGTGATGCTCTTTCTATTGGAGCATACTATAGCTATTCTGCAAACCAATCATATAATGGGGAGACTGGTCTAAGTGTAAGAAATAATTTCGGTGTTCAAGCTAAATCTGGACCAACAAGACTTAGTATTGGAAATGATGGCGCAAGTTTAGGTATTAATTTAGATTCCTACGGTCAATCTTCCATTGGCCTATCAGTAAATCAATCATCTACTAACAGCAAAACGAACGTATCCGTTGGAATTAGCGTATCAAGTCTAGGAGTGTCTATGACTTCGCAAAATGGTCTTAACGGCTCTATTAATGGCGCGAGCATTGGTTTAAACAACCAAAATAACGGTACTAATACGTTCAATATTAGTTCGTCTCAGTTTGCTATATCCATTCCCGTTTTTACCTTGATTAATATCGGATTTTCATACTCTCATTATAATTACTGGCTTTTTGAGAAGGACTTTACTATAAATCAAGGCTCCTTATATAGTGGTAACATGAGACAGGCATTACATAATTCTTTATTCGAAGATAAAGTTGATCATGATTCCAGTGAATCATATAACAATCTAAATAGAAATTCTGAAATAGCTAGAGGTAATTTTTCTTCAATTAATTATGATAAATACTCCGTTTCAGGTCAAGGCATATCAGGTACTCTAACCCCCTATATTCTTGAGAATGGCTTTATTTATAACAAGAGATCCCTTATTAGGGATCATAAAGGAAAACACTTTGCGATAAGTCAATATCCTGATAATACAGGAAGCTTTTCTAAAAATATTAACAACGCTTCATCCAAAGATATACACTTTTATTTTAATAACGAATTCACTTCATATTTAAACATAAGTTCAGGAAATTGGAATACCACTCCTAATAATCCTAGTAACATTTTTAGCTACGGTACACATAACAATAATTTTGATCAATCAATCGCGGGACACGAAACCTACAATACAACCAACAATAGATTAAAGAGAGGTAATTATGTAGAAGTATTTACAAACCAACAATTATTAGATAATCCACATCTGATTATTGCACCTAAAGATTTTCGTAGAGATTCGCCTTTAGTTCCCAGAGATGGAATTGGAGCATATAAAATAACAACTACAGATGGTAAAGTTTATCATTACGCCATTCCGGTATACCAAAGAGAAAAAATCGATAGAATAACCAGTATCGATACTAATATTAATTCTGGCTTTTCAGAACACCAACAACTAGAATCATATGCAACCCATTGGCTATTAACAGCAGTTACTGGTCCCGACTATATCGATTGGAATGAAGATCATAAATTATCTCAAGGTGATATAGGCTACTGGGTAGAATTTGAATATGGAAAATGGACTGATAGTTATCGCTGGCGAACTCCTAGAGAAGGTTTGAGAGAATTTGAAAATATTAAAAATTATTCATGGGGACTAAAAGATATCTATTATCTGGATAGAATAAAAACCAGAACGCACACAGCTTTGTTTGTTAAAAGTGATAGAATGGATAGCTATTCAACTCCAATTAAAATCCCTTCTTCTTCGAACGCTTATCAATGGTATGAAGATACCAATCGTACGCAGGTAAAAGGAAATGATAATAAGTGGTATTTTACAGGCACATATAATAAGATTCCAGGGGCTAGCAATATCCAATACCACGCCATCATTTCTACTGATTACGGTAGAAGATTTCATGTTGCAGAGCACAAGACATTAAAGCTTAGCAAAATTATAATTCTAAAAAATAGTAGTCAATATTGTAATATATCAAAAAGCAACAATAGTCAATTAGAAAGCAGAAACATTGGTTCTATGAATCTAATTGAGAATTATAAGGAAACATTTGTGACAGGTCAAGTGACACAACCAAGAGAAATATTTCGTTACAATAGAAATTTAACTGGAGAAAATTATAAGAATATTTTGGATGTAAATGATATTAAAGTATTGGCACCTAATATCTACGCATCTGCTCAGAAAATTATTGAGTTCCATTATGATTATACTTTAGCTCAGAACACTCCTAATTCGTTAGCCTCAGAGAAAGGAAGACTCACTCTAAAATCTGTAAAAACACTAGGTAAAAAGGGTATATTAACAGTACCACCATTTGATTTTACATATAACAAAACTTATGTAGATTTTGATACAAATAAAGTTGATCCTTGGGGATTTCATAAAGATCACCCAGATACTTGGAGTTTGAAAACTGTAAAAACTCCAGTTGGAACAGTTATAAATATTGATTATGAATCTGATGTTTTTAATAAAGAGGTTGCAAAAACAGAAAGAGTCTTCAATAAGAATTTTTTATTCGGTTTTAGACAATTTACAGATGGAAAATACCTTCAGATCCAAAATAAAGAAAGTTCAAAAAATCCAATAGATTTTACAAAATACTTCGAAGTCAACAAGTTAGCGTATTTGGACGCACTTTATTGGAGACATCCTCCCGGTGCCGGTACCTCCCATAGAATGGGTGATGTCTCTGGTAATTTTCTCATCACTTCTGTTTCATCAAATCTTTTGACATTCAAAATCCCAGAGAGCAATACTAGGTCAGATGTTAGACGAGGAGTTAACTGTAACAACAATAATTGGGTTTATTATAATTTATATCATAAAATTGTCGGAGGATGGATGGATGACATTGATCCAAATAATTGTGAAGATCCTACTGATACCAGCAATGGGACTAGAGTTCGATTAAAATTTCATTCTAACAAATCCTTAATGCCAAGTAACAATATTGGTGGTGGAATAAGAGTTAAGGAACTTAATATAACTGATGGATCAAATATTGAATATAGTTCCAAATACTTTTACGTAAAGCCAGGAACAAATCAATCTTCTGGGACAACGACTTATGCTCCCGCAAATTACACTAAAAATATCGATTTTATTACAGAGCTGCCTCCACCATCTGTAATGTATGAGTACACTTCAATACGAAAACTAACTAACGGTGATAAACTTATCAAATCTATTGAATACAGATTTAATACTATCAAAAATATTATCTATAATAATAGAGGATTTCAATTGGACAACTTCCTCTCCTTAACCTTACAGCAAAACAACGACACTAAAGGAGTTAATCTTAATTTGAATAATTCAATACAAGCGTTCGATATTAATTTCACAAAACATCAATTAATTGATCGAACATCGAACATCGGATTGTTATTACATAACAAGCAATTCAACTCGAAAAACCAACTTGTTTCTTCATTAGAAAATAAATATCTAAATGACCCCCAACAAAAACAAGGTGTAATTCAAGAAACATTTAAACATTCTAAACTACTTATAGAAAATGGTCAACGGAAAAAATATTTCTTGAATAGCTCAAGCAAACGCAGAGAACAATCAGTCCTAAAAACTACTAAGACATTAGAAGCAGATTTCATTTCAACTATAAATTACAGTACATATGATATTTTATCTGGACAATCATTGGAAACCATAAAGGAACTGAATGAAACTAAAATTAAGTTTACAACAATCCCTGCTTACAAGTATTACTCAGCTATGGGCTCAAAAGTTGATAACCCAACCAATAAAAATATGCTTTCTCAAACTGCAGCTGCGCTTACACAAGTTAAAGATGCTATTGGAAACTGGAAGACGGTGAATGCTAATATTAATACCTGGTCTAATGACTGGAGGTATCACAAGTTCGATGGTTCTCTCGAACCTTCAGCAACAGGTAGCTCAAAAATATGGCGTAAACACAAAACATTTACTTGGAAAGGTGCTATTGATACTGACGGAGCCTATCTTGGGTATGTCGGAGAGTTTGATAATTTTCAATGGGGTGTGAATGCAACACAAACTAACCCTAAATGGATCAACACCTCTACTGTGGAAAAGTATGATCACTACTCCATGCCTTTAGAGGTTTCGGATATCAACGGTAATAAAATGGCTACAAAAATGGGAGACAAAGACTCCAAAGTATTTGCGGTGGCCAATACCGGTTATAATCAAATGTTTTATTCGGGTGCAGAAGATTTAGGCACTAACAACTATTTTAGTGGACAAGTATATAAGGGCAGTACGGCAACGATTAGCACCAGAGCCCATACGGGTAGAGCATCGCTTGCGGCAACAGCTAATGTGCATGCCTTTAAAGTAAAACCTGATGCTGGCTCCTATAGCGTCTCTGTTTGGGTCTATCGTTCAGGCGATACAGATACTGGCTACAGAAACGTAAAAGTAAACGCCGGAGGTAATATTTTGTCTTTTAATGAACAGGAAGTGGTGCTTGCCGGGAATTGGGTACAACTCAATTTCTATACTAAGCAAATTACCCAAGGGCAAGAAGTTTTTGTTTATAATACTGTAGGGACAACCTATTTTGACGATTTTAGAATGACACCCATAGGCACATCCATGACCAGTTATGTCTATAACGAATGGGATGAATTAAGCTATGTATTAGGAGCTAATAACATGGCAACCCATTATGAGTATGACCTCGCTGGACGTTTACAAAAAACCTCCATCGAAGTAGCCAATACGCCGGGGATTACAGGTGGCTTTAAACTCGCCAAAGAAATTAATTATAATTATAAAGCCATTGCACAGCGTGATACTGATGGGGATGGAGAACTAAGCCCGGTCGAAGCCTATGATCCTTTGTACTTGACAGTTTATACAGATGCCGCTGATCCAAATTATATAAAGGCTGTAGCTAGGATTATTGGAGGTAGTGGCAATTACCAACTACGTTGGGCAGTGTCTAATGACGCTAATACTTTAACTTATGGTTCTTGGGGTACAGAATACACCAAATTATTACAAATATGGACATGCGGTATAACTAAATATTACAAATGCGAAATAAAAGATTTGGAACTTAATCTAATTCAAACCAGTGAAGTAAAATCATATATCAAATGTGAGGGAGATACTGATATAATAATTGATCCACAATAAAAAAGTACTGGAAAACTAAAACACAAATAAGAAGCATCAAGTTGATACAAGGAGACCACTCAACAACATTAAAGATAAACAGATGAAAAAAAGTATACTGCTAATTTTTATTGGATTATGTAATATTATAAACGCACAAGATAATCCAATTTTACCCATTGGCGATGGGGATTGTGGAACTAATCAGCCAATTAGGTACTATTTTGATGGCGATGGTGATGGTATTGGAAGCTTACGATATACATATGCCTGCCAACCTAATTTAGATATGAAATATTCTGCTACTAAAAATGGTGATTGTGATGATTCTGACCCTGATGTCTTAGATATTCCTCGTTACTGGTACCTTGATAGAGATCGAGATAAGGATGGAGATATCAATGATACCGCGCCTAAGTATCAATGCATACGCCCAATACATAGCAACTCAAATTATAGATACTCTCCAAACAATAGAGATTGTGATGATGGCAATCGAAATATACAACAATATGCATGGTATATTGATAGAGATGGGGATGGGGAAGGAGATGTGAATGCATATCCAAAATATAGCTGTGATCCCTATAAGGATCCTCAAAATCCTACTACTACATATGTGAGAACTAAATTAGATTGTAATGACACTGATGAATTGATAAAAATGAAAACATGGTATTTAGATACCGACGGGGATGGTTTTGGAGAGGCTGATCACGTAAAACAACAATGTACTGATCCCGGAGCGAATTATTATCCAGAGGCCAAAGATAAATGTCCCGATATACAAGGTACTGCCAATGGTTGTCCCCCGGCAGGAACCAATGTTCAAGAACTTTGGAACACTATAAAAGTTACCTCCTATAACCCTAAAGGAGCTATAACCGGACAAAACAAAACCTATTTTGATGCTTTAGGTAAACCCGTACAACAACAAAGCATGGACATCAAAACAGGTAAAACATGGGGCTCACAAATCCTTTATGATGCACAGGGAAGACCAGCGCTGCAAACCTTAAGCGCTCCTACCAATAACGATATTGCAACAGATTTCTTATATCGTGAAAATTTCTTTCAACGCTCTGACGGACAAACATTTTCTGCTCCGGATTTTGAAAACCTTCCGGAGAGTCCTGCCCTGGCAGGAACAGAAAGTAATAGTCTGGGATGGTATTACAGTTCAGACAACACAACCGAACCCTATCAGGATGCCACTCAACGCCCCTACTCTCGTACGATTTACAGTGAGCTAAATCCCGGTACTGTCTTAAAAACGATTGGCGGTAACAAAATCAACGGAGCATGGAAAAACGGCTATGTGTTTTCAATTCCGGCAGGTCAAGAGCTCGCTCAACCTGATGCCTTTAATGATCCTTTATACAACACCTATAAGGTCATCAAAACGGTATCTCGCAATGTGCATGGGGAAGAAAATGTAGTATTTACCGATACCGATGGCAATACCTTAGCTGCTGCGCGTAGTGGTGATAGCAATGCAGCTCCTCGATTTTCTACGCTTACCATCGGAGAACAGGGATATGTTGATATTCATATACCAAAAGGACGGGCTGGTATTACTATTACCAATCCAGGTGGTTTTACAATATATATGTACAATCTTATTACTGAAAATCGTGCCTATACCTCTACAAGTTTACCCAACGGATTTTATAGAATTGCGGTGGCAAATCCTGATGCATACAATCCTGTGAGCGCATCGATACAAATCAGATATCCCGAAAATTATTATGACTATAGTCTCAACTATTATGATAAGGCGGGGCGCTTAGTACGCAGTAAGCAACCGCTTAAAAAATTGGAAAGCACCTATACCTACAATTCCTTAGGGCAGTTAGAACAAACTACAAGTCAAGACGAAGGTACAGCACGGTTTTTATATCGCAAGGATGGGCAAATACGCTATTCGCAAAATAGCAAACAAGCGGCTGTAAACGAGGTATCCTTCACCTCCTACGATCAGCTTACACGTCCTATACAAAGCGGGGTGCTAACCAATACGCTTTTTAGTAGTCTTGATCCGAATGCTGCCTTGCCAGTTACTCCACTTAAAGAAGTTCATACCACTCAGTATGACAGCATTTCTCAAGATGATAGTACGCTATTAGTTTCGTTAAATGTACAGTATCACGTTCCCTCCTTTTTAACGGGCAATGTAGCTAAAACTTCGAACGAGCATACTACTACCTATTATAGTTATGATGTCTATGGACGCGTTAAGTGGATCGTACAAAACATCTCAGATATCGGATTAAAAACCATTGATTACATATACGATCCAGTGAGTAGTCAGGTAACACAGGTGATCTATCAAAAGGGGCACCCTACCGAACAGTTTATCCATAGATACACCTATGATCCGGCTAATCATAGTTTGGTCAAAGTTGAGACATCTCCTGATAATAGCACGTTTACCGAACATGCAGCTTATACCTATTACGAGAACGGCGCCTTAAAACGTATCAATCTGGCAAACGGATTGCAAGGTATTGATTATGTATATTCCTTATCCGGTGCCCTTAAAAGTATCAATCATCCAAGTCTCGAACAAGCTAACGATCCCGGGGGTGATGCCAATGATTTATTTGGAATGATCATCGATTATAATACGCACGATTTTAACCGTCCCCTACCCAATATCAAAAGTACAGACTATGGTACAGATCAGTTTAATGGGAATATTAAAGGTATCCGATGGAATACAGAAAACCCTATTGCAGCAGGCAAAGAAAATGTTTACACCTACGAATATAACCGTAACAATTGGTTAACACAGGCGGAATTTGGAGAATTCACCGGGGATTATAGCAGTGTGCCGACCATACAAGAAGATGAAACCGGTACAGCTGCACAAAATACCATCACAACCACTCAAGTTTTTCACACTGGTTATACCTATACCTACACCGCTAATGTTTCTATTGTCATGAAACCCGGATTTCATGCTAAAAGAGGAAGTAATATTACTGCTAAGATATCTGGATCCAAAGGAATGCGAGAGGTCAATGCCGGATCTTACGAGAGCAATGCTACCGATGATTACAAGGTAGATCAAATTACGTATGATGCTAATGGAAATATCCAATCCCTACACCGTAATAAGCATACCGAAGCAGGCAACAATAGTATGGATCAATTATCCTACACATATAAAACGGACAAACCCAACCAACTCCTACGAGTAGATGATGCGATAACGGCCCCTACCAATGCCGATGATATCAAGGATCAAACGGGGGATGTTAATGGTGAAAATTATAAATATAACACCATCGGACAGTTAGTAGAAAACATAGATGATAAAATTACGTATCTTTACAATGCCAGTGGATTGGTGACCGAGGTACAAAAAGACAAACAACCTCTGGTGAAGTTCTTTTACAATGACAAAGGGCATCGTGTTGTCAAGGAGTCGTATAATCCTATCAACGGAACGTTAAGCTATACAGAGCATTATGTACGTGATGCAGCTGGGACAGCGTTGGCTATTTATCGCGATGGACAAGTAGTTGAAAACACTATTTACGGAGCAGGGAGACTAGGGGTGCGTAAAGCTGATAATACACATCTTTACCAACTAACCGATCATCTCGGCAATGTACGTGCTGTTGTAGCAAGAGCAGCAGATGGTACACCCATAGCAAAAACAGCGACGGATTACTATCCTTTTGGAATGCCCATGCCAGGACGTAATGATGTAGGAGATTACCGTTATGCCTACCAGGGTCAAGAAAAAGACCCAGAAACTGGAAAGGAAGCTTTTCAGCTTAGATTATGGGATGCTAGGATTGGACGATGGTTGACTACAGATCCGTATGGGCAGTATAGTTCTCCGTATCTTGGGATGGGGAATAATCCTATGAATGGAACTGATCCTGATGGAGGGTTTTGGCAAGAACTAGGGAACTGGCTTGGTGGTAACGGTTGGATCAGTAATGAAGGATTGGATTATTTAAAAAACAATGGGATTACTAATTACAAGAGTCATCTTTCAAAAGATGTATTTAACCCTAATGGTTACCACACGGTTAGCTATGATAATTCTGATGGAGAGTTAACCTTTCATAGTTTTAAAAATGTCAATGATCTAAGAGTACAAAATGTTCATGGTTTTAAGTTAACTGCTGGTGCTCAAGCTGGATTTGATTTCTTAAAATCTTTTAGAATAGATGCTAATATTTTTGCTGTAGAATTATTATCTTACGATAGTAATAATGGTTGGTATAATACATTTGACTCTGAAACAAATGAATTTAAGATGGATTTTCTTAATTTTGGGATTGCTTACTCTGGATTAAATCTCCAAGGAGGCTTTAGCTTGACTAAAATTAAAAACAAAGGTCTTGGACATGCGGATTTTTCTGGGAATATACAAGGAGGTTATAGCTCTTTTTTTCAGTTTGGATATGATTTCAATGATGATAAACCTTTGGAAAATGGATACTATAATCAAAATGGCATGAGTTTAGAAGGAAAAGCAATAATTGGAATAGAATTATACAGTCATTCAAAAGTTCATCATGGTAAAAGAAACTAAGAAAAAATACAATCTCTATTCATCTTTAGGTATCATAATGAAATATATTAATCTGATTATGGTATTCGGGGTAACACTTATTATTTTGCTCAATATATTTCTCAAGTTGTCAATTGATTCTATTCCTTTATTAATTTTTTTAGGTCTTTTATTACTCTTATATATAAGAGTAATTTCGAAATTTAGAAACATTAGCTTTGACAAAGAGAAAGTTTATATTGAGAATAAAGAAGAAGTTTTATTTAAAGATATTAATAGTATTGAAAATGGAAAAATAAATTATCTTAATAGTAATGGTGATAATTTTAGGATAATTATAGCATATCATTTTTTTAAAAAAGAATATCAAATTTTAAAAGAGTTTCATTTTAATACAATTAATAATACAAAATAAAGTCCCCCCCGCTAGCGCTCGTCTGTGACGGGTGCCGTCAAAGATTGGTAAAGCGTAATTAGATAAAACAAAGGCTATAATGTAACTATTGTAGCTTTTTTTATTTTGATTGTATGAGTAGAAAACACAAGTTTCATAACAAATCTGGTTTATACTTTGTAAGTTTTGCAACAGTATATTGGATAGATGTATTTAGTAGAGAAAATTATTTATCAATATTAGCAAGCAGCTTAGGTTATTGTAGGAGACAAAAGAAGATGGAGATATACGAATATTGTTTTATGCCTAGTCATGTGCATTTAGTATTTCGCTGTGGTAATGAAGACCCATCAGGTAGGATACGAGATTTTAAAAAGTATACAGCAAAAAAAGTATTAAAAGCCATACAGGAAAATCCACAAGAGAGCAGAAAAGAATGGATGTTATGGATGTTTGCAAAGGCAGGAAAGGGAAAAAGTAATGTGAGTACATATCAATTCTGGCAACATCATAACAAACCTATCGAATTATGGACAGATAAAGTGATAGAACAAAAAATAGATTATATTCATAACAATCCTGTAGAAGCTGGTTTTGTAACTGATCCAATAGATTTTAAATATAGCAGTGCTAGAAATTTTCAGGATGACCACACTGTAATGGAGATAGATAGTGACGATTATTTATTAGGTTTGGCTAAATGAAATATGGCACAAGTTACAAACTTGCGCCAGCGAAGGTGGTAGCTATTTTTTAGAATAAATTGTATTTCACATTTGGTAATAAAAGCATGTTACAATACAGACAAAAGATCAGCTAATAAAATTATAAACAAAATAATAATTTATAAACTATCTTTGTTATGAATGTAAAAATGAATGTAATGGACTTATAAGCAGACATCAAATGGATATTGAAGGAGTTGAAGGATGTAAAAGATCCTACACTTAATAAAGCTTTTAAAAGTATGTTACAATACAAACAAAAGGTCAGCGAGTCCTCTTATGAAATATCTGATAATCATAAAAACATCTTAGATAGGCAATTAGTAGATCACAAGGCAAACCCTGATAGTGGCAGAAGTTGGAAAGATGTAAAATCTGGTCTACAGACAAAACATGGGTTATAAGCTGATTATTAAACCAAGAGCAGAATTAGATATTACAGAAGCTCTTGATTGGTATGCAGATAACACAGAACTATAACCAGAATTATTTAGTGAAATAGACGAGGTTCTCACTAGGATTGAAACAGATCCTGATAACTTTTAAAAACGATATAAAGCTACCAGAATTGTATTTACAGATCGCTTCCGTTATGGAGTTCACTATACTTTAGAAAATAAAAAAGTATATGTTCATGCCGTTCTACATACGAGCAGGAAACCAAGAAGTTAAAGCTTAGCTGCTTCCTTAGGTCGCAGCTCCCCTTAAATACCTATAGAGTGATCGCGAAAATTACAAAGCTGCGCTATCTCGAGTTTAGTTAAATAAAAATATGGCACAAGTTACAAGCTTGCGCCAGCGCGAGGCTCTTTTTGGTTTTGAAAGCAATGACGACACTAGATTAGGACAAAACACAAAAAGGTCGGAAGACCGTAGATGGAAGCAAAAATAAGAAAATCAAAGCATCGGACATCGGACTTCGGGCATCCAGCTGGCGCGAGCGAAATTAAGTAACGGCTAGCGCGTTACCTCTTGGCTCGTGCCGTCATAGATTGGTAGACAACAGTAAGAAATTATAGTAAAAACAGTCACGTTTGCAAAAGGAGATGATAGTAAAAAAAATAAAAATCAAAGCATCGGACAGCAGACTTTGGGCATCAAGTCAGATCTCGCTGACATGATAGCCTTTCCCGATCGCGCTGATATGATAGCGCGGAATTGCATTCCGTGCCTATAGAGATGAGCGATGAACTTAAAAAAATATCAAAGTCACATTCGTGAAAAAGATATGGCTATTTTGATTTTGAAAGCAATGTCAACAATAGCTTCTCCCAAAAAACAAAAAGCCGGAAGACCGTGTATCGTCCCAAAAGAAAAATTGCTTATTTTAATTTCCGCTACTCAAATCCTATGATAATTATCTTGCTTCTAGTATCTTTGATGGGTATAGCGATCTACATAACCATCTTAAATATGATTCACAATTTTTTTTATATAAGTTGTTGTTTGGCGGTGCTACTAAGCAGCTGTCAAACCTTAACCGTTGATAACGCTAGCATGCATCGTACAAATACTCCTCCTCTTGCCTTGGGTATTATTGGTATTCAGGATGCTAATTTATTTCGCGATGGGTTCAATACCATAGCAATTCCCACCTATACAGATCCTATACGTTTACGCCAATCGATACATACCTTTGATACTAAATCGTACAGTGCCTATAGCAAAGCCTATCCAACTAATCCGCAACACCTTCAGTTTATTGATTCTTTAGCACCAGAACAAAAACCAAAGTTCTTAACTTTAGAACTTGTGGATCAGGTTGCCATAACCTCAGCCTTGAAAGCAACAGAAAACAATGACACTAAAACATACATTCAGCATCAAAAAAAAGCACAACTTGTCAAAGCGGTTTCGATTGTGTTTCCGCAAACCGTAGTAAATGACATTCGTATGGCTGAGGCTTTGTATCTCACTACCAATTCTCAAAAACAATATGGATTATCATTGGTAAACGCAGGCAAACCGTATAAAACCATAGATTTTTCTCAAGGCACTGTCTTTGCTTACACGGTATCCAATTTCTGTTGGGGAGAGGATGAAAAACGAAAAACTGACATCTTTACACTCGTTGACGAAGCTGATTCCTGTCCTAAACGCACCTATCGTGATGCAGGTAAAGCCAAAAAAGAATTTGAATTCTAATCCAGTACTTTTATGAACCTGTCTGTAACCAAAATTAAAAACTTCAAAAAACACCTAGGCTATGCCGTTTTATGTGGAATTAGCTGTTTGGGATGTGAAGAAATACTGTTTGAAGAAGATCTGACAGAAGAAGAATTGCAACTGATCGCTCCCTTACCTGAGGCAGTAATCGAAACGACTCAGATAAATTTTAGTTGGGAGCCCGTTGCTCAAGCTTCAGGTTATCGCTTACAAATTGCAAAGCCTAGCTTTGTTAATGCTACGCAAATGGTACGTGATACAGTTGTTTTAGGCACAAATTTTACAACTTCACTAACAAAAAGCGATTATGAATGGCGCGTACGCGCAGAGAATGGTGGATCTGCGACAGCATTCGCATCTGCCAGTTTCAGCATAAAAGAGAGTGAAGATTTTACGTCACGAGAGGTCGTCCTACTTTCTCCTGGAGATAATTCAATTACCAATAAAAATACAGTGAGCTTACAGTGGGAGACTGTAACCGATGCTAATTTATATCGTATACAGCTACGCAAAGAGAATGAGGATTTAATTGTAGAAAATACCATCACCTCGACCAGTAGTCAACTTACTTTTCCTGAAGGAACAACTAACTGGCAAGTACGTGCAGAGAATACTACACAGAGTACATTATACAGTAAAAGAACGATAACCGTAGATACAAAAAATCCCAAACAACCCAATTTAACGGCACCTGTTAATCAAGCTACCTTGACCAGCGACAAAGTTAATTTTACCTGGACACGGGAGTTAGTATTGGGTACTACAGAGTTTGACAGTATTTATATCTATAAAAATCCAGAACTTACACAACTAGAAATTAAAGATGAGGTAACATCGCCAGTAGAAATTACCTTGACTACTGGCACTACCTATTTTTGGTTTATCAAAGCATTTGATGCAGCGGGAAACCAAAGCGAATCTAGTACGGTTTCTGAGTTTACAATAAACTAATAGCTATGCTCAAAGGAAAAAAAGCACTATATATTTTATTACCACTAGTTGCGATTATCTGGGGAGCAATTATCTATCAAATAATAGATACTTTCTCTGATCCCGAGTTAGCTTCTCAACATTCTAAAAAATTTTCAAAGCAAGCTTCGATAACTTTAAAAGAACGTGATACCTTTTCAATAAAAAAGCTTGCACGAGATCCTTTTTTGGGTACAGTGTATAAAAAGAAAATTCCTGTCAAAAAAAAGAATAATCACCCCGTGCAACCAACAATTAATTGGCCATCTATTCAATACAAAGGGCTTATTGCTGGAGAAAATTTCTTAAATTCTATTTTTTTAATAGCAGTCAACGGTCAAGAGTTGTTGATGAAAATTAAGGAACCACAATCGGGAGTGGAAATAATAAAAGGAACTACTACTCATGTGGTTTTAAAGTATAAAGGAAAACGAAAACAATTCCCTATTGACGAGTGAAGTTAGGATATAAAATAAAGGCTCAGGCTATACAATTAGCCTTATTGATTTCGGTATTAGTTGCTTTATTATTGGGTTCTTTCTTAATGCTAACTCATGTACAATCCTTTTTCAAGATTAAATCACAGGATACCATTACCATGATTCGTGAGAATAATCAAAGGATCTTCAGTACACTAAATATTCCTAGCAAATCAGACACATTATATAGTGAATCAAAAGATACGGCAATTAAACAACATTTTGCGTATCACGGTGCATGGTTAAAACAGTATACCGAACATAGCCAAGGATCAAAAAAAATTACCAAAGCTTTACTAATAGGAAGCGAAAGTAATGCTAACGCACCCAATTTGTATCTTGCAGATAGCTTTTCTCCTTTGGTAGTCGTAGGCTTTACCAATCTAAGTGGTAATCTATATGTGCCAGAACAAGGAATCAAACCTGGCACTATTTCGGGAACGTTTTATCAAAATTCACTAGTATCTACTGGTAAGACAATAAAAAGTAAACGTGAGCTACCAGAGTTGGACAGCCACTGGATAAATTATCTGAAGAAAGTTACGTCCGGACATCCCATACAGGGAGCAGAAGAAACTCCTTTATCACGCTCTGTCACGAACAGCTTTCTTAAGTTACCAAAATTGATTTTTAATACCGAGGATATTCATCTCACTAATCAAAACTTGGTTGGTAATATTATTATACAATCTGCTCAGAAAATTGTGGTCTATCCCGAAGCCAATTTAAAAGATGTACTTTTAATAGCACCTATTATTACGGTTCTGGATAACTCGGAAGGTAGCTTTCAATCCATTGCCACTAAACATCTAAGTGTTGGAAAGAATTGTAATTTACAATTCCCTTCATCCCTTGTTTTGTATGACAAATATCCCGTAACTAACTCAAGCAAACAGTTCAACAGAAATTTAGTTACAACCGCTTTAGTTGTTAAAAAAAATACCCGCATCGAAGGTTCGATAGTTTATTTACAGGCTGTACCACAACCTCCTTCAAGAATTTATGTGAATATGGAGTTCAATGATAAGGTTCATATTACTGGAGATGTATATTGCTTAGGAAATATTGGTTTTAAAGGTACTGTAAATGGATCAGTATACACAAATCAATTTGTTACCAAACATTTAGGTTCTAGCTACTTAAACCACATTTTAAATGGCAATATCCAGACTAATCCTGTTCCATTTTATTCAGGCTTACCATTAGCAAATACTTATAAAAGTATCGCAAAATGGTTATATTAAAGAAAATTAAAGGCGCAACCCTTATCGAAACACTCACGGCATCGGTGATTTTGATTCTTGTTTTTATGATCGCAAGTTTAAGTTTCAATACTGTATTTGGTAATCATATAGAACGTAATACAGGAAGAATTGAAAATCGTATAAATGAGCTGCATTACCAATACATTCATCGCAAAATAAAGCTTCCCTATTTCGAAACCTATGGAAAGTTTGAAATTGAGATTAGTATTAAGGATAGAAAAACAATAGCGGTGTACCGGAAGGATAGCAAAGAAAAAACACGAATTTTTTGTGGATATCATGAAATTAAATAACAAAATAGCAGCATTTACATTGACCGAAATTATGGTAGTCCTCGTTCTATCAACTATAGTTACAGGACTAGCCTTTTCTATTTTAAATATCGTTCAAAAAAATATGCGACAGATCGAAAGTAACTATAGTTATCAAACCCAATTACAAAGTTTAGAACTCGCACTCACCTTAGATTTCAATAAATATCCAAAAGCCCATTTGGAGATGAAAGATAGTATTTTGGTACTCTCATCCCCCATCGAAAAAAAACAATATTTATTTACAAAAGATAGTATTATAACATCTGACCAAACATACAATGTAGCTTATAAAAAAGCCATATTTTATTTCAAAGGAGATCGAGTATTCGAAGGTATTGTTGACGGCTTACAATTAACCTTTAATAAAACTTCTGATGATTATAGTATTTTTGTTTTTAAACATACTGATCCAGGAACATATTTTGACTATGGGCATAAAAATTAAAGAACATAACAAACCTATAAAGTCAAAACAGGCTTTTGATCTTTCTGTAATACTTACCAAAGAAATATCAATTGGTAGTAGTTTTAATGCTAAGAAAAAAGAACAGTGGTATACAGAGTTACATGTTTTATTAAAATCTGGAATTAACCTCAAAAATAGTCTAGAATTACTATCAGAAACTCAAAAAAAGGAGAAAGATCGTATATTGATGACTACTATGCTTAGGAAATTGATTCTAGGAGATGCATTTTCTAGCATTATAAAAGAAAGTAGAAATTTTAGTAAATATGAATACCATGCTATTCATATAGGAGAACAAACTGGTGAGCTAGCACAAATTTTTTTGGAGCTCAGTGAATTTTATAAGCGGAAAAACGATTTAAGAAAGGAAATCATTGCCGCATTAACCTATCCAATCATAGTATTATGTACCGCGTTATTAGTTATAGGCTTTATGCTAAACTTCGTAGTACCCATGTTTGTGGATATATTTAAGCAAAATAATGTCGAACTTCCTGCTATAACCAAAGGAATTATAAATTTATCGGACTTTTTCAGTACTTATGGATGGTATCTACTTATAGCAATCTTCATTGTTATAAGTACTCTATTCTATTTTTCAAAGAAAATATGGTATCGTAAATTCTTAAGTAGCCTACAGCTCAAAATACCTATTATCGGTGAATACTACCGAAAAATTTATATGGCTCAATTTACTCAAGCTTTATCCTTGCTAAGTTCAGCAAAAATATCAATGGTAGAAAGTTTGGAGTTAATTAAAGGAATGATAAATTTTTATCCGCTCCAAAAAGGGCTTGAAACTAGTGTAAACGATATTATAAAAGGAGATAAGTTAAGTTATGCTTTTTCAAAACATACAATTTTTGACAAAAAAATGCTTGCAATGTTACGTGTCGCAGAAGAAACTAATCAAACAGAATACATTTTTCAAAAATTAAACGAACAATACAATCAACAAGTACAACACCAATCTAAAGTTATCTCAAATGTATTAAATCCAATACTCACTATCCTGGTAGGTGTGATTGTAGGAGTGATTTTAATCGCGATGTATTTGCCAATGTTTAGGTTGAGTAGTGTAATTGGCTAATTAAATAGTTACAGATTCTTAAATATTTCAAAACATAAAACATTAACCAAAAAATAGAATGAAAAACATTACCTTACTTATCCTCTTATTCACGATCTCATATTATACAAATGCACAAGACTGTAATTGTAATTTAATTTCAAATAATTTAACTCTTGGCACTGGTACTGGTGAAGGAAAACTAATAACCTCTTTTAGTGATAATAAAATTTTTGATTTTTTTTATCCCAGGTATCGAGGAGGTTGGAAATGGACAACGAATAGTTCACAAGGAATTACTCAAATTATGGAACTTAGAAGCTACTATGACAAAGGAACAAATATTGACTTAACGCTGGGTAGTGGAAGTATAACTAAAAAAGCAAGGTTTATTACCAATATTGCTGATAATAGTGTTTTTGAATTTTTTATTCCACGTTGGCGGGGAGGCTGGAAATGGACCACCTCAACGAGTAACGGAACAATAACCGCTATGCAACTTCATAATAAACTTAATGGAGGTGATGTAGAATTACGTTTAGATGGTATAGTAATATCATCTGAAGTGAAAGTTCAGGCAACCGTCTGGCCTGATTTTGTTTTTGAAAAACATTACGACTTACCAACACTAGACGAAGTAGAAAAATATATAAAAGATAAAGGTCATTTAAAGGATATCCCCAGTCAAAAGGAAATAGAAAGGAATGGGCTTTTATTAGGTGAAATGAATGCCAAATTACTTCAAAAAATAGAAGAATTGACTATGTATACTATTGATCAGGAGAAGAAAATCGAAATTCAAAACTCGAAAACAACAAAGCTTGAAAAAGAAATGGAAGCATTGAACTTTTTGATCCAAAATTTGCTTGAAACAAGATAAGGAAGATTCCTTATCAAACAAAAACCTTCTCAAACGCTTGTTTTATTATTCGATCCTTAAATTCACCACATACCCTTCGTGATTACGAACATTAAAAACAGTATTATCCTCGAAGATAAGATACTGTCCTTTGATACCTTTTAAGACACCTGTATACTCAGGTGTTTTTTCTAAAGTTAAACTTTTTACTTTTTTAGGATACTCTAATACAGGAAAGTGAAGCTCGGTTTCAGTATTATTTTCTATAAAATAAGGTTGTGCTTCTTCTGGTAAAAATTCTTTTAGCTTCTGTTTAACCTCATTTAAATTTTCATCAACCACCTCATTTTTAAGCATCGTACGCCAATTGGTTTTATCACCTACATGATCTTTTAAAGCCACTTCTGCAATTCCGGCCAAATAACGATTAGGAACCTCAACCACTTCAATAGCTTCGTGTGCTCCCTGATCAATCCATCGAGTAGGCACCTGAGTTTTTCGCGTTACACCAACTTTTATGTTACTTGAGTTCGCTAGATATACGATATGTGGTTGTAGCTGCACTTTTTTTTCATAATCTAAATCACGATCCTCAATATCCAAATGTGCTGTGCTTAACTCTGGTCGCATGATCCAATCCCCAACTTGCGGTTGATTATAGAAATCATCATAACAATACCCTTGTCTAAAAATTTTCTTGTCCTTACCACAAGCCAAACATTGATAATGCTCAAATCGTATGTGAATCTGTTTATTTAATAACTGATTCATATGTATAAAATCATTGTCAAAAATTAAAAAGTACTGAATAGGATCTCCAATTTCGGTTTTCATTTTGGTTAGTACGCCCGTATATTGCATAAATGGTAAGCTATCTTTTAAATCAGTAAACAAAATGTATTTTTTTTATTACTTTAGATTTTTTTGAGGACTGATCATCTTTAAATTAGTAATATTACAGCATAAAGATACATTAAAAAATGCCAATCCCATTAGTCAATTCTATTGCCAGTTGGTTCTTAAAAAAAAGGTTTCATCAAATGGAACTTTTTTTAAAGTACCCAAATGAAGTTCAGCAAGAGCTACTTCACGTATTATTAGAAACTGCCAAAAATACCGAAATAGGTAAAGCATACAACTTTAGCAGTATTAATGACTATGAAACCTTTAAGAATCGTATCCCCATACGTTCCTACGAAGAGTACGAATCCATGATCGAACGCAGCCGATTAGGAGAGCATAATATTTATTGGCCAACGCCAATCAAATGGTTTGCCAAATCTAGCGGAACCACCAATGCTAAAAGTAAATTTATACCCGTAAGTCAACAATCACTCGAAGATTGCCACTTTGCAGCAGGCAAAGATCTATTGTGCATGTATCTTAATAACAATGAAAATTCAAAACTATTTACTGGTAAAAGTTTACGCTTAGGCGGAAGTAAAGAATTATATAAAAAGAACGGCACTTCGTTTGGAGATTTATCGGCCATCATTATTGATAATATGCCATTCTGGGCAGAGTTTAGTTCAACTCCCAGCAATGAAATTTCGCTCATGAGCGATTGGGAAGTCAAAATGCAGGCAATTGTCAATGAAACTATTCTAGAAAACGTAACTAGTTTGGCAGGTGTACCCTCTTGGATGTTGGTACTGCTCAACCAAGTTATGGAAACCACAGGAAAGTCTCACCTTTTTGAAACCTGGAATAATCTAGAAGTATATTTTCATGGCGGAGTAAGCTTTGAACCCTATCGCGAACAGTATACTAAGATCTTACCTCGAAAAGATTTTAGATATTATGAAATCTACAATGCCTCTGAAGGTTTTTTTGCCATACAAGATCAAAATGACTCATCAGAGCTTCTGTTGATGTTAGATTATGGTATTTTCTATGAATTTATTCCCATGACTACTTATGGTACAGAGGGTGCAACGGCCATCAATTTAAGTCAAGTCCAAGTTGGTATTAACTATGCTATTATAATTACCACAAATGCTGGTTTGTGGCGATACAAAATTGGTGATACCGTTCGTTTTACTTCTATTGCTCCTTACCGAATTAAAATTACAGGTAGAACAAAACATCATATTAATGTCTTTGGTGAAGAGCTAATAATCGAAAATGCTGAAGCTGCTTTGCGCGTTGCTACTAGAGAGGTACCATGCGAAATTGTCGATTACACCGTAGCTCCTATTTTTATGCAGGGAAAAGAAAAAGGTGCACACGAGTGGATCATTGAATTTAAAAATGCTCCCAAAGATTTACAGGCATTTACCCGCTCTTTGGATCTTAATTTACAAGCTATTAACAGCGATTATGAAGCCAAACGTTACAACAATACAACGCTTAATGAATTAACTGTACAAAAAGGTCGCAGAAATCTTTTTTATGATTGGCTCAAACAACACAATAAATTGGGAGGTCAACATAAAATTCCGAGATTATCAAATACTCGCAAATATGTCGAGGAACTATTAAAATTAAATGATAATTAGCGTTTTTTAAAAAAATTTTATCATCCTATTTGTGCTAAAAATTCACATAAAAATCACTTTTTTTTAACAATAAATACGGTTTTACCACCGAATAACTACGTTACAATTATCGTTTTTTTGATAAAAACTGTGTATTTTATCGATGAAATCAATCCTTTTGTCGAAAACTCTTGAAATATTTTTTTGGCTAAACGGTTTCATATTAAATTTGTTACCAGTAAGTTACATCTTTAAAACCCTTCTGCCCTATGAACCATTTAATTAAAGCTTTAGTTTTCGTGATTTCAATTGTAGCTGTTAACGCACAAGATAAAAGTATAACTTCTGGTGCAGAACAAAATTTTATAAAAACAATTGGTAATAGCATTGCAAAATCAATTGATCATGATAATGTTTTTTACAGTAAAATTTCAAAAGTAACTTTTTATGAGGCGCTGATCAGTCAAAATGAACTAAATATTCATCTTAATGATAGTGATAGGGTAGCCATTAAAAATACAGAGGAAATAATTCTTAACACAGTAAAGCAAACACTTTATACGGAAGTAAACTATTAATCATCTACATGATAGCAAGCTAGTAAAAGGAAAAATTTAACCGATCTGAAATTCAGTTCGGTTTTTTTATATTCTTATTAAAATGAAATTTTGGTGTATCCGCGTTTACTTCAATGTGCTTTACTAATTCATAGTTTATAGACCTCTCCATGATAGAAACCATTTCATTCTAAATTACTTCAATTATATTTATAACGTAACTTTATACTATGAGATAACTAGTTTTATAACCGATCCTATCGATTGAAAATATAGCAGTGCAAGAAATTATCAAGATGATCATACAATTTTAGAAATTGACACCGATGGATTTTTACTTGGATTGGCATAACAATATAGAGGTCGGAACGAGCGAGACGCTCGCGCTAACGGGGGAAACACAGGTGGGTAAAATTCAAGAAATAACTAATAATCAATCTATAGTAGATGAAGGTAAATATTTAGTTTTTGATTATAAATTTATAGAAGAAACAACTACTATATAGGTTAGCGAGGCTCAAAAGGAATTAAACGATAAAGAGTTGAAACTTGGGATCTACTTATTTGCCAAAATATTAAATGAGTCTGATATAGAGAGTGAAATCTTTAAAAATTTTATAAATAAAATAAAAGAGTCAGAGATTAACTTCTTAGAAGAGTTGAAAGAAAAAATTGAAGCTAATGAGAACGATCGTGATATTGTTAGTTTTTTAATTAAAAAATTAGAAGAACTGTTTGCTAAAATATTAATTCAAAATATATAAATTATGATGAGAGAAGTTAGAACACTTTCATTAGTTCTTTTTTGTTTAGGATTATATGTCTTCATTTTTTTTGATGACTGGATGACGTATGATTTTGTAAACCGTACTGTGGGTTCTAAAAATAGAGGTTGGCGCTTAGTCGTATATACCATTACACAGAATAACATAGGTTATTGGAGTGTTCGAACATTTACCTTACTTTTTAGTTTATGGTTTGGGTACGACTTTATAGATGGAATTAGAAATAAAAAAACAAAGTAGTTCTATCAGACAAAAGATATTCAATGAAATATAATTATATGAATAAAGACAGAAAATACAATTGGGTGGCTTTACTATTTTTTTTAGCAGGACTCTATATGTTTATTTTTTTCGAAGACTTTGTGTTTGATGAAAATTACATAGACAGTGCTATTACTACAAAAGATAGAGGAGTTCGCTCTATTATTTATGTTATTACTCAAAATAAATATGGCTTCTGGATAATGAGGTGTATACCACTTATCGTTGGTTTTGCATTTGGAAAAGAGTTTTTAGATGGAGTAAAAAGAGAAGCGAAGTAATGTAAGAAGTTTTACATATCAACATTAACTAAAAAAATTTTAGAATGAATAGGAAGTATTAACTTTCGATATATATGAAAGGAAAAATGCTTATATAAGTTTAACGGCGCGAGCGAGACGCTAGCGCTAGCGGGGGAGCCAATGTTGAGATCACGGGAGGTGGAAGAATTGAATATCCTTATAAAGGAAATTTAGATGAAATATCAGGCGAGCTATATATTAACCCATTGATGTATAATCTAACTGCTACAGCTCAATTAGGACCTTTAAGTAAAGATTTTAAATATTCAGATATTCTTTGGGAAATAAGGATGTCAAAGAAAATTATTTATAATATGAAAACTGAATTAACAAGAATTGAATAGATGAGAATAGAATATAAAATATTTCTTACAATTTTGTTTACAACATTGAGTGTACCCTCTCTACTTTTTTCTTGGTTACTGATGAAGATTGAGTATCAGGAATATTTCTTATATGGCGATATTAAGGCTGCAAAAATTGTTAATATTGATTCAGAGCCAAGTTCTAGTTCTGGAGAATATGGAGTAGATTATACATTTGAGATAGAAATTTTGAATGATTCAGAATTTGACAAAAAAAGATATTTAATATTTATTTTAGTCAATCATGATTCTGCGTTACAAAACAACAATGACATTAAATTTGTAAGCAATGCGAAAATAAATGATTTAATTTCTGTAAAAATTATGAACGATCATCAAGCTAAAGTTTTAAATTGGAATGACAAAGAAATTAATAAAAAAACAAACTATCATGATAAGTTTTGGACATGGATTTTGATATGTTTTTTGCTTGGAATATCTTTTTTGTTATATTATAAAATAGTTAAAATAATAAAAAAATGAAATATTTACTTTTTAGTTTCTTATTTATATGTTGTTTTTGCAATTCATTCTGTTAAAAGCTACAATTTGATTGTGCTAATACAATAAGAATTAACCAGAATGTGTCTAATATTAGAGTTTTCAAATACCCTGAAGCAGTTAGAGCAAAAAAGATTAATAAATTCAGGGATGTCGTTAATGAAACTCCAGAACAGTTGATGAGTTCTGTTTTGTCAGCTTCAAATTTGGAATGGTATAACTTTAATAGAGAAGAAAAAGTCCCTCTGTCGCTCGTTTGAGCGAAGCGGAAACGAGTGACGAAATAATAAAAAGCGTTTATAATTCCTCTGGACTTCTAGATGAAGTTAAAAACTTAACTCCTAATGAAAGCCAATATGTTCTTTGGTTGCATATAGATAATGAAGGCTATCTCAACTTCAAAAATATAACCCCAGCTAGCGCGAGCGTCTCGCTCGTTCCGGCGAGAGTAAGAAGTTAAGATAAAGATTAAAAAGAAAAGAATAATAAAACAATGAGCAAAAAATATAAATTCCACAATCCATCAGCAGCTTATTTCATAAGCTTCGCTACTGTGTATTAGATAGACGTGTTTACCCCCGCTAGCGCGAGCGTCCCTCTCGTGCCGGTAAGAGTAAGAAGATTGAGATAAAATAGAATAATAAAACAATGAGCAGAAAATCTAAAGAATACTACAATACTTAAAGGATATCTATTTTAAATAGAATGAATTAAAATTGTTCTAAGACATTGTAATTTGTTAATTTTATCTTAATTTTGGCCTTGCTAAACCTACACTATTGAAACCAACTTTACTCCTTCTATTTTTTAGTTTTGTATGGATAACCTTTGGACAAGATATGTCTCAAATAGGAAAAGCACCTTTGCTTAAAGTAAATGGTGGAGTTTCGGCTAATGGGATATACTATGATGGATCAGCAAATAGAGAACCTTTTACCTATTTTTTAAATGGTAATCTTAATTTTAATATTAGTGGTATTTATAACATTCCGCTATCTTTTTCCTATACGAATCAGGAATTTGCATATAATACTCCCTTCAAAATTAATCGTCTTAGTATTCACCCTTCCTATAAATGGGTAGCTACCCACATCGGGGATGTTTCTATGACCTTTTCTCCTTATACAGTAAGTGGTCATCAATTTACAGGCTTTGGAGTAGACCTTACACCAAATAAACCTTATAAAATAAGTGCTTTTTATGGTCGATTGCTTAAAGCTACCGAATACAATAATGAATTTCCAGAAGCGACACCCGCTTATCGTCGTATGGGGTATGGCGCAAAGGCTTCGTACGAATTTGATAGAATAACGGTTGGCGTCATTGCATTTGGAGCCAAAGATGATAAAGAATCATTACAGTTTCCTATTCCTTCAGATTTAAATTTTACGCCTAAACAAAATGTAGTACTTAGCGTAGAATCATCCATTCAAGCAACAAAAAATTTAAATTTCCACGTAGAAATAGCACAAAACGCCATTACAGAAGATACCGAGGATCAAGGCAGTTCGAATAAAGGTAATGCCATGAATATTCTGATCAATGATAATAGTACCACTCAATATTACAGGGCTTTTAATACTAACTTTACTTATGCAATTGGTAAGGGAACCGTGGGAGCTGGCTATGAACGTATTGACCCAGAATATCGCACGTTTGGTGCGTATTTTTTTAACAACGATCTCGAAAATATAACCCTTAATGCATCCCAAACCTTATTTGGCGGAACTGTATCTTTGGCTGCTAATGCAGGTTTGCAACGTGATGATCTTAGAGATAAAAAAGATACGCAATCCACCAGAGTAGTTTCTTCATTTAATACTACAGTAAATGCTTCAGAGCGTTTCAATATTGCAGCTAGCTATTCGAACTTTCAATCATACACCAATATTCGTAGTGTATTTGATGAAATTAACGAGGTCGATCCTTTAGAAAATTTGGATACCTTGGATTTTAGACAAATTTCACAAAATGCTACCCTTCAACTGGGATATATCCTTTCGCAAGATCCAAAAAAACAGCAAAATATAGGGCTAAGTCTAACCTATCAAACCACAAAAGATGAACAAGGCACGGCTGCAAGTACCAACACTCAATCGAATTTTTATAACGTCGCCGCCAACTATAGCATTGGCTACCCAGAGCGTGCACTTACCATTAGTAGCGCATTGAACGCTGCTTATAATGAACTGGAAGAGAACAGAGGCTTAACTATAGGTCCTACTATTAATGCGAACAAACAGTTTTTTGACAAACAACTTAGAACCGGACTTTCTGCTTCTTATAATGAGACACTCAATAATGGTACTTCTCAAGGGAGCGTGACTAGTATACGAGCTAATGCAGGTTATACATATCAAGAAAAACATAATTTTATGCTCAGCGCACTATCGCAACTGCGAAAAACCGAAACAACTGGTAGTCAGCATGATTTTACCCTTACTTTTGGGTACGCGTATTCCTTCGACATCAAAAAAGCCGAGATTCGTTTTCAAAAGCGTGCAAATGCCAAGGATAACAAAGCTTTAGACTCTATATCTAAACAAAAATTTACACGTTTTAGATATCGTGATAAAATTTATGAAGGTAATCCAATAGCTATTGTTGAACAGTTAGAGACCCTTACCAACAAAGAATATCTTGATGATCATAAAGCCTTTTCAAAAGAACTGATTAAAAGCCAATTAGCTAATCTCAAAATAAAAGCTATACAAACGATCGATTTTAAGAATCTGGCGTTGGATTATCTTGATAGCTTGTATGTACGCAAAGATTTTATACCAACTTATCGCGAATCGCTATTATTTGTAACCTTAACACTTAAAAAAGAGCTTTTTGAAAAAGAGATGGTAATGAAAGAGCGTTTTAGTTATGCCAAAAGTCAAATGGAACAACACAAATTGCATACTGTATCTAAAGATGAACAGATAGTTACAACAACAGATGAGCAAACTACTTACAGCGAACTTCAAAACAAATATACCATAGAGGCTGATCGTATGGAAGCCTATTTGTACCTAAGAGTTGCAGTGGATGAACTGCGAAAAGCGGTAGTATCGCAAGCAAAATCGCACCAACCGCTACTCGAATTACAAGCTCAAACAGCTGAATCTGTGTTTGATATTGCGCAAAAAACCAAGAATTTAGAAAAAATTAACATATATTTAGAGGAACAAATCATTGCCTTTTTTGATGATCGTTATCAAAACGGAATCGATTAAACTTTGATGCTCCCAAAGAAACCTTATGAAAAAACAACTACTCTTTTTCCTATGTCTGCTTCAGGTTGCACTTGTATTTTCTCAAAATTTCCCTGTACGTGTTACTCTGCAAGGGATTCCTCCCTATCCAAATAGCTTATCCGCATATGATAATACCGACCAGCTAAGAAGCCCAATCAATTTGCTCATTGAATTTAATGATCTTACCGCTGCAAGTCGCGCTGTAAAATTAAAAGTTTCTATAGAGGGCACCAACATTACGGCAACAAGCAAAGCTGTGATTACAGGCGCTCCTAACATTACACTCGATGCTGGATTTCCATTACGATTTAACAATACGGAGCTTGCCCCTTACTTTGCCTTACAAAATTTACAAGGCATTTCTGCACAGCAATATAACAATGCATTACCTGATGGACTGTACCGCATTTGTTTTGAAGTATTTGATGCCTTTAACGGTAATAAGCTATCCAACACGGGGTGTACGAATATCTTTTTGGTAAGTAGCGATCCACCATTTCTTAACAAACCAGAGAATCGTAGCAGTTTAATCGAGCAAAACCCAACCAATATTCTCTTTCAATGGACACCAAGACATGCTGGAGTTCCCAATGTATCTTATGAATTTAGTTTGGTAGAAATCTGGGATCGCTATGCAGATCCACAAGCAGTATTTTTGGCTTCTCCGCCAATATATCAAGAAATTACTACAACGACGAATCTATTGTATGGCCCTATACAACCACTCTTATTGCCGGGAAAACGTTATGCCTGGAGAGTACGGGCGATAGCTACCAATGCCGGTGAAGAGGTATCTGTTTTTAAAAATAACGGCTATAGCGAAATCTTTTGGTTTGATCACGCCAGTGATTGTATACCGGTAACCGCTGTCCAAGTACAGGATGCTACACTAACCACAGCTACTATCAGTTGGATAGGACAACCTGAGCATCTAGATTATACGATCAAGTACCGCGAAAAAGACGGCAACCGTTGGTATACTAAGACTACGCCTCGAGATTATATTACTATTGAAGAGTTTAGACCGGATACTGTGTATGAATTTGTGGTGTTGGGTAATTGTGATAGTGAGAGCTATGGTGAATCTCCGCTAAAAGAATTTAGAACACTCACCCAAGAGTTAGCAGAATATACGGATTGTGGTATCGCACCAGAGGATGTGGATTTATCCAATCAGGAACTGCTTAGTGAGCTGCGTGTAAACGATGTCTTTACCGCAGGGGATTTCCCGGTATATGTTAAAGAAGTATCTGGTTCAACCACCTTTAGCGGAGAAGGATATATTAGCACCCCCTGGCTGGCAACCGTGCGTATCCCTGTTACCTTTGATAATATTAAAATAAATACAGATAAGAAATTGATCGACGGATTTGTCATTACTACCTATGATCCTAATTGGGGGAGTATTGTAGATGCAGATGCGGTGATCGAAGAAATTACCAGAGATCCGGGAGATAAAAACGTAATCAAGGTAGATTTTGATATTATTGACGTTCAAGTCAGTAAAGATGGTAAAACAGTTACTTTAATAGGAAAAGACGGCCAAGAAGTTGTACGTGAAGGCGGCAAAGATGTGGTCTATCAAGATAGCAAAGGTGAGAACTGGGAGGTGAGCGCAGATGGTGCGGTAAAAAATAGTCAACAAGCTGATGGCGGTCCTGCGACTACCGAAACTACCGCGGGTATGGGCGGCAGTGGTGTGAATCAAATTACCTCAACTGAGGTACGTGTTGATTTTGAAAAAGGAAACGGTTATTATGCCTTTGATCCCTATCCAACGGTCACCACTGGTACATTGAAGGATGCCTATACTACGATCGATATTGCAGGCGGTGGCACCTATTATCCTCCATATAAAGCAATCTCCAACCTGCCAGGACATCCAACCGATATCCTTCTTGCTACAGCGACCTTTCAAAATAGCGAGTATACTACCGAGGATATTGTTTTTAAGACTAAAGAGGGAACAGAGATCCCTGCCGAATGGGTGGGTACTACAGCGACACTTACGTTAGAAAAGAAATTTGATTTTGTTAAAGAAGAGATCATTGCTACCGTAAAACCTAAAGATACTACACAAAAATATACAATTGCAGGTACGGCAAATTATTGGCATTTGGCCTCGCAAGAGGTAACCGATATTAACATAACACTAGTCCCTATAAATGGCGCCAGTTTGGATGGTATTAGAGAGCGTATCAACCTGATTTATAATCCTGCAGGAATTAATTTTGAAGTGACTGAGGCGGCTGCACTCACTATATCAGATACGACAATCGATGTGGGTAACAGTACCTTATTATCACAATATACAGATGGAGAAAAAGCCTGGATTGAACAGTTTAAAACACTAGGTAGCTATAAACGTGACACTTATTACTTATTTGTAACAGACATCCCTCCTACAGATGCTGATACAGATGGTTTTATGCCATTAAAACGGCAGTTTGGATTTGTATTTGCTGCTCAGGACAAAGGTCGAACAGCGGCACACGAATTAGGGCACGGAGTTTTTGGACTAGAACACACCTTCACCAAATATAACACCGATCAAGGAGCCACCAATCTTTTGATGGATTATGGCAACGGTACAGCGTTTACCCATATGGATTGGGAAAAAATGCATGCACCCGGTTTGCAACTCTATTGGTTTCAAGGGGATGAGGATGGGGAAATGTTAGCTCCTAGTAATGATATGCTCGCCACAAGGTTTATCGAAAAAATTAAAGCTTATATTGTAAGTAGGAATTTAGATAGGGATAATACAACTCCTATAGAGTATGATGGTCTTGAAATAGATCAAGCAGTTACAATCTTAGACGAAGTTATAATTACATCTAACAGCCAAGACTTGTTGGAAGTAAAGCACATAAACGTCAATACCACAGATGATGATGAATTCATTTTAGACTTAGTTGTGTCATCCAACAATTCATTTAATATTGAAAATTTTCTAGAGAGCATAGCCTCTGACTCAAATCAATTTTCTCAAGTAGAAGGAGAAAAAAGGTATTATTATCCATATAACGGTACTATTTCAGCTAGTGATAGAGCCGTTTTAGTAAGATCAGGAGCCTTATCACCGATACCCAGAAACCCAGGAATTTTTATTGCGCTACCAAATTCAAGTATTGAGAGTTTTGAAAAAAGTCTTTTATCATTCAGAGAGGATAGAGAAGCTCAGGAAAAATGGTTGAAAACCCTTAATAAAGCGATTGTTGATAAAGACTTCAAATTACTACAAAAATATCCTAGCGAAGCTTTAACGCTTACAGATTTAGCTGCGAGAAAATCCATTTTCTATGATTTACTGGATAGTTCTTTATCAGGAGCAAATCTCTGGAATAATTTGTTTGGCGTAAATGACGAGGAAACTATATTATTATCTCTATTCCATTCAATAATAAAGGATCAAGACGATATTCAAAACACAAATTTGTTGAACAATTTATTGAATTCTTATAATTCAAATAATATAGCTTATTGGGAAGTATTAAGTGAAGAAGTCAATAGCGGAGGTGATAATAATGAAGAATTATATAAACTTTTCGGACTATTAGCGTACAATTCTGACCAAGAAAACCTAATAGAATATATTAACGAACAGGGGTCTGTATCTACCATAAATGAAAATAGAGAGCGATTAATTTTAAGCCTGATTAGAGGACTTAGGAAAACCTCGCATAAAGCATTTATTGGTAAACTTAGGGAAGGAACAAATAGTCTGATTATCAATCTGAATCAAGAAATGGATGACAAGTCTATTAATCCATTTGATGGAGATAACTACACTACCTTTATCTCAGCACTGCTTAATATTTATAAAGAGAGTGAAGAAGTATACCTTGAAAGAATCAGAAATAAAGATTTCAATTTAGAAAATAACGATTTCAGTTTATATAAGACTCTTATACGTTTAGAACCAGCTATTATACCTACTCCTACATCCAATGTATCAGATTATGTCCCACCTTCTACAATCTATTATAGAGGAGAACTAAATGATAGAGGGTTAGTAAGAATCATAGAGGTCACAAAAACCTTTAAATGGGGTTGTGCTTCAAGTATGGGAGCAGTTGCTTGTGACTGGAGTTTTATAGCTGAATATGAAAATGTTTTTGTAGATGATATATCTCCTCTAGAGCCTTTGATTATTTATTCTGATCCAAAAATAAACTTGATAAAACTGGCTTTAGATGGTAATAATATAACCGAATCGGGAAATGCCTATATAGTACCAGCAATATATTTGGCATACACAGATCAAAAGCAATTTAACCAAAACGTTGAGGATGGCGTGATGTTAGCTCTTGATATTGTGACCATTTCCACCACAGGACCTGTGGCATTAGCCTCAAAAATAGGTAAAGTTAAACGGTTATTAGCTATTGCTGAGGTTTTTGGAGCTTCTGCTAATATTATAGTTAACACCAGCGAATTATCAGAAGATCAAAAGATTCAAGAATCGGTAAATGCATTTAATGATCTTATTGGATTTATAGGGTTAAAAAACTTAGGTAAAGGCGTATTAAATTCTTTCAAAAATTTACCTCAAGAAACAAAGATATTAATTGGAGAGAATAAAAGTATTCGAGAAGCTATAAGCTTACAATTAGACAAAATTGAATCTATTTCTTCAGATAAATATATAGGTCTATCAAATAATGCTAAAAAGGAATGGGACAAAATTGAGCAATTTAAGCAGCAGATATCCAAATTACTTGATAAAACAAATGATATCAATAATGCAGGGGGTGATTTATTTTCAGGTCTGAAAACCAAGCTTGGGAATAAACTAGATGATAATCAATGGCAAAGGTTTGAATCAGATTTTGCGAATAATGCAGATTTGTTAAAGAAGTTTGATGATAATCCAAACTTGGTAGATAGTTGGAAACTATTAGACGAAGCTAACTCCCCTCTTAAAACTAACATTGACGAATTAACTAAAGTCACTAATAATATTGATGACGTTAGAGACTTAGGTTATACTATTTGGAAAAAAATAGACGATTTAGATTTAAGTGATGCTTTTGCACATGTTAAGACAAGGAAGGCAGCACCAAGAAGAAAAGGAATTGTTGGTTGCCACGATAGAACAGCCTTTTTTGATCAAGATGTTATCAGAAGTGTAGATGCGTCTGGAAATCCTAGTTACACACCACAGATAAGCAAGACGGCAAACCAAGTTGAAGAAATAGTGATTACAAGAAAAGTGCCTCACTCGCAAGTTCCAGGTGTTGAAATTGTTGAATACAAAATACCATCATTAAGTAATTCAAATCCACCCTTGACTACAGGTCAATTAAAATCACCTAGTAACGGAGGAGTCAAAACAATATATGACCCTTCAATTTGGACTGATAATAAACTAGACAAAGCAGTAAGAGAAGCACTATCTGATGCAGCTAAGAAGAATGGAGATTTGATTGATGGACAATTTAGAGGTGTTACAAAAGATGGTTTTGAAATAGAGGGTTATTTGAAAGATATAAAAGTAGACACTTTTTACTTTTTATAGTTAGTTTTAAATGAATTGGTTGATAGAAAATAAGCGGTTTGATATGACTGACCTAATGGTCACCATAGATTTTGAACCCAAGAACGATCCCTTAAGGTATTTTTTATTAAGTATTGGCGTATTTAGCTACCCAAAATTTTTAGACTCTTTTAGTAGTTCTAAAAGTTACTACACACATGTCTCATCTCTGAGATTTTACAAAGATTTGGATTGGGAAGATTTAGAAGAATTATCAGAGGTAGGCGGTATTAAAGAGGGTGAGATTACAATATCTCATGAAGTTTATGGAGAAACAGTTTTAAAAGAAGCAGTTTTTAAGGAATTGATTTTGGACTATTCTCAAGAGCTATTAGAAACCTATAAAAATGACTCCTCTGCTCCTAAATTATGGAGCAACGAAATGACTGATGAGATAACCAAATTGAAGAATAAGTCGAGCTAAGTGTAACAGCTTGGCTTTTTACCCCCCGGCTAGCGCGAGCGTCTCGCTCGTGCCGGTAAGAGTAAGAAGATTGAGATAAAATAGAATAATAAAACCATGAGCAGAAAATATAAATTCCATAATCCATCAGCAGCACCCCTCTGGCGCTCATTTGAGCGAAGCGGAAACGAGTGACGAAACAAAAAAAAGCGTTTGTAACGCGACAAATGATAAAAAATAAAATAGCAAATTAGGCACTCGTTACAAACGAGCACCAGAAAAGAACTCGTTTCAAACGAGCAACAAAGAAAAACATAAAAAACCAACATACCAACAAAGCCCAATACGCATGAAACACTTCTACCTACTTATACTTACCTTACTTCTTACGTGCACAACGTTTGCCGGTATCGGTGATAAAGAAAAAACGAAATCCAACACAGCCAAAACCACTACGCCAGTATTGCCACCGGTGCAGTTACAACGGTCGTTTGGAGCCTTGGATCAGGCAGTGAACACCCAACTTAAGGAGCTGTCCGCAGCGCCAACGGTTCGTGACTTCTCACAGCATGAGCTGTACACACGTTTTGAGATGGATACGACTGTCAACGCTTTGCGATCAGAAGCAAAAACAGTGATTGATGAGTTGGTTGCAGAAAATAAGTTTTTGGAGAGTTTAACCGATTATTTAACCGGAGAAACCCCCGTTACCCTACCCATAGGGATCAAAAAAGAGATTGGTAGCTCTGAGTTTATTATGGGAGTGAGTAAAATCAAGTTGGGTAAGGACTATTCTGAGTTAGAAATTTTTGTACGTCTTAAGTTGCCTCAAATTGATGAAACCGGGCAGCAAAAAGAATTGTTTTTTGGTGCTAGCGGGGTAAAACTATCGCATAAAGGTGGATTGTTTGGTTCGGCAGATTTAGTTCTATTAGGTGATTTTGCAGTACCGCTACAAGGCAAAAGTATATTGATGGTCTTACAAGGTGGGTATGATCTTAAAACCGGTAATCTTGATAAAAAAACCTATGTAACCATTGATTGCGATGGTTTTAAAGAATTAGGAATTGCCGCAAATGTAGAATTTTCTCGAGAAAAAATACTCCCTGTTACTGCAGCTAATGAGATTGACCACTCCACTATTGGTAAAACCAACATAAAAAAGAAAGTAACCACCAGCTTTGAACTCGTAGCCAGTGACTGGAACGATATTTTGGTAGAGATCAATTTACCACGTTTTCAAATCCCCTCTTTAAAAAATACCATTTTTGAGGTGAATACCGCTGTACTAGATTTTAGTGACGTACGTAACTCAGCTGCTATCAAATGGCCGGAGGGCTATCAGGAAAAGTATTTGATTTCGGGAGAAGAGGATATCTGGCAAGGAGTATATGTCGAATCTTTGACTGTGGTACTTCCTAAACAATTTGAAGAACAAAATAACAGCAAACGTATCAGCTTTGGTGCCGAAAGATTGATTATTGATAACAACGGAGTGTCGGGTACTTTCTCTGCCAACAATGTATTACCGTTGGACAAAGGAACGGCTGGTGGATGGCAATTCTCGGTAGATAGTTTTAAAGTGGTCTTTGTAGCTGGCACCTTTGCTGGTGGTGGTTTTGGCGGTAAAATGGTACTTCCTGTTTCAACCTATCAGGGAGGAAGTGCAGATAAAAGCGATACTACTGCTTTGAATTACTCGGCGTTGATAGACGCATCAACTAATGAGTATACCTTAACCGCCAAGCCGACAGAATCTCTAGGATTTGACCTCTTTAAAGCCCGGGCAACTATAACTGAGAATAGTATCATTGAGCTTAAATTAGACGATGGTAAATTTCGTCCAAAAGCTATTTTACATGGCAATATGGCAATTAAAGGCTCTAATAATGGGTCGAAATCATCCACCGCCACCGCCGATTTTCAGGGGATTCTGTTTGAAAATTTTCAACTACAAACCGTTAGCCCAAAATTAAAAATTGGTTATGCCGGATACAAAGGCGAAGTAAAAGTCGGAAGTTTCCCAGCATCGATTTCAGAAATTGCGATTCGTGCCAATGGGGAGATCGCAGCCCTTGATTTTACCGTTGCCATCAATTTAATGGATAGTGATGGAGGTTTTAGTGGTGCTACCAGCCTCTCTGTAGAAGGAGAACTCGGTGAAAATCAAGGCCTGGAGAAATGGAAATTTAAACGTATCAAATTACGACGTATAGACATTGCAGCCGATGTCGGTTTTTTAATCGAAGGCTTTGTTGAGTTTAGAGAAAATGATCCGGTTTATGGCGATGGTTTTAGCGGACAAGTTAAAGCAACTTTTAAAGGTGGTATTGCCGTTACTATTAATGCAACTTTTGGTAAAACAACCTTTAGGTATTGGTATGTAGATGGATTAGTAGAAGGGCTACACTTAGTTATACCCACTGGGTTTGTCGTCACCGGATTTGGCGGCGGCGCTTCGTATCGCATGCGTAAAGATGGGTATAGTTCCAATATGGGCATCGGTACTTCTGGTGTAAAATATGTTCCTGATGAAAACAGTGGTCTGGGCGTTAAAGCGATGATGTTATTTGAAGTCACAGGAGGTGGCAGTGCTGTTAACGGTGGTTTTGGATTCGAAATTGCCTTCAACCGGCATGGCGGTATTAATCGGGTAAGTTTGTACGGGGAAGCGCATATGTTGCAACCCCCTGGGTATACTAATTCAGGTGATGAGATAGGCGAAAATCTTGGAGGTATCGTTGATAATGAATCTCAACTTCCAGATGGAGTAGAAAATCGATTGAAGGAATCAAACTTAATAGAAGCATCAAAAGCAATATATCCAGCTACCATGGCTGGTCAAAAAGGATTAAATGCATATGTGGCTATAGAATTTGACTTTACACAGGATACTTTTCACGGTACTTTTGAATTATACATTGATGTTTTTGGCGGAGTGTTCAAAGGTGTGGGTGCTGGCGGACGTGCCGGTTGGGCAGTAGTTCATTTTGGTCCAAGTAAATGGTATATTCATGTGGGAACCCCCACGGATCCTATAGGTTTAAAAGTAGGGATTGGCAGCGTAGCTCTTACTTCTAAAAGTTACTTTATGATGGGAGATTATATGCCTGCCTCTCCTCCACCCCCAGCTCAGGTTGCTAAGATTTTAGGCATGGACGCCGCAGAACTTGATTATATGCGGGATGAAAATGCTTTGCGTGGCGGACGGGGAATCGCTTTTGGATCCAAGTTTCAATTCGATACTGGTGACATGACTTTTTTGATGTTGTATGCACGGTTTGAAGCAGGATTTGGTTTTGACATCATGGTAAAGGATTATGGCAACACAATTTGTAGAGGTAGTGGTCAAATTGGCATCAATGGATGGTATGCTAACGGTCAAAGTTATGTCTATCTTCAAGGATCAATGGGAATTAGTTTTAAACTCTTTGGGAAACGTAAACGAATGCCTATAATCGAAGCCGGGGCCGCCACCTTAATGCAAGCAAAATTACCTAATCCGGTTTGGATCAAGGGCTATCTTGGTGGTTATTATAATCTGCTAGGCGGAATGATAAAAGGACGCTTTAGATTCGAAATGCAGTTTGGAGAAGAATGTGATATCATTAGTAGTGGATCACCTTTGGGTGATATAAAAATTATCGCCGATGTCAAACCTAGAAAAGATATGCGTGATGTCGATGTATTTGCGGTACCACAAGTTTCATTTAACATGCCAGTAGGAAGTACCATTCGTGTAGAAGATGAGGATTATAAGGTACATGAATACCGTTTTAAACTAGATGACTTTTGGTTAAAAGATGATTCTGGACGTATTGTGAGAGGGGAACAATCTTTAAATGAACATAATGATTTGCTAAGTTTCACTTCGACAGAAGTATTACCTCCAGAAAAAAAATTACGTTTATACGTATCTGTTGGTTTTGAAGAAAAAATAAACGGTCGATGGACGCCAGTAACCCATAATGGAGAGATTTTAAAAGAAGAAGAAAGTTTAAGTTTTACTACGGGAACCGCCCCCGATTACATCCCATTAACTAATATCGAATATTGTTATCCCGTAATTGAACAGCAATACTTTTTACCAAAAGAACATCCAAATGGATATATAAAATTAAAACGAGGACAAGAGTACCTTTTTCAATTACAAGCCGGATGGGCGCAACGTGCTTATCTTATTGATGACAATGAAAAAGCTACAGAGAGTAACCTATCCTATAACGTAGGACAAAAACAAGTAAACTTCAGCTTACCTGAAATGTCAAACTCCATGGAATATCAAGCGGTGTTACTTACTTTGCCTCCGGCGGCAGCCAAGGGAAGCGTAAATAGCAATTATAAAAGCAAAGATGTAGGTAATGGAAATACTATGGAAACCAAAAGCAATACGATTGAAGGATTAACTACCAATCCTGAGACCATAGAAATGCTCAATTACAATTTTGCTACTAGCGAACACGATACATTTAGCGCAAAAATGAAGGATAAGAAGTTCAAGTCTCCATTACGTGAAATCATCTACGCAGATGTACATAAGCTGAAAGCAGTGGTGCGTAAAAGTGAACCTTTTGACAAGGTTGAATTATCCGGTAATCAATATTCGGCTGGTAAGGCATTGGTAAAAGTAGAAGCCATACTTTCGAACAACACCTATTATGAGGAAGAGGTGTATCCACTGGTGTATAAGGATTATCCGATTAATGATTCATTGACCGTCGATCGGGATGTCTCCCTCATGGGATTACCACCCAAAAAAGGGATGGATCAATTGACCTGGTATCACTCGTATCTCGAGAGTCAGCCAAACAGTGACTTTCTGAATACTAGAATGCCACATACCTATAATTTACCCATTTATTTTAAACGAGATTTTATTGATATACAATACAAAGTGGTAAATGCCTACTTAAATGATCTGGATACCTATGCGACTGAGGTTGCAAAGTATGACTACATCATCAATGGTAGTTTTCCTTATATAAAACAAGGAAACTACAACTCCAAATACCAGTATGTACTACCGGGCGGAAAAGCAGGTACGCGAAGCAACTTTATGTATGTGAACCCAAATTAATTAAAGAAACATGTCAATTTTTAAGTTACCATATAAAACATCGGTCCTTTTAGTCCTTTTAGTCCTGGGTACTCAGCACTTCACTTTTGGCCAGACCAAAGAAGCTACGCACGAAGTAAAAGTGATCTCAAGACCACAAGAAGATCGTATTATGTTACGATGGGTTGCCAATACACCCATCGCATGGGTCAAAGGCAATCGTTATGGGTATACACTAGAGCGTTATACCATTTCGCGAGATCGAAAGACGCTACCTAAACCAGAAAAAATAATTATTGGTCAAAATTTTAAACCCGTACCGATGATGGAGTGGGAAAGTTTATCCGAAATCAATGATTTTGGGGCTACTATGGCACAAGCCTTATGGGGTGAAAGCTTTGTGGTACAAGGCGGGGGTGGTTTAGCTTCGATAATTAATAAAGCTGAAGAAACACAGCAACGTTTTGCTTTTGGGTTGTACGCGGCAGATCAAGATTTCAATATCGCACAAAAAGCAGGATTAGGATACATTGACACTGCTGTAAAACCTAACGAAAAATATCTCTATAAAGTAATCGCCAATACCCCAACTACCGAGTTAAAAATAAAAGAAGGTGGTGTGTTTACGGGTATCATTGATTATGAACCCTTACCAGAGCCCGTTGATTTTGTTGGTATTTTTCAGGATAACAGTACTCTACTTTCTTGGAATTCTACTTTGTTAAAGAATACCTACAACAGTTACATTATCGAACGCTCAGAAGACGGCGAACGGTTTAGCAAATTAGGAGATCTGCCCTATACTGCTATCCAAAAAGAGAAATCAGAAAACGATCGAACGATCTATATTGATTCAATTGTTAATGACAAAGCATATTTTTATCGAATCAAAGGCGTATCCTCTTTTGGAGAAGTAGGCCCTATGTCCAATGTGGTAACCGGAGAAGGAAAGAAAGTACTAAAGTTTGTACCCCATTTACTCTCAAAAACATTCAAGTCTGAAAGTGAAGTTGAACTCACTTGGGAATTTCCTGAAGAAGGAAATGTAGATATAAAAGGATTTACCTTAAAAAGATCCGATACAGATCGTGGTGCCTACATTCCGGTAGTGGAGAACATCCCACCCACGGCACGTAAAATAAGCTATACAAAGCTGCGGGCATCAAACTATTTCAAAATTACGGCAAATGGTAAAAATAATAATTATCGTGATTCGTTTACCATGCTGGTACAACCTGTCGATTCAATTCCGCCAGCTAAACCTGAAAAATTAGAAGGCCGTGTAGATAGTACAGGCGTTGTTACCCTACAATGGAAAGCGAACCATGAAGAAGATTTGCTAGGGTATCGCGTTTTCCGTGGAAACCTGGCAAAAGAGGAATTCTCTCAACTCACCCAATCCCCACAAATGAAACCGACTTTTGTGGATACCGTCAACATTAAAAGTCTAAATAGCAAAGTATATTATAAGATTATTGCGGTGGATCAACGTTATAATCTGTCTCCGGCTTCTGAGGTTTTAGTGCTGAAAAAACCAGATATCATTCCGCCAACCCCACCGGTATTTAAAACCTTTACTACAGCTAAGGGTAACGTACAATTAAGCTGGGCAAATAGTTCCAGTGATGATGTAGCTGCGCACTATATCTATCGCAAGCGGCTAAGCGATCCCAATTGGCAGTTAGTCTTTCAAACCACTAATCTTACAGAGCGTTCCTATGAAGATACCAATGTTGAAGAAGGGAATTCGTATAGTTATATTATTATCGCCAGAGATGAGAGCGGCTTAGAATCTCAACCGGGATCGCCAGTTTCTTTGCGTGTCTCTAGTACTGGACCAAAAAATAGTATTCGCGGTTTATATGGAGCAATAAATACTCTTGATAAATCGATTGTTTTGAGTTGGGGAACAAAAGGAGAGCAAATCACCTCGTACGAACTCTATCGTAAAGTAAATGAAGCACCCCTTACCTTATACAAAGTTTTACCCAAAGGCACCAAACTATTTACTGATACAAAGCTTACCATTAACTCTACCTACACCTATAGGATTCGTGCAGTTTTTGAAGATGGAAGGTATTCTAAGTGGAGCTCGGTTGAATTAAAATATTGATAGTATGAAGAAGGTAGTATGTTTTTTAGTGTTTTTATTGTTTTGTTCTAAATCTTTTAGTCAGACATATTCTGTTAGCGTTACCTATAGTGCATCATCTGATGATTGTCACGCCGCCTCTTTTCATTGGACTTTCAATGCACTTTCAGATAGCGAAGAAACGTATTTTATAGATTCCTTTAATATTGCTGGAAATAGTTTTGGAAATATTGGTAATACAAATAATTATACTCTACCCAATTACGAAATTTTTTCTCTTAACTTAGATGCTGGTTGTGAAGGTTTTAGAGGTGGAAAAGATTGTCAAGTTAATAAAACTGATACGAGAACTAGAGAACAATTGATCGTAAATTCTTCTTTAGGAGTTAGTTCCTGTAATGGATTTGTCCGTATATCTTCTTTTAAACCCAATTTGAGGATTACCCAAGTCCCTTCAGGAATATCTCCAGCCGGCACTATATGTATGGGGGATCAATTGGTGTTAAATGGTTTACCTACCTCTGGTAACGGGCGATTTCCTATTGAAGCATATCACTGGGAATATTCGTTGGATAATATGAATTGGACGAGTGTAGCAACTCCGTATAATGACACTTATAGCTTAACAGCGACCATGCAGGAGATTATAGGAGCTAATCATCGAAATTATTTGCGTAAAAACATTTATTTTAGATTAGGACGCGGCAGGGCGTTTTCATCAACGTATACAATTTTATATTCTCCCTGTGCTCCCCTTTTAGAACTGGTAGAGCCCAAAGATGTAAGTTGTCCAGGCAATGAGGATGGATGGTTTAGCTTATACTTTGATGAGCTGATTGATACAAATGATCATATTGATCTCGAATTATATCCAATAGAGAGTAATGGTATTTTAGGCCCTCAACATCAAACGTTTATTAGTAGAAATCAGTTTAGACAGGCAGACACACATTATGTATATGACTGGAAACCTAAAGATGATAATCTATCATATCCAGTACCTGCTAAAGCATACCGTATCAAATATCAATATCGAAAAAATGGAAACCAACCGCAAGGCTTTGAAACCTATCCATATGATATAACAGTTGGTACACCCAATCCCCTCACGTTTTCTACCACTTCTTCTGATGCGCCTTGTATCGATGGTCAAGGAACAGAAACCAAAGGAAGTATTACCATTACCGTGCCTAATCAAGCAGGAACTCCGCCCTATCGATATATCATTAATGGAGGTGATGGGGTTGCATTTTTGGGAAATACTGTTACAATTACTAATATCGATGTGGGAAGCTATACCATTGAGCTAACAGATGCTGGAAATTGTGTAGGAACATCGGGAGGTAACTCCTCTACTACAGAAACCATCAGTCCCGCCACTGCTATTGTTATCAATGGATCTAGCACAGATGCAACCTATGCAGGACGTGCTAATGGAGCCATCATCGCAACTGTGCAAGGAGGCACGCCCGTGAGTAGCGGACCTACCTATACGTATAGCTGGCGCAGTGATCCTGTGGTTACCATTCCGCCTGCAACTACAACGAATCCAAATATAAATACCTTTGAGATCTATCTCCAAGATTTGCCTGCTGCTACCTACACCCTCGATATTACCGATGGTAATGGCTGTACGGAAAGCTCCGAATTTATTGTAAGTGAGCCTCCTCCGCTAGTTTTTGATACGCTGCTTAACACCGATGTAATCTGTGGAGATAATGACGCCACTAATGATGATGGTACGATTAGTGCTAAAGCTACCGGAGGGATTCCGCCTTATCAATATCAACTACTACGTAAAAACGAACTAGATGTCTTTGGAGCTTATGGAATGCCTGTAGTGCTTGAAGAAACACAGACTTTTGAGTCAACCATGCTCTCTGGGGGGGTGTATCAAGTACAGCTTGCAGATAATACGGAAGATCCGCAGAATACCAATCCTGTGGTGTTCTCAACCGAAATCGAGATTATACAACCACAACCTTTCTTTATTCAAAACATTACCCTAGAGGAAGCTCAATGTATAGGACAAGCCTCAGGAAGTATGACCTTTGATATTCTGGGGGGAACTGGCACCTATATCTTAGAACTTCTTAAAGAAGGAGATCCTGCATTTCAAAGAGTCATAGAAAATATACCTCATAATAGCATGGGCGTTACGGTGGGTGATTTAAGTCGCGGAGTGTATACCTTAAATATTATCGATGAGAATATGTGTGAACTCATCAATCCTTTTGTTCAACGTATTGTAACTATTAAGGATCCTTCGCTGATCTATAATGTAGATCTCGGCAACAACAAAGTATTATGTAAAGATCAAACCCATACAGTCGATGCTTTTATTAGCGATCCTATGGCGCACTATGTATGGCAAGCTGATAATGGATTTAGCAGTCAAGATTCCCAGATCACTATTGACAAAACTGGACTGTATAGCGTAATTGTAACTACAGCCCTAGGATGTGAGATTACCAGTAGTATTGATGTAGTTGTATTGGATCAACCTATACTGCCAGAATTTGTCGTACCCTCTGATCTTTTTGCTAAAGAAAGCTTTATCCTAGTAGATGTAAGTAATCCGCTGCCCGATACCGTAGAATGGCTAGTACCTAAAGAAGCAATAGTTACTGAGAGTTCGCAAGGCTATGCAGAAATTGCTTTTGAAAAGGCTGGAACGTATGAACTTGTTATGAAAACAACTATTGGCGCATGCGAAGCTTTTGCTACCAAAACTATCGAAGTACGCGCCGCTTCTTTTGATAAAAAGAATAATGGAAATTCAGAGTTGAGCCTCTATCCCAATCCCTCTCAAGGAGATTTTACCATAGACCTAACTTTTGAGCAAGAAGCACCAGTGGATATTAAACTATTTAGTATGGTGAATAATGCATTACTCTATTCTCAAACAAGTACAGCAGAAAAAATACACCTTGTTGATCTCAATCTTAAAGGAAGCTTATCCACAGGCGTGTACCTACTACTCTTACAGTCTCCCGAAAAAAATTATGTTAGGAAGATTGTGGTAGAGTGAATTTTAAATAATTAATAATAATGAAGAAGGTTTTATTAACATTACTTTTATTGCTGATTTGCAATGTTGTGTTTTCACAATATATGGTGCGCTACGATATTACGGCTACAGATCCTAATGACATCGAATATGGATATACAGAAATTGAGATAACGGATAATTTAAACAATCTAAACATCTACATCTTAGAAACAGGAGATGGCTTGCCCGGTGATCAATCCCCTAGAGAAAGAAGGAATAGAAAAGGTAGCCCATCATTTGAAGGTTTACCCTCATCCCTACGATTTAATAGCGCTTATGGTATAACTGCGGATGCAACGTTAGAGGAGTGTAATAACGGTACAAACATTATCCCATTAGATCTTCCAAAGAAACCATTTTTTGGTCCATATGTCAATGGTTCTGAGACGTATTTCAATTGTGACTTAGCACTTGAAGCTGGGTTTATTCAAATTTTCAAATTAAATAATTTACCCTCTCCTGGTGAGAAGTCATTCTGCGAGGAAGATACCATTATACTAAATCCAGGAAATTTTCATCCTTCTATAAAAAGAGTTTTATATCAAATCAGCACCATGGCTAGGCAAGAAGTATTATTTGACTTCAGTTCAGAATACAAGTATTCTGCAATGGTAAATCTATCCACATTAAATCTAGAAAATGCTGCAAATATAAGATTTCAATTAGATTATGGCACTGTCCAATCAAATACACAAATTTATAATTTAAGAAAGTGTTCCCCAAAAATAGTTGATGTATCTCCCACCCAAACGAATTGTTCTGATAGTACCGATGGAGGGTTCGTCATAGAATTGGACAGAACTATCGAAGCTAACGATGCTTTGAATTTTGATTTATTTATAGTTGATAATGATGGTGCGAACGTTTTGGAAGTAGAACCCGAAGTTATTGCATATCGAGATGACATCAAACGAATAGATGGTAAATATTATTATACTTGGCCTGATACTTTGGATGTAGGTAGGTATCGGGTACAATTTCAAACAAATTCTTCCGCAAAGCCTGAAGTGTCGGAGATATTTAATATTTCATCTCCTGATCCTGTTTCTTTTACAACCTCAAGTACCGATATCCCATGTGCAACAGCCCAAGGTGAATCTATATATGGAACAATCACTATTAACGCAACTGGAGGCAATGCTCCGTACGAATATCAAATCGACGATGAACCTTGGGTTGAGTTTTCCGGAAGTACAACAGTTCCAAAAGAAGTAGGAACATATGCTATTAAGGTTAGAGATAAATTTTATTCATCAAAAAAAGGAGGATGTATAGCAAAAAATCCTGACAAATCTGAAAAAATTTTAACAGAAACCATCAGGCCTGCCACTGCTATTGTTATCAATGGATCTAGCACAGATGCAACCTATGCAGGACGTGCTAATGGAGCCATCATCGCAACTGTGCAAGGAGGCACGCCCGTGAGTAACGGACCTACCTATACGTATAGCTGGCGCAGTGATCCTGTGGTTACCATTCCGCCTGCAACTACAACGAATCCAGATAATACTACCTTTGAGATCTATCTCCAAGATTTGCCTGCTGCTACCTATACCCTCGATATTACCGATGGTAATGGCTGTACGGAAAGCTCCGAATTTATTGTAAGTGAGCCTCCTCCACTAGTTTTTGATACGCTGCTTAACACCGATGTAATCTGTGGAGATAATGACGCCACTAATGATGATGGTACGGTTAGTGCCAAAGCTACTGGAGGGATTCCGCCTTATCAATATCAACTACTACGTAAAAACGAACTAGATGTCTTTGAAGCTTATGGAATGCCTGTAGTACTTGAAGAAACACAAACTTTTGAGGCAACCATGCTCTCTGGGGGGGTGTATCAAGTACAGCTTGCAGATAATACGGAAGATCCGCAGAATACCAATCCTATGGTGTTGTCAACCGAAATCGAGATTATACAACCACAACCTTTCTTTATTCAAAACATTACCCTAGAGGAAGCTCAATGTATAGGACAAGCCTCAGGAAGTATGACCTTTGATATTCTGGGGGGAACTGGCACCTATATCTTAGAACTTCTTAAAGAAGGAGATCCTGCATTTCAAAGAGTCATAGAAAATATACCTCATAATAGCATGGGCGTTACGGTGGGTGATTTAAGTCGCGGAGTGTATACCTTAAATATTATCGATGAGAATATGTGTGAACTCATCAATCCTTTTGTTCAACGTATTGTAACTATTAAGGATCCTTCGCTGATCTATAATGTAGATCTCGGCAACAACAAAGTATTATGTAAAGATCAAACCCATACAGTCGATGCTTTTATTAGCGATCCTATGGCGCACTATGTATGGCAAGCTGATAATGGATTTAGCAGTCAAGATTCCCAGATCACTATTGACAAAACTGGACTGTATAGCGTAATTGTAACTACAGCCCTAGGATGTGAGATTACCAGTAGTATTGATGTAGTTGTATTGGATCAACCTATACTGCCAGAATTTGTCGTACCCTCTGATCTTTTTGCTAAAGAAAGCTTTATCCTAGTAGATGTAAGTAATCCGCTGCCCGATACCGTAGAATGGCTAGTACCTAAAGAAGCAATAGTTACTGAGAGTTCGCAAGGCTATGCAGAAATTGCTTTTAAAAAGACTGGAACGTATGAACTTGTTATGAAAACAACTATTGGCGCATGCGAAGCTTTTGCTACCAAAACTATCGAAGTACGCGCCGCTTCTTTTGATAAAAAGAATAATGGAAATTCAGAGTTGAGCCTCTATCCCAATCCCTCACAAGGAGATTTTACCATAGACCTAACTTTTGAGCAAGAAGCACCGGTGGATATTAAACTATTTAGTATGGTGAATAATGCATTACTCTATTCTCAAACAAGTACAGCAAAAAAAATACACCTTGTTGATCTCAATCTTAAAGGAAGCTTATCCACAGGCGTATACCTACTACTCTTACAGTCTCCCGAAAAAAATTATGTTAGGAAGATTGTGGTAGAGTGAATTTTAAATAATTAATAATAATGAAGAAGGTTTTATGTTTTTTTGATTTTTAGCTTATTATTTTTTAATGGGTTTACTCAAAATTATACGTTAAACTTGAGGGGATCTATCCCCTCAAGCGCTCGTTTGAGCGAAGCGGAAACGAGTGACAAAATAAAAAAAAGAGCATTTGTAACGCGATAAATGATAAAAAGAATAATAATAATAATAATAATAATAAAATAAGATTAAATTAGTAGATCACTCCTGTTATACTAGCTTTATATAATACATAAGTAATGCGAAGCGTTACACCAATGCTTCAAAGTAGTTGATTAAAGAGTAAGAGGCCCGAAAATCGGGTTAGAAAGCTTAATTTGAACCTTCAAGGGCAGCTACTTATCCAAACAATAGCTTATTATGGGGCTAATACCCTTAAGAAGGATCCATCGAAATATTTAATCAATTCTTATATCTACCTTATTAATGGATAACACCTATTGATGTATGGGTTAGCCCCACATTTACAGAAGATCTTTTAGTAATCAATTAAGATATATCTATTACAAAACAAAAATCGAGAGTCTAGGCTCTCGATTTTTACTGCAAATTATAATATATAAAATCAGATTAATTAAGAAACTGCTTTAAGTTTTTTAATTGTTGATTTGTTTAGCTTCTTGTCGGCATAATCCTTAGTTACTCTAAACTCGGTATCCTTACTATCTGGTAATTCATACATAGCGTCTGTTAGAATAGCTTCACATAGAGAACGTAACCCACGGGCACCAAGTTTATACTCTACCGCTTTATCTACAATATAATCCAAGGCTCCATCGGTTATAGTAAAAGCGATATTATCCATCTCAAACAATTTTTGATATTGTTTTATAATAGCATTTTTTGGCTCTGTAAGAATAGAACGTAATGTCTGCGTGTCCAAAGGATTCATATGAGTTAATACCGGTAAACGACCTATAATTTCGGGTATCAATCCAAAGTCTTTTAAATCCTTTGGAATTATGTATTGCAGCATATTATCTTTTTCGATAACATCCTCACTCATTGATGCACTAAAACCTACTGCTTGCATGTTCAAACGCTTTTGTATGATTTTATCGATACCATCAAAAGCCCCACCAGCTATAAATAATATATTCTCAGTATTTACCTCAATAAATTTTTGGTCTGGATGCTTACGTCCTCCTTTTGGTGGCACATTTACGACAGTACCCTCCAATAATTTTAACAATGCTTGTTGAACCCCTTCACCTGATACATCTCTTGTGATACTAGGATTGTCACTCTTACGGGCAATTTTATCAATTTCGTCAATAAAAACAATACCTCTTTGAGCTTTTTCTAAGTTATAATCTGCTGCCTGCAAAAGACGTGTCAAAATGCTTTCCACATCTTCTCCCACATATCCTGCTTCAGTAAGTACCGTGGCATCAACAATAGCCAAAGGAACATTCAACATTTTGGCAATGGTTTTGGCAATAAGGGTTTTACCTGTACCCGTCTGCCCAACCATGACAATATTACTTTTCTGGATTTCGATATCATCATCGGTAACTGGCTGAAGTAATCTTTTATAATGATTGTAAACAGCAACAGACATTACTTTTTTGGTAAACTCTTGACCGATTACATAATCATCCAAAAATGTCTTAATCGACATAGGCTTACGAAGCATTAGCTCATTACTTAACTCTCCTGTATCTTCATCCCTTGCCTCTTCTACAACAATCCCATGAGCCTGCACGATACAACGATCACAAATATGAGCATCTAATCCAGCAATAAGTAGATTGGTTTCAGGCTTTTTCCTCCCGCAGAATGAGCATTCTAAGTCTTCTTTCGGCATAATGTATTATTTCATTAATAGTAGTATTTTGCTACGTTGCTTTATAAAACGCAGCAAAATACATTATATTTTTTAGTCTCTTTTAAGAATTTCGTCAATCATACCATATTCTAAAGCCTTATCTGCTTTCATCCAGTAATCTCTATCGCTGTCATCGTACACTTTTTCATAAGTTTGTCCAGAATGTTTTGCGATAATACGATATAATTCTTCTTTTAACGTAAGAATTTCTCTTGCCGTAATTTCAATATCACTGGCTTGTCCTTGCGCACCTCCTAGCGGTTGATGTATCATCACACGGCTATGTGGTAATCCAGAACGTTTTCCTTTTTCACCTGCACAAAGCAATACAGCACCCATTGATGCAGCCATCCCAGTACAAATTGTTGCTACATCAGGCTTTATAAATTGCATGGTATCATAAATACCAAGTCCAGCATACACGCTTCCACCTGGAGAATTAATATAAATTTGAATATCTTTTGAAGAATCAACACTCTCCAAAAAGAGAAGCTGAGCTTGTATAATATTAGCAACTTGGTCATTAATACCAGTTCCCAAAAAGATAATTCTATCCATCATAAGACGAGAAAACACATCGAAGATAGCTACATTCATTTGACGTTCTTCAATAATATTTGGTGTCATACCAACGGGGTACATACTACTAACTATTTGATTATAATAGTTACTATTTATCCCGTGATGCTGGGTGGCATATTTTTCAAATTCTTTTCCGTAATCCATAGTATTTTTTTGAGTAATTTATTTTTAAAAAAAGGCGCAAACCTATACCGGTTAAACGCCTTAAATATAAGTATAAATTCTTATAGTTTGGTCGCAGATTTATTTGTAAACCTCCTTAACAAACTCATCAAAAGTTACCTCTTTTGTCTTCAATTTAGCATTTTCTTTGTAAAACGTTAACATTTTCTGACTCATCAATTGCTCAGATATACGTTTTACTTCATCCTGATTTGAAAGAATACGAGCAGCGATATCATCAAGCTCTTTATCCTCTGGCGACATTTGTCCAAATTGCGCCATTTGAGACTTGATCAAATCTTTTGAAAAAGCTTTTAACTCATCAAAAGTAACCTGAAGATTATTTTCATTTATGATCTTACCTTCGATTAACTGATAACGTAATCCCTTTTCACTTTTTTCATATTCGTCTTTTGCTTCATCCTCTGTCAAAACTTTTTCTCCAGTAACTTGGATCCATTTCTTCAAAAATTCTGAAGGTAGTTCGAATTTAGTATTTTCAAGCATACTCTCAGTCACAGCATTCAATAATTGCTGATCAGATTGTTGTTCAAATTGACGTTCTGCATCTGCCTTAATTCTTTCTTTAAGCTCAGAAACTGTTTTTACTGTGTCTGGACCATATAATTTATCAAACAATTCTTGATCCAGCTCGGCAAGCTCCTGCGTATTGATTTCTTCGACAGTAAACTGTACTTCAATATCTAAATCATGTGCATCGTCGTGATTAATTTTTAAAGCAGCTATAAGGTCGTGATCATCTGCAAATAGGCCTTTAGTTTTTACTGTAATTACATCACCAACTTTTGCTCCAACAAATTTGTCTAGATTTTTCTTGCCCTTAAGTTTTTCTAATTCTAGCGAAGTTTTATTCTCAATCGCTTTCTCCTCATTCACAAAGGTTCCCGAAAGTACATCTCCAGCTGCAGCGACTTCTTTGGAGATCAACTTACCATACTGTTTTTGCATGGTAGTAATCTGATTATCGATCATCTCCTCTGTAGGAACAATTTTATAATTAGTGATCGCCTTTTTTCCATTGATATTTACCTCAAAATCTGGCGCTAAGCCCAATTCGAATTTAAATGAGTAGTCGTCTGCCTCCCAATTAAAATCCTCTTGTTCTTTTGGTAAAGGGTTACCTAGAACGTCTAATTTTTCTTCAGTAAGGTATTTATTTAAGGCGTCCTGCAATAATTTATTAACTTCGTCTACCAATACAGCTTTACCATATTGCTTTTTGACAAACCCCATAGGCACATGTCCTTTTCTAAAACCAGGGATGTTAGCCGTTTTACGGTAATCTTTTAATATTTTTTCTACTTTATCACTATAATCCGCTTTTGCGATATCTACAGTAACAACAGCATTTAAATCGTCTAATTGCTCTTTTGAAATATTCATTATCTCTACTTTTTCTACTTAAAAATCGGGATGCAAAAGTAATACTTTTTTGTATCAGAACAAAGTTTTAACTTACTGAATAACAGTTGTCTTTATTCTTTATTTAAAAGAGAATATAAAACCGACTGAAATATGGAGAGTAATATACTAAAAATCAATGCCCACAACCATCCCTCGACATTAAATCCTCCTACAAAATGATCTGCGATTAGAATTATTGCCGAATTAATTATCAATAAAAATAGTCCAAGAGTTAAAATTGTAACAGGCAAGGTCAGTACAATTAAAATAGACCTTAATACAGCATTGAGAATAGCCAAAACCAAGGCTACAAGGATGGCGCTTATATAATTTACCACTGCGACACCAGGCAGTATTTCTGCCAAAACCATAACAGCCAATGCACTAAGAATAATTTTTACTAGAAATCTCATAATATATATTTTATAAAAGGAAAGATACAAAATCTGTCCAATAAAAAACCTGCTAAGCACATGTCTTAGCAGGTTTAGGTATAAACTTATGAAACGTTTTAATTCACATCATTACTCAAAGTAACATTGCCGTCAAAAGTACCCGCTTTTACTTTAGGTACATTTGTTTTGTATTTTTTCTTTAATACATCTAAAATGTCATTAGCCAACACGGCATGAGCACGCGGTAATGGATGCACGCCATCCAATGAGAAAGCTCCACCACTACCAAATTCTGAAGTAATTACTCCACCATCATAGGCAATACCACCATTTGCAATCTGTGATAGCGCTGCATTAGCATCATAAAATGCCAAGTCATTAGCATCGGCTATTGCCTTAATAGTAGCATTAAACGAAGCTTGCGCTGAAGAAACTAACGCCTGTTCTTCTGGCGTCAATACATACTGATCCTCTAAAGGCACTCCTACTCCAACGGTTGTTGCAGGATTATTAGGATCTAAACGAGTTCCTATTACTCGACTAGCCGTTAGCACTAATAAATCTTCAGCAGTTGCCTGACGTAGTTTAGGTAAACCTGCAAAAGCTGCATTGATCGCACCAAGATCTGTCAAGTCTTCGTCTATAATTACTACAGCATTTTGACCAGCTTCAAAATTAATAGTTCTTTTAGCTGCTTCTTCGGCAGTAAATTGTCCAGTTCCAGCTAAAGCGGCTAACGCTTGCTGAAGTCCTCCATTATACTGAGCATATGCCATGTTAGTTTCGGTTGCAGTCTTTTTATCCATAGGAACTGGATTGAAAGGAACTGTTGTAAAATATGGAATAGAAGTAACATTAGGTATATTTAAAAGTATCCCATCAGCCCCATTTGCAGTTAAGCTAGCAACTAGTTGGGAATACACAGCCCCAAAAACATTGGCGTTAGTAATATCATTACTGCCATAGGTCGATGGATCTAGATTCCCTGTTTCATTATGATCTACACCCACACCTCCTGAGGTTGCATATCCAAGAATGTCATTATTACCAATCCAAAGACTAAAAAACGTTGGATCCTGCGCTACAGCATCACCAATAATTGAAGCCGTTGCACTCGAGGCAAAACGTGCATAATATGGATTTGCCGCCCCAGTTGCTACTCCTGCTACATTCCCATAACCTTCGGCTACCAAATGAAAACTTTTTGCTCCAGGGGCTCCAAGATTGTTAAAGGGCCCAGTTAAAGTAGTCGAAACATCGGTCGAAGCTTGTCCGCCGGTATACACGGCCGGACTGCGGTTTCCTTCGGCATCAAAAGCCAACACCAATCGATTGGGTTGTATTTGAGTTCCACTCAATAAGAGACCTCCAGTATTATCTGCCATCAAGGGCTGCTTAAACTCACCACCACCAGCAAATTCGAATTGCTGTGCCAAAATATTTGGATAGGAATTTTCTTGACCTGTTATATATAACGAGGCATCTGCATAACCTGCGGTTAACGAATTACCCAAGGCTACATAATTTGAGAAATCTGCCTCTCCACTTACAAATACTTCTGACTCCTCTACTGGATTATCAAATTCTGGCTCACATGCTACTATCCCTAAGGTTAGAATAGCAAGATATTTTATATTATTTTTCATCATCATCTTAATATTTTCAATTACAATTTATATGTTAACCCTAAACCTGGTGAGAATGCACTAGACTTGTACGTACCTTCAAATGGTACAGCTTGTCCATTGATATCTGCATTAAAGTCATAACTTGCATCAACTTCTTTGAAATGGATGTAGAAAAATGATGCGTCAATTGCTAATTTTGGTGTAATTGCAAAGCTTAAACCACCTGTATACCCATCTGAATCGTTACGAGGAGTTTCTGGCGCAAAATAGCCTGGACGTACAGGAGACTCATCACGATAGTACCCAGCTCTCAATGTTATTTTTGAGGTTGCCTCGTACTGTAACCCAAAACGATATACAGAAGAGTCCTTATAATTACGTGGATTTGTTGAGTCTGGATTAATATCTGTGTTTTTGAAATCTATATCTAATGACTCGTATACACTCCAATATTGTCGATTAAAATCAAATGCAAATAACCACTTATCGCAAAATTCGTAAGATACTCCTACCGATAATTCTGCAGGCATAGGTAATTCTGCATCAAAGGTGGTAGTACCATTAGCAGCTGATACTGCTGGAGAATTTGGTACGTTTTGAAAAACAGCCTCTCCTCCTTCAGCCTTTAAAATAATTTCACTGCGATAGTTAAATCCTAATCGTATTTTTTCTGTAGGATTAAACATAGCACCTACACTCCATCCCCAGTTATTCACACCAGTATCATCAATAGTTACCTCGGCTCTATTTCCGTCAATATCTGTTAAAGTTCTGGTCAAATTACGATTAAAATTAACCGAACCTGTTACAAAAATTGGACCCCCTCCAATACTAAAATAATCTGAAACTCTAAAGGAAACTACTGGCTGGATAAACACTGCAGCTAGATCGATGTTATTTACCAAATGTGATCCAGCCCAATCATCGGGCCATACTACTTCGCTTCCGTAAGGCGTATATACACCAAGACCTAACGCCATCCAATCATTTACTTTATAGGAAGCATATACATTAAGTGGAGTACCTACAGAATTATCTGTTTCTGAAGAGATACCCAACGCCTCATTTTGGTAAATTACATCGGTAAAGATTCCGCTTGCTCCTACACTCACATTTAATTTATTTTCTAGATAAACTAAACCTGCAGGATTAAAAAACACTAATTCAGCGCTATTCACTACCGCCACTCCCGTATGACCCATGGCCATAGCTCTCTGTCCTTGCACACTAACTCTATATCCGCCAGCATAGGTAAGCGAGCTTACCAAAACGAATAGAACTAATAATAATAGTTTTTTCATAATTGATCAAATTGTTTTTTTAGATACGTAAATTATAGTTTCAAATTTAATAGAAAATACCAATTATCCAACAAAATGTATGAAATATTATGCATACATAGCTTTTTTGATCTATTTATTGATAAATCCTAATACTTCTGTTAAAAATTCTTTTGGATTTTCGGCATGTAACCAATGCCCTGCTTTTGAGATTTCTGTGAACTTTGCATTAGGGAATTGTAATTTTATTCTTGGTTTATCTTCTGCTAGAATATAGTTGGAGCGATCGCCCTTAAGAAACAAAGTTGTACCTTGATATAAATAATCTGACGGAAGCTCTTTACCTATTTCATTACTATTAGCCATTAAAGCTTCCAGGTTAACACGTAAACCTAGTTGTTCTTTTGATTTCCAATATAAATTTTTGAGTAAAAATTGGCGTGTACCAACCTCACGAACAAATTCTTTTAGCATAGTATCTGCTTCACTTCTGCTTGTTAACGTAGTAGCATTAAGTGTTTCTAATCCCAACAGAATATCTTGATGATGTTGCGGATAAAACTTACTACCTATATCTGCAATTAGTAAGTGCGTTATTTCGATACTTGTATTACTTGCAAAATACATAGCGGTTTTACCTCCCATAGAATGCCCCAAGAGAATAATGGTTTTCAAATTATTATCATTACAATACACCTCAAGATCTTGTGCCAATAACGAATATGTAAAATCATCGCTATGTGGGCTTCTACCATGGTTACGCTGATCTACTAAATGAACCTCATAGCCTTTATCGGCTATTTTTTTTCCGAGTGTTTTCCAATTATCTCCCATTCCCAAAAAACCATGAAGAATAATAAAAGGTGTCCCTGAGCCAAAAACATTAGCGTGTAATTTCATAAAAATTAAATTTAATAAGTACGGTATATGCTTTTTTTATGTAAGGCGATGTAAATACATATTAATAACATTCTCTATACCCAAATATATAGATTCGCAAATGAGAGCATGACCAATAGAAACTTCTAATAGATCAGGAATATTTTGTTTGAAAAATTTGATATTATCCAAGGATAAATCATGACCCGCATTGACACCTATATTTAAAGCAATTGCTTTCTCTGCGCAAGCGATGTAAGGATTGATACTCAATGTATCGCCCTTTGCATACTTTTCTGCAAAAATTTCGGTATACAGTTCTATACGATCTGCACCAGTTTCTTTGGCCCCCTCGATCATATAAACATCTGGGTCTACAAAAATTGAAGTACGTATACCATTACGCTTAAACTCTTGAATAACTTCTTTTAAAAACGAGCTGTTTTTTATAGTATCCCAACCTGCATTACTAGTAAGCGCATCCACTGCGTCGGGCACTAAAGTCACTTGAGTAGGCTGTACTGCCAGTACCATATCTACAAATTTAGGAATCGGATTTCCTTCAATATTATACTCGGTGGTTACGACAGATTTTAAGTCATAGGCATCTTGATAGCGAATATGTCGTTCGTCTGGACGAGGATGAATAGTAATTCCCTCTGCCCCAAAACGCTGTATATCCTCTGCTACTTTTATTAAATTAGGGGTATTACCTCCACGCGAGTTACGTAGGGTGGCAATCTTATTTATGTTAACACTTAACTTTGTCATAGTTTTTGATGTAAATATCGTAAATAACAAAAATACAAAGTTGAAGCCGCTGCGGTTACATATTTTTGATTATTTTGCATAAAATAGCGCTATCAAATATGGAAACAGAATTTTATATAGTGAAGGAGGTTGCCCCACTGTCCACCACATCGACTGTAAAGGAGGCGCAACAGTTATTCAATCAATTTACCTACACTCATTTTCCTGTGGTAAAAGAGACGATCTATTTGGGTTGCATATCCGAAACAGATATTCGTTGTTTGGAAACCGATAAGGCTTTAGATTTTTATCAATATACCTTAGAAGGTTTTTTTACGCGAGAAGATGCTAATTGGTTAGATATTTTGGAGCTTTTTGCTCAAAATGACAGCAATATTATGCCTGTTCTGGACCAAAATAATACGTTTTTGGGTTTTTATGAACTTAATGATATTATGAATAGATTTAATGAAACTCCTTTTTTGAGTGAACCTGGTAATATCTTAGTAGTAGAAAAAGGCGTAACCGATTATAGTTTTAGTGAAGTTGCGCAAATTATTGAGTCAAATAATGCCAAAATTCTTGGGCTTTTTATTTCAGGATTTAGCAATGATCGAGTTCAGATAACTGTGAAAATAAATGACACCGATTTAAATAATATAGTACAAACATTTAGACGGTATAGTTACGAGATTATTTCCAAACATAACGAGGATAGTTTTTTAGAAAACCTGAAAGAACGTTCGAAGTACCTAGAAAAATATCTAAACATTTAACGCTAAACATACTTCTTATAATGAAGATTGGTATTTACGGACAGTTTTATCATCCTAATTCAAGCATTTACATTCAGCAGCTATTAGAGACGTTAGACAAAAATAATGTAGAGGTGGTGATTGAAAAAAACTTTTTGGAGCTGATTCATCTCCATGAAGACATTGATAAATCATATTCTCATTTTAGCACCTTTGAAGAATTGGATCATAGTTATGATCTGTTTTTTAGTATTGGGGGGGACGGTACTATTTTAAAAACTATTACCTACGTACGAGATTTGGGAATACCAATTGCAGGAATCAATACAGGTCGTTTAGGTTTTTTGGCAACTATTCAAAAAGAAGAAATTAAAGATAGTATTGATCTAATCTTAAATAAACGATATTATATTTCTCCAAGAACCTTGGTTACTATTAAGACTATTCCTGAGACAGAAGCATTTGGCGTACTTAACTTTGCAATGAATGAAATCGCCGTAAGTCGTAGAAATACGACCTCGATGATCACCGTACATACCAGTCTCAATGAAGAATTCTTAACTTCTTATTGGGCAGATGGGTTGATAGTTTCTACCCCAACTGGATCCACAGGATACTCTTTAAGTTGTGGCGGACCCGTCATAATGCCGGATGCAGAAAGCATGGTATTAACCCCTATTGCACCTCATAATCTTAATGCAAGACCACTCGTAATACCAGATCATACAGAAATTAAATTACAAATATCTGGCAGAGAAGATGACTATCTAGTATCCTTGGATTCTAGAATTCACACTTTGCCAAATGAGACTACTGTAATTATTAAAAAGGCTCCGTTTAAAATTAATATGGTAGTTTTGGAAGATAATAATTTCTTAAAAACACTAAGAAAAAAAATGCTTTGGGGTGAAGATAAAAGAAATTAGGCAATAAAGCGCGCTAAAAATTGTTTTAAACTCATACTATTTACGACAAATACTTGTGTCGTAAAGTTTATTGTTATATTTGCAAACTTTTGAAAATCTATGAGATACTTATTAGTCCTTATTTTCATAACGTGTTTCACATTATCAAGCCGAGCCCAAACCTACGAGGTTGGAGTTATGGCAGGTGGAGCTAATTATATTGGTGATGTAGGTGCATCTACCTACATCTCGCCAAATGCTATTGCTATCGGTGCAATTGCAAAATGGAATAGAAGTAAACGTCACGCCTTTAGAGCTTCTTTGCTATACGCTAGCTTATACGCAAACGACTCCAAGGGCGATAGCCGTAGAGAGCAACGAGGATTTAGTTTCTCAAATTCTGTTAAAGAACTCTCTGTAGGTATGGAATATAATTTTTGGGAATGGTATCTTTATGATGGCAGACCACAATTAACTCCCTATCTTTACACGGGAATTACTACGCTAAACTATAATAATTTAGCTTTGAACGCGGATGATCAAATAACTAAATTGAATAACGCTTGGACATTTGCAATTCCAATGGTAGTGGGAATTAAGAAAACCCTAGGACGTAAATTTGTTTTAGGTGCAGAAATTGGTGCACGTTATACGTTTACAGATAATCTTGACGGAAGTAACCCAAAAGATGATATAGGAGCCAGATTTGGTAACCTTGATAATAATGACTGGTATGTATTCACTGGATTGACGTTGTCATTTACCTGGGGTCGCATGCCATGTTACTGTGTTTTTTAATAAAAATGATTACAAAAGAACAATTATCTTCTAACATTCCTAAACATGTTGCCATAATTATGGATGGCAATGGTAGATGGGCAAAAAAGAAGGGACTTTTCAGAGCCATCGGTCATGAAAATGGTACCAAAGCAGTAAAAGAAGCAGTTGAGGGTGCTGCCGAGATAGGAATAAAAAATCTTACGCTTTATGCATTTTCTACAGAAAACTGGAATCGACCTAAACTTGAAGTAGATACTTTGATGAAGTTGTTGGTTAACGCGCTCAAAAAAGAAATTAAAACGCTCCAAAAAAATAATATTAGTTTATGTGCCATCGGTAATCTACAATCTCTACCCGATAAAGCAAGACACGAACTTCTCGAAGTTATTGAAAAGACTAAGGACAACAGTCATATGACATTAACTTTAGCCTTGAGTTATGGAAGTCGAGAAGAGCTTATAAAAACTATTCAAGAAATAAGCATTAAAGTTAAAAATAATGTAATTTCGCCACATCTCATAAATGAAGCCGTCATTAATGAGCATTTGTATACTAAAAACTTACCAGATGTTGATTTATTAATCCGCACAAGTGGAGAACAACGCATCAGTAATTTTTTACTTTGGCAAATTGCTTATGCAGAACTGTATTTCACAGAAATACTTTGGCCAGATTTCAAAAAGCCACATTTATTTGAAGCTATTTACAATTATCAACAAAGAGAAAGAAGATTTGGAAAAACTAGTGATCAGCTTAGTTAACAAGAAGACTGAAAAATTACCGATTACGTATTTTGTATTACTTACCTTTTTATTAAGTACATTATCATTGTCAGCACAAAGCTTACCAGGCATCAACGGTAAAGAATATACCATTGGAGATATTAAAGTAACCGGGACATCGACCTATAACGAGAATACGGTCATCACCTTTACAGGATTAAAAAATGGAGAACGAATTTTTCTTCCTGGTGATCGCATAAGTAAGGTAATTAAAAAATTATGGGATCTGGAGCTCTTTAGTGATATCAATTTATTTATTACTAAAGTAGAAGGCGATGTAGCCTACCTTGAATTAAATATTCAAGAAGTTCCTGAGCTTAACGATGTACGTTTGGAAGGCGTAAAAAAGCGTAAAGCCGAAGATCTTAAAAAAGATAACGGTCTTAAAAAGGGAGTAAAAGTTACCGAAAACTTGATTACCACTACTCGTAACTTTATCATTAACAAATATAAGAAAGATGGATTTCTTAACACCAAAGTAGTAATTAATACGACTCCGGTAAAAGATACGGTTCCTACCAACAAAGTAAACATGCTCGTACGAATTGATAAAGGAGATAAGGTCAAAATTGACCATATCAATATCCTTGGCAATGAACAATTAAGTGATGCCATGGTCAAACGCGCAATGAAAAACACTAAAGAAAAAAAGTTTTTGAGGTTTTGGAAACGTTCAAAATTCATACAATCTGATTATCGCGAAGATAAAGATGCTTTGATATCTAAATATAAAGAAAAAGGATACCGTGATGCTCGTATCATTTCTGATACTTTGATTGTCGAAGACGATAATGATATTACTTTAAATCTTACGGTCGAAGAAGGTAATAAACATTACTTTGGTAATATTACCTTTTTAGGAAACAGCGTCTACACCGATCGGCAATTGGCAAGACAACTTGTTATCCAAAAGGGAGATGTTTATAATGGCGTATTGTTAGAAAAACAAATTGCAGATAATACAAAACCCGACGCAAACGATCTTACAAATCTATATCAAAACAACGGATATTTGTTTTCGAGTATAGATGCCGTAGAAACAAAAATTCAGAATGACACCATCGATTTTGAAATCAGAATTAGAGAAGGTAAATTGGTTCATTTTAATAAAATAACTGTAACGGGTAACGATAAAACTAATGATCATGTAGTTTACAGAATCCTACGAACAAAACCAGGAGAACGTTACAGTAAGGAACTGGTAGTACGAACTGTTAGAGAAATTGGTCAATTAGGATTTTTTGACCCTGAACAGTTAGAACCACAGTTTCAAAACCCAGACCCTAATGCGGGAACAATTGACATCAATTATCCTGTAGTTGAAAAAGGTGCGAGTCAAATTGAACTGCAAGGTGGATTTGGAGGCGGTGGATTTGTTGGAACGCTTGGATTGGCTTTTAACAACTTCTCTATACGAAATATTTTTAACAAAGAAGCATATAGCCCACTACCTATGGGTGATGGACAGACGTTACGCTTACGAGCACAAGCCAGTAGGTTTTATCAAACCTATAGCTTATCCTTTATCGAGCCATGGCTGGGAGGTAAAAAACCATATCAATTTTCAACTTCATTCTCTCATACGATCCAGTTTTTATTTGATCAAAGAACCCGAGACGTAAGTAAAGATCAAAAATTCTTTATCACAGGTGGATCCATAGGTATTGCCAAACGTTTAAATTGGCCAGATAACTATTTTACCTTATCACAAGCAGTAAGTATACAACACTATAATTTACAGAATTATAATACGGGGTTATTTACCTTTGGAAATGGATCTTCGAACAACCTAGCTTATACTATCGGAATCAATCGTAATAACACTTCGGTAAACCCTATTTTTCCTACGGGTGGATCTGAGTTTAACTTGATTGCAAAATTTACACTTCCTTATTCCCTTTTTGATGGCGTAGATTATAGTGGCTTAGCCGAAAATCGCGATAATATAGAATCTGAAAGAGAGCAAATTTTTAATAACAACCCTGGTATTCAAAACAATCCAGATAGTAATCCAAGTGCGGTTGTAAGACTCAATGAGATCACTACAGAGATTGGAGAAATTGATCAAGAACGTTTTAAATGGTTAGAATACTATAAAATTAAGTTTGATGCTGCATGGTACACTTCACTCTTTAGAATAGGAAAACAACCTTTAGTACTTAAAACGAGTGCAGAATATGGTTTCTTGGGAGCTTACAACAATAATAGAGGTAACATTCCCTTTGAGCGATATTACTTAGGTGGTGATGGTTTGGGAGCAACAAGTCTTGATGGTAGAGAAGTTGTAGCACTAAGAGGTTATCCTAATCAATCGCTTATACCTTTGAGTAGAGCAAATTCTAATGACTTTGAGAATGATGGCGCAACAATTTATAATAAATATTCGTTAGAGTTACGCTACCCTATCACGCTTAAACCAGCTGCATCGATCTATATGCTAGGTTTTTTAGAGGGTGGTGCGTCTTATGATAGTTTCAAAGGATTTAATCCTTTTCAATTAAACCGATCGGCTGGAGCTGGGCTTAGAATTTTTATGCCTGCTTTTGGACTTTTGGGTATTGATTTTGGATATGGATTCGATCCAATTCCAGGTACTAATGATTCAAATGGATGGGAAACACATTTTATTATCGGACAGCAATTTTAAATTTGGCATGATTATTTCAATAACACAAACCAAACTATGAAAACTAAAGTTCTAGGATTAGCGACAATAATGATCTGGTTATGTTTTTCTACTACTGTAGAAGCTCAAAAAGGAGTGCGTATCGGATATATCGATATGGATTATATTTTGGAAAATGTACCCGAATATCGAGAGGCTTCTGTCGAGCTTGAATCAAAAGTTCAAAAATGGAAAGTTGAAATTGAAGCAGACTTGAAAGTAGTTGATCAAATGCGGATCGATTTAAATAATGAGCGGGTTCTATTAACCAAAGAATTGATTGAAGAAAGAGAAGAAGATATTCTTTATAAAGAAAAAGAGATTTTAGAATATCAACAAAAACGCTTTGGTCCTAACGGTGATCTTTTTTTACAAAAAAGAAGATTGGTACAGCCAGTGCAAGATCAGGTTTTTGTGGCTGTTCAAGAAATTGCAGAAAATAAAAAATACGATTTTATTTTTGATAAGTCTTCAGATTTATTAATGTTGTATTCTGCAGATCGTTGGGATGTTAGTGACCAAGTATTGTTAAGAATTAATCGTGCTGCAAAACGCAAACAATTAACTACCAAAAGAGAAAAACAAGCAGTACAGCAAGCTGATGATCGAAGTGTTGAGCAGAATAGTGAACTAAGTGACAGAGAAAAAGCTATTGAGCAAAAACAAATTGAAAGAGAAAAACTTTTAGAAGAACGTAAAGCAATACGTGATTCTCTAAGAAATGAGAAAAAGAAAGCTTTTGAAGCAAGACGTGCAAAATTGATTGAAATGCAACAACGCAAAAAAGATTCATTAATAAATCTCAAAGAAAAAAATAATCAATAACGAAAATAATTTTAAATTAAACACCTTTAATATTACTAAAAATGAAACAATTTAGAACCCTATTAGTAGCTTGTGCATTGTTTATTGGAGCAACAAGTTTTATGAATGCGCAATCCAAAGTAGCACATATAGCATCTCAAGAGTTGGTAGAAGCTATGCCTGCTTTTAAAGCTGCCAAAAGTGAAATAGAAAAATTAAATAAAACCTACGATGCTGAAATTAGAAATATGGTTTTAGAACTTCAAAACACTATTAAAAAATATTCTCAAGAAGCCGAGACTAAAACGGACGAAGAGAATATGAAAAGACAGCAAGAAATACAAACTACAGAGAAAAGCATCAACGATTATAGAACTAATGCATTACAAGATCTTCAAAAGAAAGAGATTGAACTAATGAAACCAATTTATGAGAAAGCACGTACTTCTATTCAGAAAGTTGCTAGAGCTCAAGGGTTTCAATATGTTTTAGATTCTACAACAGGTACAGGAGTTATCATGGCAGATGGTAAAAACTTAATGGTTGATGTTAAAAAAGATTTAGGAATCTAATATATCTCTTATTAATATTATGAAAAAACAGTGACTTTACGTTCACTGTTTTTTTATTTTTGGATAAATCCTTCAGAATGAAACAGTATCCCATTGGTATTTTTGATTCGGGCATTGGCGGCACATCTATATGGAAAGCTATTGTTAATTTATTGCCTATGGAAGATACCATTTATCTTGCTGATAGTTATTATGCACCCTATGGTAAAAGAAGTAAAGATGAAATTATAGCACTAAGTGTAAAAAACACAGAGAAGCTAATTAGACTAGGTGCAAAGATGATTGTAGTTGCATGTAATACAGCTACCACAAACGCAATAGAACACCTTCGTATGTCCTATAACATACCTTTTATAGGGATTGAGCCTGCTATTAAACCCGCTGCCTTACGCACTAAAACAAAAAGCATAGGAGTTCTCGCCACTAAGGGAACGTTATCTAGCGAGTTATTTGCCAAAACATCGAATAAATATTCTGATACCATTCAAATTCATGAAATTATAGGTTCTGGATTAGTTGAATTGATTGAAAATGGAGACATTTATTCTTCCGAGATGAAATCCTTACTACGATCTTATACTGATTCGTTTATTAAAAAAGACATTGATTATCTAGTTTTGGGATGTACACATTATCCTTATCTAATACCTCAGCTATCAAAACTATTACCTTCAAATATAGAAATTATTGATTCTGGAGAGGCGGTAGCTAGACAAACCAAAACAGTGCTAAATGAACTAGGCTTAGCATCTGATTCAAGGTTAGAACCAAGAACTTATCAATTTTATACAAATGGCACCATAGAGCCGCTTAAACAAGTGCTTGCACCCTATATAGAGAAAGTAAGCATTGCCTACCTAAAATTTTAATTTGATAGAAATTCGATACTATAAAAAGAGCTTTAATTAACTGCTGGACAATTACAGTTCCACCGCTCTTTACGTTTACCAAAATCATACCCTAACGTTAATTGATGAAAACCTCCATTAGACAAGACTACCGAATTGGATTGATAGCTATATGTATAGCCAAACATATACTTTTTATAATTACCTCCAATAAAAGGGGTGATATACTGTAATTTTTGACTTTTAACTGTACTCCCATCAGTAGAAAACTCTGCGCCATCAAAACTTCTACGATACGATACGCCTCCCCAAATTTTAAAAGTTTCAAAACCTCGATACATCTTTAAATTTGTATCCAAAGAACTCTCCATAGTACCATCGGTCGCTTGATATAATAAGGACGGTTCAATTTGCCACTTAGGCATAAAACCTAGTTCAAAAACATAACCAAAGGAAACAACATATCTTCTTTGGTTATTTGACTCCTTTATAGGTGTTGGATTATCAAAAATTTTACGAGTACTTGGTAAAAGGTTCTTAATTGTAAAATGTGCATACCATTCTAAAAAATGATACGAAAAACCAAGATCAACATTAAAATAACCTTCCTTTTGTTGACGATCTGAAATAAGCGGGTCTGGATCCGAGCCTAGTGGGTCGGATAGCCCTCTCAAATCAACACGTGATTGTATAAATGCTGTACTCAAACCAAACGAAAGCATATTTAAATCTGTTCTATCTCTTGAAAACAGTAAATGATAGGCCATTGATGTATAAATTCCTGTTTGAGAAAAATTTCCATTAGCATCGGTATAAACTATCGCACCAAAACCTAGTTTGTCGCTGGTTCTAAAATTAGCGTTAAGTGTTTGCAAATTGGGAGCATTATCTACATCAAACCATTGCTTACGAGCGGTTAATCTTATTTTATTTGCATTAGACGCACCAGCCATGGCTGGATGAACCAAGTATAAGTTATCGGATAAATAATCGGTGTATACTGGTATCCCCTCTTGCGCATAAAGTATACGACAAAAAATGACACCTATAAGTAGGATAAAGGATCTTACATTCATTGTATGGTTCTAATTTGGGGGTGTATACATAGTTATCAATTATAAACGCAATTACCTAAGTAATGTTATTTTATAAACAATAGTAAATGTCATACGAATCAAATATATAAATTTTTACTACAACTACATTTATAAAATGCAGAACTTACTTGTCTTATTTTTAAATAAACCATATAAAACCAGTAAATTATCAAAATAGCCTTCAATTCTAATTAACCTATATCAAGGAAACAAGCTTACAATTTATAGAGGTAATACTTCTCCAATTTAGTAAATTTGTCAAAATTAAAGTCATGGAAAAGAATTTTGAGATCAAAATTGAAAATACTTCAAATCCAAGTATTATAAAATTTGAAGCTAACTACTTTCTTACACAACATACCAGTTACGAATTTGATAATATCGATCAAGCTAAAGCGGCACCACTAGCACAGCAATTATTTTATCTTCCTTTTGTAAAAAAAATATACATTTCGCAAAACTTTATTGCGATAGACAAATATGATATTGTTTCTTGGGAAGATGTTCAGGATGAAGTTGCCACACAAATTCAAGAATATTTAAATAGTGGAGCACCTCTTATTCTAGAAAATGAGTCTAAAGCACCTAAAAAAACACCGATTACAGTGTACGCAGAAAGCACACCAAATCCTGCAGTTCTTAAATTTGTAGCTAATAAAAAATTAGTAGGTTCGGTTCATGAATTTAAGAATATTGATCAAACAACCGAAGCTCCTCTAGCTAAAGCTCTTTTTCATTTCCCTTTTGTAAAAGAGATTTTTATTGATGAAAATTATATTTCAATTAGTAAATACGACATGGCACAATGGGAAGAAATTACTCTTGAGCTAAGAGAATTTATAAAGAGTTATTTGGAAGATGGGAAAGAGGTGCTCACAGCAAACGCCATGGTGTCAAAAAAAGAGTCTGAAGAAATTGCCGATACATCTTTTGAGCAATTGGACGATGTTTCTAAAGAGGTGGTTAATATTATAGAAGAGTATGTAAAACCTGCAGTAGCTAGTGATGGCGGTAATATTATGTTTGATTCTTACAATCCAACTACCAAAGTAGTCAAGGTGATTTTACAGGGAGCCTGTAGTGGTTGCCCGTCTTCTACCTTTACCCTTAAGAATGGTATTGAAAATATGCTAAAAGAGATGCTAAAAGGTAAAGTTGAATTTGTTGAAGCTATCAATGGATAATTTCCCTCAATACCTAAACAGTAGCACACTATAAATCAAATATTTATTTTCTTAACCGAAGAAGATCCCGTATCTTAGAGAAACATTAAGTATTAATTAAAATCTAAGATAATGGCAATAGTAAAAGTAATTGAGGTACTATCAAGTTCTGAAAAAAGCTGGGAAGATGCTACCAAAAAGGCAGTCGCACAAGCGTCAAAAACTGTAAAAAATATCCGTTCTGCTTATGTTAAAGAACAGAGTGTAGTGGTAGATAATGACCAAGTAACACAATTTAGAGTTAATGTAAAAATTTCTTTTGAGATCAAATAATGTACATTTACTCGGCTATAAAAAAAGTTCCTACTTACGTAGGAACTTTTTTGTGCTTAACGATTCTATCCTCCAATCATAAATAGCTATTTTCATAACAGACAAAAAGAACACAATCCTTTAAGAATTATCACTACATTTATTTAAAGTAGTACAATTAGCCTGATACAAAATCCTTTAAATAATAAGGATCAAAATAAGTCACATTTTCAAAATCCTTCTGCTTAAATTTAGCAAAACTTAACTGCCCCATCTCTCGTGCAGATGGCATTGCGTTCTCTATAAATTTGGCATTATTATGGGTGCAAATTTTAGAAAACTTGGCTACACCGCTTCCTATAAAATATACGGAACCCTGATCTAAATATTCTGTATAAAAATTGTTTTCTAAAATCTCTGCTCGAGTTTCTCGTAGTTCACTATGGTCATGACCATAGACTGAAGCATATACCTCCATACGGCGAGCATCTAACATCGGAATGATTAGAGAGCTTTTTTCTATATTCTTAACCTGTAATGCTAATAATGCTAATGTAGGTAATGCTATTAATGGTATATCCAGTGCATAACACAATCCTTTTGCGGCGGCTACGCCTATACGCAATCCTGTATAAGAACCAGGACCCTTGCCCACTGCTATCGCATCTAACAAAGAAATTGAACAGTTTGCTTCCTTTAAAACTTCTTGTATAAAAACATGCAATCGTTCTGCATGAGAATAATTAGCATCAGTATCTTCTCTGATGGCGACAACAACACCATCTTTGGTTAAGGCAACAGAACAATTAGTAGTGGCTGTTTCTAAACAAAGTATATAACCCATTTCAAAAATTTAGAATACAAAGATATTCAAATAGGCTTTGAGTATTATTTATCTTGCTCTTTGTTTTCAATCGTAACCTTATCACCATTTTTAAGTGATTTTGTAACTACAGTATATGGCCCTATGATTACCTCTTCTCCTTCTGTTAAGCCACTAGTAATTTCGATATTTGTATCGTCCTGAATACCTGTTTTAACAACTCTTAATTTAGCAACCTCTCCACTTTTAATAAAAACGCATTCATACTTGCTCTCCGTATTAGATACAGTTTCAGAATTGTATTTATTTGATGTGGTATCACTCTTAATTACAATAGCACTAATTGGAACACCAATACTGCCTTCACGTCTAGCAGTTATGATATCCACTGTTGCTGTCATTCCTGGACGAAATGGTGAATAAAAAGCAGCTTTCCCTGTTACTAAGTCTTCGTATGATGATTTAACGATACGAACTTTTACTTTGAAATTAGTCACTTGATCTGCACTCAAAGTATTTTCGGCGGAATTAGCGATTTCGGTAACTAACCCTTTAAATTGTTTTTTTAAATAAGCATCAACCTCAACAATGGTTGAGTCTCCGACTTCAATTTTAACGATATCATTTTCATTTACGTCCACTACAACTTCCATATGGTCTAAGTTGGCAACTCGCATAATTTCGGTACCTGCCATTTGTTGTGTTCCCACGACTCGTTCTCCAAGTTCAACGTTTAACTTGGAAATAGTACCACTCATAGGTGCATAAATAGTCGTGCGGTTCAAATTATCTGTTGCTTCATTAACTGTAGCTTGCGCACTACGTACACTATAATACGCAGATTGCTTAGCTGCTTGTGCGACTTCAAAGGCAGAAATTGATCGATCCCACTCTGCTTTTGAAATAACGCCTTTGTCAAACAATGCTTTATTTCTATCATAATTAGCTTGAGCTTCTTTTAAACTAGCCTCTGCCTGTTGTAATCCAGCTTTTACATTAAGCAAAGCGGCCTGGGAACGATTGAGTCCAGATTGAATAATGTCAGGATTAATACGGACTAAAAGATCTCCTTTTTGTACCTGTTGACCTTCGGTCACGGGGAGCTCTATAATCTCTCCTGAAACTTCGGAGGATAATTTAACTTCAATTTCTGGTTGAATTTTACCTGTAGCTGCAACCGTTTCGGTTATATCAATCTTTTTAATAGCAGCAATCTCTACAGTTTTATAGTCACTTCCTTTACCAAACCATCCTGCTTTTTTACCATATATAAGACCACAAATAAGTATGAATACAATAATGACCATGTAAATAATAGTTTTTTTACTCATGACGTTGTAGCTATTGTCGTTATAATTTGATGTCGGCAAGTTTTATCCCAAAATAAAGTTCGAGCACCTTTATTTTAAAAATATAATCAAACTTTGCCTGTACTGCATTGCTCTGTGCATTTTCTAATCTAAATTTGGATTGACTAAAATCGAATGCATTTGTCAATCCTACATCGTAGCGATCTTTAGCATATTCGTATGCTTTTTCTTGTGCATTCACAGCAACTTGGGATGCTTCAAAAGCTTCTGCAGCTCCTTTTGCATCTAAATACGCTTGGTACACATTGCTATCCAAATCCAAAGCTGCTTGTTCCAATTGAAAAGCAGAACGCTTTACGTTTACTTTATTTCGCTTGACATTATTTCTTGCAGAAAAACCATTGAAAACAGGAACCGATAACGAAAAACCATAGGAAACACCATCATTGAGATATAACTGTTCAATAAAAGGCGTGGGACCGGATTCTACCAATAGTAAATTAGGTTGGCTAGAAAAAACAGGTTCTCCCGTACTTCCGACAAAACCGATTTCCTGAGTTATCACAGGATTATCTGGATCCACTCCTCCTGTTGTAAATGTATTATTACCTACTTCGCTAGTTCCATAGTTAAATGACCCATTTAATGTTGGGTAATATGCTCCTTTAGCAATTTGTAAATCTTTTTCTGCTAGTATTTTATTCTGCTCTGCTATTTGAACTTCGTATCGTGCTGATCTAGCTGTTGCACGTATTTCATCAATTGTCTTATTTAAAATATCTGCAGAAGGAACCAAATATTCTTGGTCTGCTATATCAAAATTCTCGTACTCTTTAATTAATAGTGTTTGTGCGAGACTCACTCGCGCGATCAAAACAGCATTTTCTGCCTGAACAATTCTTGTTAATTCATCGGCCGATGTTGCTTCGATTTCTAAAAGATCTCCTTGAGGCAAAACACCAGCTTCTACCAAATCAGTAGTACGTTTTAACTGCTCAAGTGTAATTGCATGTTGTTTCTCGATTACTTTGAGAGATTCTTTATTCAGTAATACCTGCAAATAACTATTAGCCACAAAGAGAGCGATATCGTCTTTTGATTTACCCAAATTGTATTGACTAAGCACCTTATTAATCTTAGCCCTTTGTAACTGATACACATTTCTTAACCCATCAAACAAGGTAACTCCAACATTAACTCCATAACTAGATGTTCTAAACGTTTGCGTGCTGTTAACATTAGTTATTGGATCTGTTGCCAAACCAGAACGCCAGGTATTAGATGCAGAAGCATTAAGTGATGGAAGAAAATTACCAATTGCGTCACTTTTATCAATATCGGCAACTTCGATATTAAGTGCAGACTGTTTAATAGTAATATTATTTTCTAACGCATATTCAATACATTCTCTTAAGGTCCATTGTTTATCTTGTGCTTGAGAAGCATAAAGTCCAAAAACAATGCAGCATAAAATTAAAAGTTTAATTTTCATAATATCTATTTGTATCATGTTTATGAATGTTGTTACACAAAATTTTAAAAATAATTAATTTTCGAATTCGGGTTTCTTAATTTGATTCCAAACCTTTACGCTATCACCCTTGGTAATTCCGCTTTTTACTTCTACATGGATACCATCACTAATACCAAGTTCAACATTTTGCTTTTCAAATTTTTGATCACCTTTGGCTACCTCTACAAAAGGTTTTTGAGTTGTAGCATCGTATTGTATCAATGCTTCTTTCAAAGCTATTACGTTATCAACCTTGGACAAAATGATAGAAGCATTTGCACTAAGTCCTGCTCTAATAAAAGTTGTATCTGTTTTACTAAGCGTTCCTTTTATTTCAAACTGTATAGCGCCGTTTTCCTCTTTTCCTTTTGGAGCAATGTAGTCCAAAACTGCGTCAAACGTTTTATTTTCAATAGCACCTACCGTAATTTGCAAGGGTAGTCCTTCCTTAATTTTACCTACTTCACTTTCGTCTACCTTACCCTCGAATATCATATGACCAACATCTGCAATCGCAGCTATTGTGGTACCATCATTAAAATTATTAGACTCTATAACTTGATTTCCTACCTTGACAGGAACTTCTAATACCATTCCAGCTACTGTAGACCGAATCATAGTATTGGCTGCACTACCCAAACCTCTAGCGGTACCTGTCTTAATAATTTGATAATTTTGCTGCGCTGCTTGGTATTCTTGTACTGCTTGTTTATATCCCACATCTGCCGTATCAAACTCATTGGCAGAAATCACCCCTTTATCAAAAAGTTCTTTTTGTCTTGTAAATATTTTCTTTTGATTATCTAATAGAATTGAAGCTGACTGCACAGCATTTTTTGCACTTTGCAGGGACGAGACATTTGGGATTACACGAATTTTTGCAATTAAATCACCGGATTTAATAACCTCTCCCGCCTCTATATAAATTTCATCAATAATCCCCGAAATATTAGGTTTAATAAGCACCTCTTCTTTTGGAACTATACTCCCAGTAGCTACTGTTTTTTTTGTAATATTTTCGATGGTAGGTTTCTCAGTCTTATAAGTTACTGGGTCTTCCTGATTTTTTTGATACAACCAATATAGCGAACCTATAAAAACCGCTGTTACAAAAAGTAGAATTAAAATGGTAATCGTTTTTTTCATGATGATGAACTATTTATACTGTTTGGTTGGTTATATTTTATTCTGTGCGTAAAGCATCAATTGGTTTTGTTCTTATTGCCACCTGTGCAGGTATTAAACCCGCCAAAAGTCCACTCGTAATCAAAATTAATAATGCTATACATATTACTACTAAATCAACACTTGGATTTGCAAACATCGTATCGCTATTGCTGGGACCACTATCGAGTACCATATTGACTATATAGATTACTCCAGTCGAAGCGGCTATACCTGCCATTCCCGATATGATAGTTAAAAAAATGGATTCTAATAATATTTGTCCGCGAATAGCTCCTGGGGCAGCACCCAATGCTCGTCGAATTCCTATCTCTTTGGTACGCTCTTTAACCACGATAAGCATAATATTGCTAATCCCGATAATACCTGAGAGTAAGACTAACGTACCTACAAAGTAAGCAACCCCTTTTAAAGCGATAAAAAGTCCGTTAACCTTATTAAATTCTTGATAAAGATCAAAATTACCAACAGCTCTATCATCCTCGGGGTGAATAGTATGATTTGCTTTGACTACGTTTATAACTTCTTTTTTTAGGCTGGTTATCGAGTTCTCATCCTTTGCTGTAAGTGCCATCCAACCTACCTTATCTCCAGCATTGAATGCCTGAGAAAATGCAGTAAACGGAACAAATATCTCATTTTGACCTTGTTCTCCATCTCCATTATTTGACTTTTTGGTATAAGTGCCTATCACCATAAAATTCACTCCTTGGATTTTTATGTATTGCCCAATGGGATCCTCCTTGGCATTGAATAATTCATTTTTTACACCGTCGCCAATGATAGCAACCTTTCTTTTAGCTTCAATATCCCCATAATTTAAAAATCGACCTGAAGTTATGTTTATTGGATCTTGCTTTATTATTTCAGGATAGTCTCCATAAACATTATAAGCTCCTGTATTTAGACCTCGCACTACATTATTAGCCCCACCAAATCCTCCAAGTTGATTACGGGGAGAAATATAAAGAAGCCCAGGAACTTGTTGTCTTATAGAGGGAACATCAGAAATCTTAAAGTTATAATTTCTCCCTTTAGGTAGTCCTTTGTAGGGTTTGGAAATCGTTTGAGTCCACATAAACATAGTATTAGTAGCTATATCACCAAAACCTTTTTTGACACCATTTTCTAACCCTTTACCTGCCGCAAGTAATATAACCAGGATAAAAATCCCCCAAAACACGCCAAATGCTGTTAATACAGTTCTAAACCAATTAGCCGTTAGCGCCTCCAAAACCTCGTTCCATTGTTCTTTATTAATCATCCTATTCGTCTCTAAGTGCTACAATTGGTCTAATTCTCGCAGCCCGCCAAGCTGGAAAAAACCCAGCGATAGCCCCAGCCAAAACTAAAATAATAACGGTGGTTAAGGCTACATTAAAATTGACAGAAGGATTTGTAATAAAATCCGTTTTAATAAAAGGACCTACAATTTCTAAAAGTAAAAGCCCTCCAATTAATCCTGTAAATCCCGCAATTGCTGTTACAAAAATAGCCTCGTGCAGTATCATCCCAATTATAGAAATAGGATAAGCTCCTAATGCTTTGCGTATACCAATCTCTTTGGTCCTTTCTTTTACAATAATCAACATAATATTACTTACTCCAACTACACCTGCAATAATGGTACAAATACCTACCCACCAAAAAAATGCTTTAATCATAAAGATTAAGGCATAGAATCGTTTCGCATTTTCTAAGGAATTATTAATACCAATAGCACGTTCGTCACTTGGTGCTATTATGTGTTTAGATTTTAAATAAGCGGTCATCGATTCGACAAATTCTTCTGATTTTGCCACAGTTGCTTCAAAAGTATCTTCGGGCTTTAATGTGTATGAAAGGTTGTTAATTATTTGTCCTCGATTAAAGATTTGCTGCGCTGTTGTAGAAGGAATAAATACGCGATCTTCTTCTCGTTCACCACCTTTATCAGAATAGACACCAACAACTTTAAACGGAATATCATTAAGATAAATAGAAAGACCTGTTGGATCTTCGATCGTTTTAAATAAATCCTTTTTGATCTTATATCCAATAATAGCCACTTTTTCTCGTTGGGAAATATCATTTTGATTAATATAACGCCCCTTGATCATACTTTCATTTTCGATAAATTGAAAGTCTGGAAAAATACCTTCTATTGAATAGCTACCAGATTCTTTTTTGTGAGAGATTACCGCGTTTCTTATTCTTACTCTAGACGATTGAAATTCAATTTGATTTTCATGCTTACGATGTATAAACTTATAATCTTCATTAGTCATGTTGAATATTCGTCCTGGATTCAAACCTTTATGCTCGACTGATGTAGCTCGAGTCCATACCCATATACTGTTTGATGCATCATCTTCGAACTCTTGCGAAATACCGTTCTGCATTCCTTGACCGACACCAAGTAGTACTACTAATATAAAAATACCCGATGCTACAGAAAGACCAGTTAAAAAAGTGCGTAATTTATTTTTACGTATGGTATCAAAAATCTCTTGCCATCGTTCAATGTTAAACATATGCAGTAGCTCTAATTTGTTCTACGTGAGTATCATCAATAATAAGTCCATCTTTAAGATTGACAATTCTTTTGGTCATTTGCGCTATATCAGGTTCATGAGTTACGATTAAAATGGTTTTGCCCTCGTCATTTATCCCTTGAATTAACTCCATAACTTCGTAAGAGGTTTTAGTATCTAACGCACCCGTTGGTTCATCTGCTAATAATACTTTAGGATCAGAAGCTAATGCACGAGCTATGGCAACCCGTTGCTTCTGTCCACCCGAGAGTTCATTAGGCAAATGTGTAGCCCACTCTGCCAAACCTACTTTTTCTAAGTAATGCATGGCACGTTCATTACGCTCTTTACGCTTAAGACCTTGATAATATAGAGGTAATCCAACATTATCAATTGCATTTTTATAGGTTATTAAATTGAAAGATTGAAAAATGAATCCCAAAAATTTATTACGGTAACGTGCGGCTATCTTTTCGTTTAAATTTTTTATTTGTACACCATCTAATGTATAGGAGCCTTGATCGGCTTCGTCAAGCATTCCCAAAATATTTAGAAAGGTAGATTTTCCAGAACCTGATGAACCCATGATAGAGACCAATTCTCCTTGATTTACATTAAAATTAATTCCTTTTAAAACATGCAAAGAATTGCTCCCCATGTTATAAGATTTGTGAAGATTCCTAATGTCTATCATGGTAAGTAGCTTTTAAACAGTTTGTAAGAAAGAACTTTAAAATATCTAAACTTACTGTTTTCCCACTACAAGACGTAGCATTTAAAAGTTTGTTACATTTATAAAAGTTATAGAAATGTTAAATTATCGAAGCTTTGATTTTTTTCTGCTACGATATATAAAATAGCCAACTCCTGCAATAAGAATATATGGCATAATCATTAAGTAGACAATACCATTATTAATCCCCTCAGCTGTTTTTTGACCTTCTTCACTTTCTAGAACAGCTCGACACATCGCACATTGAGCATATACGTTAGCGAACGAAGTATATAACACACTTATAAAAATAAGAAAAGATCTCATGAAATGCATCGTTAGATATAATAAGGTGAGATCATTATATACACTATCACTCCTGTTATAGCTACGTATAGCCATATTGGAAATGTTATACGTGCAATCCTGCGATGTAACTTAATTTTACCCGTAATAGCTCGAACATATGTAACTAAGACAAATGGGATAACCACAATCGATAGTAAAATATGTGATAGTAAAATAAAATAATACACATATTTAATAAATCCAGTCCCTTGATAAACGGTAGAATCACTGGTCATATGATACGCTACATACATTACTAAAAACAATACCGAACAACCTATTGCTGACTTCATTAAACGCTCGTGCAAAGTGACCTTTCCATTTTTGACAGCCCATAAAGCGCCGATTAATAAAAAAGCGGTTAAACCGTTTATAGTAGCGTAGATTGGAGGTAAAAATGTTAATGGTGCAACATCAAAACCTAATTTTCTCAAATTAACACTAAACAATAATGCCACTGCTAATGGAATTATTATTGAGAGTATAACAATCCAAATGTTGTATTTATTAGAATTTCTAGATATATTATTCATTGGTAGCTAATAATTTTTTGATATCCTCTAATAGGATAGAAATTTGCTCTTCCTCTCCATTTTCATCTTGTTGTTCTTCTACTCCTATAGTGCCTCTATAATAAATTAGAGGATTTCCAGAAGCATCATAACGCGATCTTATGTAACCATCCTGATCAATAAGCGCAAAAAAGCCATTATGTTCAAAACCTCCCGCAACCTCTGGGTTTTCTGCAGCATAGATATTAAATCCTGCATTAGCGAGATCATAAATATCATCATGACTTCCTGTTAGTAAATTCCAATCTGGATCAGATATACCATAATTTTCAGCATATATCTTTAAACGAGTTGGCGTATCTCGTTTTGAATCAATAGAAAATGAAGCCACTCCAAAATTAGTATATTCTTTCAATTGATTTTGTAAAAACACCAAATTCCTACTCATCTTAGGACATATGGTAGGACAACTGGTAAAAAAAAAGTCTACCACATACACCTTACCTTTATAATCATGGTTTGTTATAATAAGACTGTCCTGATTTAAAAAAGCAAATTCGGGCACTTGTCTTGGTACACCATTAATTTTTATATACGCCAATTTTTGGTTAGCAATAGGATTATCTGCACTCATCCTATTATTATCGGTTACAGAAGTATTTGTAACTCGATTCACAATTTTAGGAATAAAAATAATTCCAAAAATGAGTACAATAAAGGATATCCCTACATAAGAATATTTTTTCATCTGTTCTTTTTAACTATTCATTATTTTTTTTCAAACCAGTACTTTATCACGAAGCCAAATTACTCTATATACTTTTAAAGCTACTACGACAAAATTATTATTAGTTATTTGCACGATCTGCTTTATATTTTTTTAACGCAAGTCGGTATTCTGCCAAAATAACTTTAACATCATCGGTCATAACATTTGTTAAATCAGCTACAGAGCTTGTATCATACCCATATACCTGCTGCTCATCTATAGACCCATCACGACCTCTTAAGTTGGTTTCTTTATCAATAATATAAACAAACGAAGTACCTAAATTTTTATCTAATGCATGAGGTGATTCTAAGCTATTATAAAATCTTCTAATAGTTTCTGGCGTACCAAATAGAAAATTCCATCCTTCAACATTAGTAATGACCCCTAATTCCTTCATCAAGTTTTTTGCCGCATCTTCACTACCATAGGGTAAGATCATTACAAATTGGAAGTCGTTAAAGCCGTGATTCTTTTTATATATTTTTTGATTCAGATTAAAAGCGTAACCCTCTTTATTCTCTATATTTTTACCCAAAAAACCTAGAATTGTAATCTTATTCTCTAATGCTACTTTCTGCCCATCTAAACTCTCAAAACCTTCTAAATTTCCAACATTTCTATGTAATACAGGGAGCTTAGCAAAATTATGTACTCCGGAAGCAAAAAAGAGATAGGCTACCAAAGGAAGAATAAATAGCGCGCCAAGAACCAGAAATTTTTTCATTATAATTTACATAAATTAGTATCCTACAAAAATAAAAAAGACGGTTCAAACGAACCGTCTTTTTACTATATATTTAGAGTATAAAAGCTTAGAAGTTAAAAATCCCAGCTTTTATGTCCACTTTTAAAAACCTCGTAAATATAATCTCCTTCGGTAAGTAAAATAAATATTAAATAACAAATTAAAAAGATCCCAGTCCAAACTACCGATCTACGTAGACCTGCGGTCTCCCCCTCCATGTGCATAAATGCCCAAGTTATATAATATGCTTTCCAAATGGTAAGAAGTATGAAAATCCAATTTAGGAGCTTCATACTAACTATGGTAGTTTCAACCAAGAAAGCAGGTTTGATAATCCCTAAAATTACTTCAACAATTGTTATTGCCGAAAGTAACCAAAATACATTCCAGATTCTCTTTGTATTCGATTCGTGATGTGCTGTATCATGTGCCATAAGACGCTATTACTTTAAAAAAATTATACCAAATAGAAAAATGTAAATACAAATACCCACACCAAATCTACAAAGTGCCAATACAATCCTACCTTCTCTACCATCTCATAGTTATTTCTTCTCTCATACGTTCCTAAAATAACATTAAAGAATATAATGATATTTATAATGACACCAGAAAATACGTGAAAACCATGAAATCCAGTTATAAAGAAGAAGAAATTTGCAAATAGTGGAGAACCGTATTCATTGTGTCTCAAATTGGCCCCTTCAACAATACCAACTACATCTTTGTTCAATTTATTCAAAGAAGCTTCTCGAGATAGGATAGTTTTTTCACCTGACTCAGTCAATATTTGTGTACGAAGTAACAAGTCCTTTTTTTGCATAAAACCTTGTTTAATCTCTTCGACTGTAAAAGTAGGCAGGCTTTCACCAGTTTGATACCAGATACCATTTTTACTTTGATGTTCTGATCGTGTTTTTGGTAAATTAACTGCTATATCTTTTAAAGCTACACGATGACCTTGGCTGTCCACAAACTGTAAGATTTGTCCACCCTTGGTCTCTACAGCTCCATATTCACCTTTAATAAAATTTTTCCACTCCCATGCTTGTGAACCTACAAAAATCGCTCCCCCTATAATAGTAAGAAACATATAGATGATAACTTTATTTTTTTTCATATGATGTCCTGCATCCACAGCAAGCACCATGGTAACAGATGAAAAAATTAAAATAAAAGTCATCAATGCTACATAATACATGGGTGCATCTACACCATGTAAAAAAGGAAAGTGATTAAAAACTTCATCGGCAATAGGCCAAGAATTTATAAACTTAAATCTTGAAAAACCATAAGCAGCAAGAAAACCAGAAAACGTGAGTGCGTCTGATAGGATAAAAAACCACATCATCATTTTACCGTAACTCACCTTTAGTGGCTCATTACCACCACCCCAAGTTTTATCCTCTGTACCTGTTTTAATAACAGTTGTCTCCATAAAAAGAATTTGGTATTGTTAAATTTCACACAAAAGTAAGCAATTTTATTATCTAAAGAAATATAAAAACAAAAAGAGGTAGACCCATAAAAAGTCTACAAAATGCCAATACATAGCACCCAGTTCTAAACCAAGGGTTTGAGCGGGCTGGTACTTTTGTTTAAAATGATTATAAATAACAGTAAAAAGTACTAATAACCCTCCTACTACATGCGCAATATGTGTAATTACTATCGCATAGATAAAAGATGTGGTAACCGTCGACTCACTTCCAGTAAAAAAATAACCTTGTGAAATGATATCTTCAAATCCTTTAAACTGAAGAAAAATAAAAAGAATTCCTAGCACTAAAGTTCCTAGTAGAAAACCAGTTGCTATAGCTCTATTTCCTTTTTTTATAGCCTTAATTGAGGAATAAAGAAATAAACTACAAAGAATTACAACCACCGTACTATACATAAATGCAGAAGGAAAAACCAAATCAGACAACCAATCATTTCGACTTTTACTAACAACATATGCACTAGTCAATCCGGCAAATACCATCCCCATACTCACCATTGCAAACCACATCATAGTTTTCTTTGAACGGTTTACTTTTTCTTTTAATGTTCCTTGTGTTAAATCCATGTACGTAATAATTTATCGGCAACATATATAATTTGCAGTAGTGTAATGTACGATACACTTACCAACATTAGCTCTTTAGCAGTTTTTGCATCTCTGTTCTTATACAACCTTAGCGCGTATCTAAGAAAGAGCATCCCTAAGACGAATATTACAATAGCCGAAAACGGCGTGATATACAGGGCTCCAGTAACTCCAAATACAGGAATCAATGAAGTAACTACAGTCCATAGAGTATATACAATAATTTGCGTTGCTGTACTCTTATCTCTTTTACCAGTAGGAAGCATGAAAAAACCTCCTTTTTTATAATCTTCAAATAAAAACCAACCAATAGCCCAGAAATGAGGAAACTGCCAAAAAAATTGAATCATAAAAAGTGTTCCTGGTTCGATCCCAAAATTGTTAGTAGCGGCTACCCAACCCAACATAAAAGGAATCGCTCCTGGTATGGCTCCAACAAATACAGATAGCGGTGTTTTTGTCTTTAAGGGCGTATAAAGACTAACGTAGAAAAAAATTGATATCGCTCCAAACATAGCTGTTTTAGGATTGATAATGTACAATACTGTAATTCCTAAAATTGTAAAAACCGTAGCAATTACAAAAGCCGTACGTACCGACATTCTTCCTGACGGAATAGGTCTGTTCTTAGTCCTATCCATTTTTGCATCCAAATCACGCTCTATAATTTGATTAAAAGCATTTGAAGCTCCAACCATAAAATACCCACCTATTACAAGAAGGACTAGGGTCTGCCATGAAATGGTATCCACTCCTAATAAATAACCAGCTACAGATGAAAAAACCACACTTAATGCTAGACGCATTTTTGTGATTTCTTTAAAATCCTGCACTATGGAAACTTTTGCTGTATCGATCTGGGTTATACTTAAATTTTGCACCTTATGTTATGCTTTTCTTAAAGTTGTGCAAAGATATGCCTTAAAAGCATTTTAGACAACTTATCGTAATGCAATATTCTTCTTTTAACAAGATTGTAATTAGTTAAACTCTTATGACTTACGACTTGCCACATACAAAAATCTTAGAATCTTAAAACACTATCTACATTACATCCCTATGAAGGAATCCAAGAACCTGATTGAACATGTTGTATAATTAAAATCCCGTCTCAGGTACCTGAGACGGGATTTTAATTATTTTGAATGTATTCGTACTTAGTCTTGAACTTGAAAAACTATGGGTAATGAATATAAAACCCCTACAGATTTTCCACGTTGCTTACCTGGAGTCATTTTGGGTAGCATATTTACTACTCTTTGTGCCTCTTTTTCTAGTCGTGGATGTGGACCACGAGCTTGAACACCTACAATGTTACCAGACTTATCAATTTTAAAACGAACATAAATTCTATTAACTCCAGAAAGTCCTAGCTCGCTACCTAGGTCTGTATTAAACTTACGGTTAATAAAAGTCTTAACCTTATCACTCATACATTTTTTCTTAGCATCGTTACCATTTTCTCCTTCACATCCAGGAAAAACAGGTACATTTTCAATTACTGCAAAAGGAACATCTGCTATTACCTCATCTTCTTCTACATCAACTACCTCTTCAACCTCTACGATCTCTTCTTCTTGGTTAGTTTCTGTAGATTCAATTATAGTTTCTTCAACCTCTTCCTCATCCTCAACCACGTCAATAATTTCTGGCGCTGGTGGCGGTGGCGGTGGCGGTGGTGGCACACTCAAATCTTGAGTAATTGGCACATCTTCTTCTTCAAGCTCATCGAGGTCTACTTGACCTATATCGATGTTACTTTTATCATACGTCTTCCACTCTATACCCTGCCAGGTAATAAAAAGCACCAAGATTAGTCCAAGTTGTAAAAACAATGTACTTCTTCTTGTTAAATCTGCTTTAGGATTTTTCTTTGGTTCCATATTACAATGTTATTATAGGGTTGCTAAAATAGCTAAATTCTTTTAACTTTTCCAAGCTACAACTTAATTGTCACTGAAAAATTAAAATTTTTAACATTTATTGATAATTTAAAAATGGTTGCTTAGATCCTATTGACTTATCTATCAATAACCAAAGATAAAATCTATATACTTTCTATCTTTAGTCTTAATACAAACACAAACAATACAGCAATAACAATGCCACTAGTGTTTGCCAATACATCAAATAACTCAACATATCGATATGTCGTAAATATTCCTTGCGCTATTTCCATCAACACCCCATAGCCAAAACAAATCATTGCAGAATATAGTATACTCTTTAAAAAACTATATTTTAATTTTTTAGAAAAATATAAAAATGCAAACCATATACAGGTAAAAACAAAATAAGCTATAGCATGACCTATCTTATCACTGTTTGATAAACTTGAAATAGGGGAACTAATAGTACCCAAGGATAAATAAGTGAGTACTGATGTTGCAGCGAGTACGAGAACAAATAGATTTCTATGCTCCAATAAGTTCCTTATATGCATCAGCGTTCATTAAACCTTCTATTTGAGAAGTGTTAGATATTTTTATCTTAACCATCCAACCAGCACCATAGGGATCACTATTCACAGTCTCGGGATCACTCTCTAAGGCATCATTGTATTCTATGATTTCGCCAGAAAGCGGTAAAAATAAATCTGAAACTGTTTTTACTGCCTCAACGGTACCAAAAACTTCTTCTTGATCCAATGTTTCTCCCACAGTTTCTACTTCAACATAAACGATATCACCTAATTCACTTTGTGCAAAATCGGTGATACCAACTGTAGCAACATCATTTTCAATTTTGATCCATTCGTGATCTTTTGTGTACTTTAATTCTGAAGGAATATTCATTTTACTATAATTTTATTCAATTAATAATATTGGACGAAATTAATTGTATTTTATTTAATAAAATAAAAAATTTTAAAGAAAAACAGATTAGTTTCCAAAATTATAACGAAGTGTAAAACCTCCACGAATCGTTGTTTGAGGAAATGCTGTAGATATCGAGTATGTAGAAAATGTGTGATCATAAAAGAATAAAGCCGTTAGATTCTTACTCAACGCATAATCTGTAGTAAACTTTATTCCGTAAATATCTTGTCCAGCAGTCACCTGCGTGTTATCAACATCCAGATACCGTATAATAGTTTCATTTTGTCGTAGCGATAGATCAGCTCTGAAATTTAAATCACTCTTTATAACCTGTTTTTTTCCTGCAATACGCGTGGTAAAAGTTAAATCGCTTAAGCGATAACCCAATCCAATAATGTATTCATTACCGTTGATCTCTGTCAGTAAATTATTGTCAAAACTCAATGACAATGCCCGATCCTTTTTCCATTCAGCTAAAATTTTGATGGAATTTCGCATCTCCATATCAAGACGCATCAACGGACTAAATTGTTCTGTCAGGTTAACATTTGCATATAACTCTGGATTTTTAAAATTATCAGATTGATCTCTTTCTTCTGGAGCACTCGGATTATAGTCTAAGTTAGTTTGAAATTGATTAATCGTATAATTTGCCCTATAGCCATGCGCCATTGAAAAACGTTTAAAATTTTTCTTAAACCATTTCAAGTTCATTAATCCAGTATATTTTATATCCCAATTAGGCAATGGAGTATCTCTAAAAGCTCCTTTTTGAACATCACTAGCATCTTTTCCAGAGTAGGCTGCCAAGAAAGCTGGTAATAAAACTGCTTGATTTGTTTTACCAAATCCAACTGGGTACCTATAACCATTGCTATCTGCTAATTCTTCAGATTCTCTTGGTATTTCCTGTCCTTGGTAGTGATCTCGAGCTAAACGTTCTGCTATTATTTGACGGTTACTTCTAAATTTTTCGAAAGATTCTGAATTAAATTGATCACTTTTACTAAAAGCCGTCTTAATCAAGAGTGTCGAGATAGTAAAATTACCAAATGTATTAGGCGCTAAAGAAGTATATTCTAAATCTTCATTAATATCAACACGATAACTTTCATTATAGGTTTCAGAATAGTTGCGACTTGCGCTTACATCAATTTTCAAATCCTTAGCCAGATCTACCGTAGCTTGAACATTAAATTGTCTACCTTCAACTTCACTGTACTGTTGATTGAATTCTTGATATAAGGTTAACCAACCATTGCGCGCTGCAAGATCTCTAATTTCGGACTGACTCCCAAAAGTAAAACCAACAGTCGGTTTAAGGGTTCCTGCAAAGCCTGGTGCTCTAAGATATCCAGGCAAAAAGATACCATTATCTTGTTGATAGTTTACATTAATCTTTCGAACCGAGGTCACAAGACCAATTAAGGTGTTATACGCCTTATTACCCACACTTAATTTTCCTTTTTTTGCATTTGGTTTAGCCTTATGATTACTGTCTGCGGTGGATTGCCCAACCTGCTTATTTTTATTATCCTTATTTCCTTTCTTTTTATTTGATTTTACCTTGGTAAGACCAACATATTTATAAAAAGATCGCATATCCAACGACCCGTTTACTGTATGAACATTTGCATTTTGAATAGTATTACCTAAATCTGGTATGTCGTCCAATGTATTGAAAACCTCGCTACCCTTGGTCCATTGAAAATCACCAGTATATGAATAAGTAGTTCTTAAAAACTTGAAAATTGGAATTTTATTAAGAGGTATTTCATAATTTACTTGCAGTTGCTGGCTATGGGTATTTGGATCTCCTATGTCTAAGAAACCACTCCATAAACCTACAGAATTATCTACAGCATTAGTTTCTTCATCAATAAAATTCTTTACAATTCTGTTATTTGCAGAAGTAAAACTAAAATTAAGTGATTTTGTAAGATTATGATTAACACCATACTGCCAATCAAACAAATAATTACGCTGATACAAAGGGTCAATACCTATACTTTCTTCTGTTAAAGTAATATCGCGAAATGTTTGCTTATTAAATTGACGATTTATATTCGAATTTACTGAAATACTAGTTGGAAGTAAATTAAAATTAAAATCCTTTAGCAAATCAAAATATTTACTTTTACCCAAAAACTTCACCTGTTTAAGTGGCGTGATTTCTTTAGGCTGAAAACTAAAGTCATAAGTTCCTCCAACACGTACATTTTGATCAATTGAACGTTCGATCTCGTAATCACGGTGATCGGTTTGATTATATGTACCAGAAAACGCTAAATTTTCTACATCATAGGGCATAGGTTTAGCATCACCAGTTCGCTCTTTTCTTAATCCGATAACACTGAAACTTTGTCGCTTGGTATAATTAGTATTGACATTAAGAATAGAATCTCGCGCTTGTTCTGAAACCGCATTATCCAAATTTGATTCTAGCTCTAAATCCTCAAAAAAGTTATCAAATTGAGGAGTAATCAACTCTTCACCTCGACTATAATTAAAAGGTATCTGAATTCCCCACTTTTTTGGCAACAACTGCCCTACGTTTACATTTGTAGTTAAATCATATTGCTTATGGTCTTCTCGACTTCGTTCATTTGGGCCTTGCTCAATACTACCAAATCCAATCGTACTCATTTTTCCTGAAGCACTCATGGTTGCAAAATCAGCAATGTTTGCATCTACACTACCCACTGCTGCCCAACCACCTTGATTTTTAAGATCACTAAGACGCATTTCGTTAAACCAAACCGTTCCTGATTGCGTTTCACCGCTTTCATTCTTAACTCCAACCATCATAACTCGTATATTACCATAGCTAGGATTTCCTTTAATACCGGCACGTAAATTAGTTCCTTCTACATTAAATAAATTAAGTTGATTATTTTGAAAACCGCTACCACTAGCAAAAACTCTTGCTTTGATATCTTGTAATGCTGATAAAGGTAAATTTAACCTATTAGCCTCTGGCCAAACAAGGTCTTCAGCCTTATCATTTCGTGATGACACCTTTAAGGGGATTTCAATTTGATAAAAATTATCTGTAAAATCATTACCCATTCTTACAAACGCAGTTAAATCATTATCACCTAATGTATTGTTGCTAGGTACATTTTCTGCATGTAAAAACATTTCTAAATTCTCATATTGGCGCATATCAACATTAAAGTTTTTGTACACGCCCCTTGCATCATTGTTTTGCAACCCATTAACCGTAAGAGCCAAGGCTTGCTCATCTTCACGTATGGTAGTATTATTGTTTAAAAGTTCTTCACGTTCAACACCTGGCGGTGTAGTATAGTTGACAGTTTGTTCTTCACTTACAGAGGTAACAATGATTTCACTATTGCCAAATACATTTAAACCGCTGGTGGGATCATTTGTGGTATTCCCTATTTGTGTGTAACGTCTATAATCTCCACGGACTAAATCTAACGTACCAAAACGAAGAATAGTTTGTTGCTCAAAATTTGTCAAAAATAAGCGCATAAATCGAATGGATCTAAAATCGCTAATATTAAATGCCTGCGTTGGTTCGTAGATAGGTACTTTAAAACGAACCCATCTAGTTTTTAAGCGTTGCCCATTCAAAACCTCTATTTCATCCTCTCGAACATCTGTAATGTAATTTGTATTATTATCTAAACCTACATCCATACCTGGAAAGATGGGGATTTCATATTGATAATAACTATTAATGGTATTCATAGTATTATCTCTATTGATATCTTCGGCTGTAGGAAAAGTAGTATTACCACGATTATCATCTGTTACTTCGGTTGGAGAATTTCCTTCGATTCCATTATAATCCAGGTAACGCTCTAAAATATCTCCCTCTGCTTGTAAAAAATAGGTATAGTTATCTCCAGCGGGATCTGCTAGACTACTATAATCTCTAAATTCATCCTTTGTTTTTTCATCACTATCACCTAACCCATCAAATCCTACATCTTGATTTGATCTAGCTTGTCCTTCGGTATCAAAAGCGTAAATTAAGGACTGATTCACAGGAACTCGACCATAATCTGTTGTCACGGTAGCGTTTTCTAGATTATTTGCTGGTAGACCGTTCTCATATTGTTTTCTTCCATCTGCCAAGACATCCTCACTAATATTCCCCAAATTAAAAACGATTGTACCTCCAGGATTTGTTTGATCATCAATGAATGGGTCCATCAACCAAAACTCAATAAACTCAACATTGGATTGTTCAAAATTAGTAGACGTTAGCTGTCTTGTTATTCCGCCAAAATTCCCTCTTGGATCTGGCTTTGCACTTGTGCTGTTTGGTGCATACGCAGGATTAAAATTGTAAGGGCCTCGTACAGTAGGGTTGTATTGCAAATCCAGTGTAAAGAGCGCCAAAGTTTGCCCTTGAACAATATCTGTATCTGGAAAAATTTCATTATTAAATACACGACGCGTAGCATTAGAAGCCAAATCTTGATCAGAAATACCGCTAGGCCTACCACCACTGTAAAAAACAGGGTCAATTGTATACCACGCTAATTTTGATCTCTTATAACCCGTAGCCAAGACTTCACTTGGATTCGCAGGATTTATAGGACTATTCTCAAAACCTAAGGGAACGCTTGATAGTTCCCAAGAGATTGGTGAAGAGACATCAATCATAGTTTGTGCTCCTTCAAAATCGTCAATATAGGTAGTAACTTTTCCATTAAAATCAGCTCCTTTGGGTGCTCCTGCAATTAAATAGGCTCCTTCTCCACGAATAGACACATTAGAAGGGACGTCGGTATCGATGTTGGGTAACTTATTAACCATTCTTGTTAGTAAAGGTACCTCTGTAGCATAATTAAAGTTAAAACCTAGCACTGTATTATTAATGGGCTCATAACTGTAACTAGATTTTTGAGTGATGGGTCGTTCATTTAAGTTTAGGTACGTACCACTAACCAGAAGTTTATCACTAAATTTATGTTCAATGTTCAATCCAGTAAAACGTTTGGTCTGTTGCCCAAAAACAGCATTATTTTCTGTAGAAACTTGAATTGGAGTGTTTGATGCTAAAAGTGCTTCATCCAAAATATTCACTCGTCCTAACTGATAATTTACTGTATAATCAACACCTTCTTGTAGAACGCGGCCACCTGCCGTAACAGTTACCGATCCTTGTGGCACATTAAATGCTCCTAAAGGGATTCCCCCCTGACCAGAAGATTTATATCTTCCTTTTAATTGAAAATAATTCTTATTAGCTGCTTGCTGCTCCGCAGCAACTTTAGTTTGTGTATACAGTTCTCTAAATACATATTGTTTTTGATTAGGATTGTATGTCTCTGGATTGCTATAGCTTGAAGTAGATGCGCCATTTTCTAATTTATTAAACAAATGACTCCCAAAAGGTTCTACGGTGGTAAAAACAATTCTACCATTCTCGGTATCGACAGTGATACCAGGAACGTAGTCAAAAAAACCATCTCCACCTGCTACTGGATCATTATTTGGGTTAAGTCGATCCAAATTAAATACTTTAAGTAAAGTTGTTTGAGCAACATCGTCGGGCAGTGTTGTTCCCTCTACTGGTCGTATAAAGTTAACTGGTGATGGACTGGTATACAAGATATTTAATCTAAAATCATTTTGTTCTAAACGAAATGCACCAGTACTGTATATATTCTTCATCATCAAATCCCAAACAGGACGGTTGATATTGACAATAGAACTCTTAAGCATTTTTACCACCAAGTTTTGGCTAGACCCAGCATCATCTGGAGAAGCAGTACTTTCACCTACCGTAGCTTCTACACCGCCACCATTTGCAAATTCACCTACTTGATACACTTTATTACCAACTGTATATTGAAAAGCAATCGCTAAAACCTCGTCATTATTAAGTCTTTGGTTTAGAGATATATACCCCAATTGCGGATGTACTGTATATTCATTGGGGCTTAATTGTCGGGCATTTTCTAAAGTTACATAATCAAAGCCCTCTTGAAATCCTGAAATTGCTCCTCTAAAACTCTGATTTACTGTAGCAGCTTGTCGTATCGCTGTGGTTATAGGACCAGTCCCGCCTATTGCTAGTGGGTCTAAGTCATTATTATTATTATTTGGAAAAGCTCCTAGGGTTGTATTAAAAAGCGATGCAGGAATTGTCGAGTTACCTTGAGTGGGGCCCTCTCCTAAATCCTCGAGTGCTACAATGTTACGAGCATTTGATATATTCTGAGAACTCGTAGCTCTATTCGTTATCCAAACTTCGGTACGTGTGATTTGTATGTTACTATTAATAAAAGGGTAACTACGTAATGCCTGATCATAAGAATCTCTAAAATAATGTGCTAAAAAAAAGTGTCTATTCTCGTCATAATCCAATGCAAAAAACTCAAAATCTTCTACAGTTCCTCCTCCTTCTACGTTCACTGATTTTGTCTCAGATCGTTGTTCTGAAAAAACTCCAGTTATCGTAGTTTTCCCGAACTGTAGCCCCATTTTGACTCCAAAAAGACTTTGCGCACCCTGAATCAAAGAACTATTTAACGGCATGCTTACATTACCAACTTCTATACTTTGAATAATATCGTCTTCTGTTGGGGTGTATTCAAGTTTTAATTGATTCTGAAAGTCAAAAGTTGACTCTGTATCATAATTTGCTGTAATCTGAAGACGTGTTCCGATCTTACCTAATAAACTAAGACTTATTCGCTGATCAAAATCAAAAGTGAAGTTACTTCTATTACGAGGAGAAAATGCTGGATTATCCTGTTTTGTATAAAGCATTCCCAAATCCATCTCAACAGAACCTTGCGGAACTATTTCTATCTCATTACCTCCAAAAATTGATTCGAAAAAATTTGAATTGACATAAAAAACAGGAAGCAAGTTTTTTCGTTTTTCCTCACTACCTTCTTTTTTACCACTAAAAGCATCGATTTTATCTTTGAAATACAATCGACGTTGCTCTTCATCAACAAGCTCTTCATATTCTTCGGGTGTTAAAAAACGTGGGTATCGTACATTAAACTGACCCAACATTTCCCTATAAATATATCGATTTGTAACAGGATCAAATTCATATTTGGATACGATACTATTAGGGTCATTAAGTGCAATACGCCCCAAAGAGAAAGTGGTACTTGTAGAATCCCTAATAGTTTCGGTTTCTTGACCAAACACTATACCCGTATATGCTAGTAGTATCCAGGCAAATCGTTTAAAAAAACTAACATGTAAATTCTTAAACACTCTCAATGTTTTATAATTTTTTTAAAGCTTGCTTTATGATGTTTTCAACTGTTTCCTGTGGAGCTTCTTTAAGTACACGATCGATAGCTTTTTCTGCAAGTTTTCTATTAAATCCTAGGGTTTCTAAAGCAGATAACGCTTCATCTTTATTTGTATTGCTTTGTGAAACAGAAACTTCATCCAAATTATAAACTTTAAGAATTTTATCTTTAAGATCTATGATCACTCGCTGCGCAGTTTTAGCACCAATTCCCTTGATAGATTGAATTGTAGCTACATCACTTGATGCTATTGCTTCTTTAACACGATCGGGATCTAAAGAGGATAGCATGGTTCTTGCAATACTTGCCCCAATTCCAGAAACTGAGATCAAAAGTCTGAAAATTTCACGTTCACTTTTTTGATGAAAGCCATATAAAGTGTGAGCATCCTCTTTGATTTGAAGATGGGTATATAATTGAATCACTTCTCCTTCTGGCAATAAGGAATAGGTATGTAATGATATATGTAGTAAATACCCAACACCGTTGCAATCAATAACAACATCAGTAGGATTTTTCTCTACCAGTTTCCCTCTCAGGTGTGTAATCATTATATTATTTTATAGTTATCGAACCAAATGTAATAAAATTAATCGTCAAAAGTAATGATTAACCAAGAATGAGTAAGTCCTGTTGATTTTACTCATTTGTTACTAGCAGCTATTGAAAAAATCTTTTTTTCCTATTACGAATTTGTCGATAGTTCGTGAGAACGCTCTCTCTTTTCCTTTTCCTGAGCATCGATCACAGCTACCGCGGCCATATTCACTATCTCTTCGACACTGGCTCCTAATTGCAGTATATGTACAGGTTTGCGCATTCCCATCATTATAGGACCAATTGATTCTGAGTTATTAACTTCTTTAAGTAGCTTATATGTACTATTCGCCGAATCCAAATTTGGAAAAACAAGGGTATTTACTTTTTGTCCATTTAATTTTGAAAATGGAAATTTCGCTTTTCTCATCTTTCGATTAAGAGCAAAATCCATTTGTAACTCTCCATCAACCAATAATTCTGGATAGTATCTGTGCAGATAGGAAACGGCTTCTTTAACTTTTGAAGCGTTGGGATGTTTGGACGAGCCAAAATTAGCGTAAGAAATCATAGCCATAACAGGTGTGATTCCAAACATTTCTACTGTTTTGGCAGTCATATGAGCAATTTTTGCCATTTCTTTTGCACTAGGGTCTATATTGATAGAGGTATCACTTATAAACAACGGACCTTTATTTGTCATCATAACATTCAAAGTTGCAATACGCGTAGCGCCTCTTGCTAAGCCAACAAGTTCTAGCATAGGTTTTACTACAGAAGGATAGCTTCTCGAATATCCCGAAAGTAGTGCATCTGCGTCACCTTCATTCACCATCATTGCTGCAAAATAATTACGCTCTCGCATTAATTTTTCAGCATCATATAAGGTAATTCCTTTACGATTATTGGCTTCCCAATATTTTTTTGCATACCTGTTTTTACGATCGATTTCTTCATCAGCTTTTGGATCAATAATGGTAATATCGTCTGGATTAAAATCGAGTTCGACCATGAGTTCCAAAATAATATCTTTGCGACCTAGTAAGATAGGGTAAGCAATTCCTTCTTCCATAACAGTTTGCGCAGCTTTCAAAACATCTAAATGATCTGCTTCTGCAAAAACAACTTTTTTTGGATTTGTTCTGGCTCTATCCAAAAGTAATCGTACAAGTTTGTTATCATTACCCATTCGCTCCAGTAACTCATCCTCATACTTTTCCCAATCATGAATTGGTTCGGTCGCCACACCACTGTCCATTGCCGCTTTGGCAACTGCTGGAGGTACTTTTGCAATTAATCTGGGATCAAAAGGCTTAGGAATAATATAGTCACGACCAAAATTTAAACGTGTTTCTCCATAGGCGATATTAACTTGTTCGGGAACAGGCTCTTTGGCCAAAGCTGCCAGTGCCTTTACTGCGGCCATTTTCATCTCTTCGTTGATTGAAGTAGCGCGTACATCTAGCGCACCTCTAAAGATAAAAGGAAAGCCTAAAACATTGTTTACTTGATTAGGATTATCGCTTCTACCTGTAGCCATAATAAGATCTGCACGTGTTTGAATGGCTAGATTATAATCTATCTCGGGGTCTGGATTTGCCATAGCAAAAACTATTGGATCATTTGCCATAGAAAGTAGCATCTCTTGAGTGACAAGATTAGCCATTGATAAACCAACAAAAACATCGGCATTGATCATTGCATCTTCTAAAGAATGTAAATCTCTTGATGTAGCAAATTCGGTTTTCTCTGAGGTTAGATTCTCTCTATCTTTACGAATAACACCCTTACTATCGGTCATTACAATATTTTCGGGAGCTGTTCCTAAAGCTTTGTATAAGCGTGTACACGAAATTGCCGCTGCACCCGCCCCACTAATTACAATTTTTGCTTCTTCAATTTTTTTATTAGTGATCTCAAGAGCGTTCAATAACGCTGCTGCAGAAATGATAGCAGTCCCATGTTGATCATCATGCATTACAGGGATATCAAGCTCTTCTTTAAGGCGTCTTTCTATCTCAAAAGCTTCTGGCGCTTTGATATCTTCTAAGTTAATTCCTCCAAAAGTTGGGGCTATGTTTTTGACGGTTTGTATAAACGCTTCGACGTCTTTGGTGTCTACTTCAATATCAAAAACGTCGATATCAGCAAAAATTTTAAATAGTAAACCTTTCCCTTCCATCACAGGTTTTGAGGCTTCTGGTCCAATATCACCAAGTCCTAACACAGCAGTTCCGTTAGAAATTACTGCTACCAAATTACCCTTAGCAGTATATCGGTATACGTTTGAAATATCTTTCTCTATCTCTAAACAAGGCTCTGCAACACCAGGAGAATAAGCTAACGAAAGATCTCGTTGTGTGGCATACTTTTTTGTAGGTACCACCTTTATTTTACCTGGGGTAGGTTTGGCATGATATATTAAAGCTTCTCTTCGTTTACTTTCGATACTCATAGTCTATATTATTTATTACTAGATAGTATATCTTTTATTTATATGTTCTATTTCATCAATAGTTAAATACCATTTGTATAATAACTAATACCATTTAAAAATGGAATAGACAAAGGTACAAGTCTCAATGAGATGTCATAATGAAAATAGGTATTCTTTGAATCGTTCATGAGTTTCCTTTTAAAAAGTCAATATTACGCTGTAATCCAGAAAATTTAGTTCGTTTTACTGCAGATTTTTGAAAAACTTTTGAAAAAACCTCCTGTGTAATTTCTTCCCAATCTTTCTTGGTCATTTCAAGCAGCTCTGGTTTAGGGTTAAAAAGAGGCTCTTGATGTGGTTTTGAAAAACGATTCCAAGGACAGACGTCTTGGCAAACATCACAACCAAAGGCCCAATTATCCATACTGTTTTGAAATTCACTTGGCAAAGCTTCTTTCAATTCGATTGTTAAATATGAGATACACTTACTCCCATCCACTACATAAGGATCAACGATTGCTTGCGTAGGGCAAGCGTCTATACATTTGGTGCAAGATCCACAGTGATCGGTTGTTTTACTGTCATAAGCTACTTCTAAATCAATTATAAGTTCTGCAATAAAATAGAAAGAACCTACCTTTTGCGTTATTAAGTTACTATTTTTACCGATCCAGCCCAAACCACTTTTGGCTGCCCATGCTTTATCAAGTACCGGTGCTGAATCTACAAAAGCCCTTCCTTTTATCTCTCCTATATTTTCTGTAATAAACTGTGTAAGTTCTTTTAATTTTGATTTTATAACGTGATGATAATCTTGACCGTATGCATATTTAGAAATTTTGGGAGCATTTGGATCATGTTGTTGTTGAGATGGAAAATAATTTAACAAAAGTGATACCACACTTTTAGCATCATCAACCAGTAGCGTAGGATCCAATCTTTTGTCAAAATGATGTTCCATGTAACGCATCTCACCATTCATGTTTTTGGTAAGCCAACGCTCTAAACGGGGTGCTTCTTCCTCCAAAAATTCGGCTTTACTAATACCACATGATAAAAAGCCCAAGCGTTCTGCCTCTGCTTTAATCATCTCAGAATATTTAACTTTTGAAGAATTCATTGGATATACCTACTTGTTATTTAGTAGGTAACTTTTAACTTATTAAAAAAGCCCTCCTTGTACACCACCTTTATTACGACCCAAATGTTGATAGGCAGCTTCGGTCACTTCTCTACCTCTTGGTGTTCTCATAATAAATCCTTGTTGAATTAGAAAAGGCTCGTATACCTCTTCAATAGTTTCTGCACTTTCGCTAACTGCTGTTGCCAAAGTAGTTATCCCAACTGGTCCGCCTTTAAACTTATCTATAAGGGTAAGTAATATTTTATTATCCATTTCGTCTAAGCCGTGTGCATCCACATTTAAGGCCTTTAATGCAAACCGTGAAATATCGATATCAATTGTACCATTGCCTTTAATTTGAGCAAAATCCCGAACTCTACGCAACAACGCATTGGCAATCCGCGGGGTTCCTCTGCTACGACCGGCGATTTCTATTGCAGCCTCAATGGATATTGGAACATTTAAAATTGTTGCACTACGTTCTACAATCGTAGATAATAATTCTGTCGTATAATATTGTAAACGTGATTGTATCCCAAATCGCGCTCTCATGGGCGCAGTTAATAGCCCTGATCGTGTAGTGGCACCGACCAAAGTAAATGGATTTAGGTTAATTTGAACCGTACGTGCATTAGGACCGCTCTCAATCATTATATCGATTTTGTAATCCTCCATTGCAGAATATAAGTACTCTTCTACTATCGGACTTAATCTATGAATTTCATCTATGAAAAGAACATCTCGATCGTCTAAATTTGTCAAAAGCCCTGCTAAATCCCCAGGTTTATCCAATACTGGTCCTGAAGTAACTTTAATTCCTACACCCAATTCACTTGCCAAAATATGAGCCAAAGTAGTCTTACCCAGACCAGGAGGGCCATGAAATAAAGTATGATCTAATGCTTCCTCCCGTTGATTGGCTGCTTGTACAAATATTTGTAAATTTTCTAATACCTGATCCTGACCTGCAAAATCTCCAAAAGACAAAGGCCTTAGAGCTCTTTCGATATCTAATTCATCATTTGAAAAATTATCTGCTGAAGGATCGAGATTTTGATTCATAAATAGCTAATCTTATAGTTTCTGACTTGTTAATAACAAAGATAACATACTAATTCATAAAACTACTTTTCATTTGCTTTTTAAGTATGCTTAAAACTAGAACAAACTAATAGCTACGTAAACAATTAAATTAACTAGAAGAAGATAAATTTTTATGACAATACACAACCCAATTTGTATAGTGGTGTCACAATCTAACACAACTAATACACTAAATTACTGTTTTAAAAAAAAGCAGGCGTATCAGATTTATCAATGTAACTAGCAGCTATTAAAAATTTAAGATAAAACAACATCGCTACCACATCGGTTGAATAAATAACTGCGTCCAAAATAGAATTATTATAATAAAGCTCTTGTACAGGAAGCATTGCATTGACCAAAATGCAACAAATTGCTGCGATTAAGACATAATAAGCATGAGAATATTGATTACGAATATAAATAACAAAACAACTAGCTAAATAATAAAATAAAGATCCTATTATTAGGATGGCGAATCCGATTGAATTTCTAAGGTTATTTAATACCAAACTAAAAATTGAAAATGTTAGATATAATATAAGAAACATACCAATAAAGACAGAAGGGGTAAATACTTCTTTATATCTAAAATTACGTATAGAAATATAGGGCAATAATACATATGAACTTAAAATATAATATAAAGGGAGTAGAATGCCTATTATATTGAAATAACGATCAAAATCACTTAAAACCAAAATATCATTGATTATTATTATCGAAATAATAAAAAGATATAGAGAACTAACTTGCTCTCTATTTTCATAGTAAATCCAAATAAGAGCTATCGAAGAAATGGTCTTTACAGGAATTAATTCATAATTACCAAAAAACAATCCAACAAAGAACACCAGTAGGATGGATAAATAACAAAAAAAATATGCGAGAGATAGGGATTTCAAAAGGGGCGAGCAATTATACTAGTATAGTAGTAAGTTGAAAAATTTTAGAGTTATGATCAAAAAAGCCTTTTCATAATTATGAAAAGGCTTTTTTACTATATTTAATAAAGTGCTAATGATGCATTTCTTCTTCATCGACCTGTAAAGGGGTGATTTGACTAATAAAATCCTGTCCAGCAATAACATACTCTCCATTTTCTTTAGTCTTACTATAATCATAAGGCCATCGATAAACAATTGGCAACGCACCTGGCCAGTTACCGTGAATATGCTCCACAGGTGTTGTCCACTCTAGAGTATTTGATTTCCAAGGGTTCTGTACTGCCTTTTTACCATAAAACATAGAACTGATGAAATTGTATAAAAACACTAATTGAGCAGAAGCAGTGATTAGAGCGAATACTGTAATTAAAATATTTGTATCAGCTAAATCATCAAAATATGGGAAATTTGAGTTAGTATAATAACGTCTTGGTAATCCAGCCATACCAATAAAATGCATTGGAAAAAATACTCCATAAGCACCAATTGCAGTCACCCAAAAATGAATGTAACCTAGATTTTTATTCATCATTCTACCATACATCTTCGGAAACCAATGATAAACACCAGCAAACAATCCATACAATGCTGAAATACCCATTACAAGGTGAAAATGCGCAACCACAAAGTAAGTATCGTGAACATTAATATCTAATGTACTATCACCTAAGATAATACCAGTTAATCCTCCTGTTATAAAAGTTGATACAAGACCGATAGAAAATAACATTGATGGATTAAGTTGCAAATTACCTTTCCAAAGTGTAGTAATATAATTAAAAGCCTTTACTGCTGATGGAATTGCAATTAATAAAGTCGTAAACGTAAATACAGAACCTAGAAAAGGATTCATACCTGATACAAACATATGGTGACCCCATACAATCGTAGATAAAAATGCTATCGCCAAAATTGATGCAACCATAGCGCGATATCCAAAAATTGGTTTACGTGCATTTGTAGCAATAATTTCAGATGTAATTCCTAATGCTGGTAAAAGAACAATATAAACCTCTGGATGCCCAAGAAACCAAAATAAATGTTCAAAAAGAACAGGTGATCCACCTTGGTTATGTAAAACCTCTCCCTGTATATAAATGTCGCTTAAGAAAAATGATGTTCCAAAACTTCTATCCATTATAAGTAATAATGCCGCAGACAACAATACTGGAAACGAAACAACTCCAATAATTGCAGTTACAAAAAATGCCCAAATAGTTAATGGTAATCTTGTCATTGACATTCCTACAGTACGCAAATTGATAACAGTTACTACATAATTAAGAGACCCTAATAAAGAAGATGCAATAAAAATAGCCATAGAAACTAACCAAAGTGTCATCCCAGTACCAGAACCACCTATTGCTTGAGGCAATGCACTTAATGGTGGATAAATAGTCCAACCTGCAGAGGCAGGACCTGCTTCAGCAAATAAGGACAATACCATAATAATACTGCTCAAGAAAAATAACCAATAAGAAACCATATTAAGGAATCCCGACGCCATATCACGTGCACCGATTTGTAAAGGTATAAGCAAATTACTAAAAGTACCACTCAATCCTGCAGTCAATACAAAGAAAACCATTATTGTACCATGAATAGTTACTAACGCTAAGTATATACTGGGATCCATAATACCATCCGTACCAAATTTACCAAGTAATACTTCGTAAATAGTAAACTGATGATCTGGCCAAGCTAACTGCATTCTAAATAACAAAGACATTGCAATACCTATAATCCCCATAATAAGTCCGGTGATCAAATACTGCTTAGAAATCATTTTATGATCCTGGCTAAATATGTATTTTGTAATAAAAGTTTCCTTGTGATGATGTCCGTGATCATCTCCATGATCATGTACGTTTGCTATTGCTGACATATCGCTATTTTTTTTAATAAAATATATAAATTTTTCTTTTTCTCTCTCTAGTTACTAGCCTGTGCAGAAATTTGCTCTTTAAATTGTGTCTGCGTAGCTAACCAAGCATTGTAATCTTCCTCAGACTCAACAATAATTTTCATCTGCATGTTGTAATGAGAAGTTCCACAAATTTTATTACATAACAAATAGTAATCAAATTCATAATTTTCCAAAGCTTCATCTCCAGCAGCTGTAAGTGCTTTACTTTTCTCTCTGCGAATGTTATTTATCGTAGCAACCTTCTCCACCATAAATTCACTATTTCGCATTTCTTCAGTAGTTAAAGTTGGTGTGTATGAAAATTCTGTAATCATACCAGGTACAACATTCATTTGAGCTCTAAAGAAAGGCATATATGCAGAATGCAATACATCCTGAGATCTCATTTTGAAGATCACCTTTCTATTCACAGGTAAATGTAGTTCGTTGGTAATTTTATCATCCATACCATACGTATCGGAAGCATCCAGACCTAGGGTGTTTACGCCTTCTATAAAACGAACATTTGCTTTTCCCAGAACGTTATCTTCTCCAGCATATCTAGCTCTCCAATCAAATTGATATGCATAAAGCTCAACAATTAATGGATCTCCATCCTCTTCATCAATATTCATAATATCAGTCCAAGTGAACAATCCATAAATAATAAGTCCAGCTAGAACAATTACAGGAATAATCGTCCAAATAAATTCTAACTTGTCATTATCTGCATAAAACAAAGCTTTATTATTTTTATTTCCTCTGTATTTGTAAGAGAAAAAATGTAATAATCCCTGTGTAATGATTTGCACAATCATGATTAGAACCATTGATATAAACATCAATTTATCATAATCCTCACCGTGTGCTGAAGCTGATTCTGGAAGAAAAAAACTATGATATTGTGTGAAACAATATATGGTTAATACATATAAAAAGATAACAAAACCTAACATCAATTTACCTTGTAAATTATTGTCTTCATCATTTGCTACCTGAGAACCATCGGTTCTTTTACCTTGAGACAATTTGAAAATTTTTGACATTTGCCAAAGTGTAATTCCAAAAAGTGCTACAACTACTATAATTAAGAATACAGTCATTTTTCTCTATCTTCTTTTATACAATTCTATTTTAATAATGAAAGTGCTTACTTTCCTTAATGTAGGGATTTCCTTTAGCCAACAATGGCGCTTTTGTGAGTGCTCCAAATACTACAAATAGGAACAAACCTAAAAAGAACAATACAGAACTTATCTCACTTAAGCCAATAAACCATGATGTTCCTACTGTCGCTGGCATTACCATGTTAAAAACATCGATATAGTGTCCACATAAGATCATTATACCAGCCATAACAACAAACCAATTGAGACGTTTAAAATCACTGTTCATTAAAATCAAAAGTGGAAAAATAAAATTCATAATCAACATTCCGAAGAACGGTAATTTATAATCTTCAATTCTGGTTATAAAATATGTGACCTCTTCGGGAATATTAGAATACCAAATCAACATAAACTGTGAAAACCAAAGGTAAGTCCAGAAAATACTGATACCAAACATAAACTTAGCTAAATCGTGAATATGACTATTGTTTACAAACTCTAAATAGCCTCTTGATTTTAAGTAAATGGTCATCAACGCAATGGTGGTAATACCAGACACGAATAGTCCAGCAAAAACATACCAACCAAAAAGTGTACTAAACCAATGTGGATCAAAGCTCATAATCCAATCCCAAGACATCATTGATTCTGTGTAAATAAAGAAAACTAAAAAACCAGCTGAGATCTTAAAACTTTTTTTATACCATTTATTACCTACAGTATCCTCATCTTGTTTTCTTGAATACTTAACCGCAAAATGACGATATAAGATCCAACCTCCCATAAAAATAGCAGCTCTAATAATAAATCCTGTCCCATTGAGCCATCCAGATTTACCTTTAATTAAAGCATCGTGGGCAACTACTTCTGGATCCGCCCAAACAAAAAGATGATTTACATGAAAACCAGATAAAGCAAGGATTATAAACAATATAAGTCCACCAGGAACTAAATATGCAGTTATTGCCTCCATAACTCTAAATAGCACAGGAGACCATCCAGCCTGCGCTGCAAATTGAATTGCATAAAAAGCTAAAACCCCTAAAGCAATCATAAAAAAGAAAAAAGCGGCAATATACAAAGCAGCCCAAGGCTTATTTTGTAATTGATGTAAGATATGCTCGTAATGAGCATCTCCACCATGAGCATCCTTATCTATTGTGGCTTCTGCATGAACAGTATTACCCGTATGGCTCTGGGTTTCAGCAACCGCTTTGTTATCATGAGCTTCGCCATGATCATCATGCGATGCCATCATCTCCTTTACTTCTTCTATAGAACTTGGAGTTGTAACAAATCCAGCTACAAGCCCTATCAATCCAACAACAACTAGAATGATAGAAAATAATCTTAGTCTATTTGATAGCGTATACATATTTATAAAATATCGTTATTCTTAAATTTAGTATTGACTAGTGTGTACTAGCTGTGTTTTCTTCGGGTCTTGCTTCTATAGCAGGAATAAGACTCTCTTGAATATCTACTCCTTCTGTATCAATACGTGGACTGCGTCCTTCTAATTCAGCCTTCAGTTTTTCTACATATTGAACTATTTGCCATCGCTCTTTTTCATCTGTCTGTGCAGCATAAGATCCCATCGAATTTATCCCATAATACATTACATGATAAATACTTCCTTCGGTAATGGCTCTTCCAGCATCATCGTAACTAGGAACTCCAAGAATTTTTTCACGTTGTACCAACGTTCCTTTACCGTCTCCTTTATCACCGTGACAAATCGCACAATAAATTGTATACAATTGTTGTCCTGCTGCTTCATTTTCTTTTGTGTAGGCCAAAGGATTCTTTAATTCTGTTTTGGCAGTTTGATAACCTGCGTTGGAATTATCATAATCATAAGGCATCCAACCTCTAGGAACCGATCCATCAACGGGTAACATTGCTTCTTGTTGATTTTCAAACACAGTGTACTCTCCATACGCTTCATACCCGACAGATTTATACATATTGGGCATGTACTGGTAATTAGGCTTTGAATCTTTTTGACAAGAAACACTTGTTATCAATACAAATGCAACTATTATATTTCTTAAAATACTCTTCATGTTAATTGTGCTTATCAATTAAACTAACCTCTACAGCCCCTGTATTACTAAGAAACTTAGAGAGTTCTTGTACGTCCTGTCCTGTTGTATCTACTTCCATCAAAAAGTGATCATCTGTCGTTCTAACATCCGGATTTTCAGCTTGTTTGAATGGCCATAATTTACTTCTCATATAGAACGTTATCACCATTAAATGCGCAGCAAAAAACACTGTAAGTTCAAACATAATCGGTACAAAAGCCGGCATATTTTCTATATAACTAAAGCTAGGCTTTCCTCCAATATTTTGAGGCCAATCTTCAATCATAATATAATTCATCATGGTAACAGCCACCGTCAAACCAACACAACCATATAAAAATGAAGTGATAGCTAATCTAGTTGGTGCAAGACCCATTGCCTTGTCTAAACCATGCACAGGAAAAGGTGTATATACCTCTTCGATATGGTATTTTGCTTCACGAGTCTGCTTTACTGCTTGCATAAGCAGATCATCGTCTTTGTATAAAGCGTGTATTACTTTTGAAGACATACTCTAGTTGTTTTTTAGTTTTAATGCTTGACCTGCCCAATCATCTCTTTGCGCTCTACCAGGAAAAGCATCGATGATACTATCTAACAAATCATATTCTTTAACAGTCATTTTACTTACTTGATCGTATGTATAAATTCCTAATTGATGCAGTTTTTGCTCCATAACGGGCCCAATACCACTTATTTTTTTAAGATCATCTGGAGTTTGTGTTTTTGGGTCATAGACTCCAATAGTATGTAACATACTATCTATTTGATCCTTTTGTATTTCTGTATCTACTATAGCGTCTGCATTGACTGTAGGTTCATGACCTCCATCATTAAGCATTGTGTTGTCTGTATTCGTAGCAGAATTTGATACTGGTTGACGCGTTATAGAATCAAAATGATCAACATCATCACCGTGTTCTGCTCTTAATTTCTTATACTTTTCACCAGAAGATTTAAGTATGGATTTGACCTCTGCCTGAGCAATTACAGGAAATGTTCTTGCGTAGAGTAAAAATAAAACGAAAAAGAAGCCAATCGTACCAATAAAGATTCCTATATCCACAAATGTTGGTGAAAACATAGTCCATGAAGATGGTAAATAATCTCTATGCAATGAAGTAACAATAATAACAAAACGTTCAAACCACATTCCTATATTAACCACTATAGAAATAAAGAAAGAAAACATGATACTTCTTCTCAATTTTGGAAACCACATAAATTGAGGTGAAAATACATTACAAGTCATCATTGCCCAGTATGCCCACCAATAAGGCCCCGTAGCTCTATTTAAGAAAGCGTATTGCTCATATTCTACTCCAGAATACCATGCAACAAATAATTCGGTAATGTAAGCAACACCAACAATAGATCCAGTAATCATGATAACTATATTCATCAATTCTATATGTTGAATCGTTATATAATTTTCAAGATTGGAAACTTTACGCATTATAATTAGTAATGTATTTACCATTGCAAAACCAGAAAAAATAGCTCCTGCAACAAAATATGGAGGAAAAATAGTGGTATGCCAACCAGGTATCACAGAAGTTGCAAAATCAAAAGATACAATCGTATGAACCGATAATACTAATGGTGTTGCTAAACCAGCCAAAACTAATGAAACTTCTTCAAAACGTTGCCAATCTTTAGCTCTACCGCTCCATCCAAAAGATAGAATACCGTAAATTCTTTTATTAAAAGGAGTAATTGCTCGATCTCGAATCATTGCAAAATCTGGTAATAGACCTGTCCACCAGAATACCAAAGAAACTGATAAATATGTAGAGATCGCAAACACATCCCATAATAACGGTGAATTAAAGTTCACCCACAACGAACCAAACTGATTAGGTATTGGTAATACCCAATATGCTAACCAAGGACGACCCATGTGAATTATTGGGAATAATCCTGCCTGTATTACAGAGAAAATAGTCATTGCTTCTGCAGAACGGTTGATTGCCATTCTCCACTTTTGACGAAACAGTAAAAGTACTGCAGAAATAAGTGTTCCAGCGTGACCAATACCAACCCACCAAACGAAGTTAGTAATATCCCAAGCCCATCCAACTGTTTTATTTAATCCCCAGGTTCCTATTCCTGTTGATACTGTATAAGTTATACAACCTAAACCCCAAATGAAAGCAATGAGTGCGATAGAAAAGACTATCCACCAAGATTTATTTGCTTTACCTTCAACCGGTGCTGCTACATCCACAGTAACATCGTGGTACGTTTTATCGCCAGTTATTAAAGGCTTTCTTATAGGTGCTTCGTAATGAGACATAATCCTTTATAATTGAATTGATTCTTGATTAATTAATTAAGCTTCTGTGGTATTTCTAACCTTAGTATGATAAATTACATTAGGCTTCGTTCCTACACTTTCTAACAAATGATACATACGATCGTCTGCCTTAAGCTCTGCTATTTTACTTTCTTTATCGTTGATGTCTCCAAATGCTATTGCACCAGATGAACAGGCCGCAGAACACGCGGTTTTAAATTCACCATCCTTAATAGCTCTTCCATCCCTCTTAGCATCTAAGATGGTCTTCTGTGTCATTTGAATACACATAGAACACTTTTCCATCACCCCTCTAGAACGTACAGTTACGTCAGGATTTACAACCATACGACCTAAGTCATTGTTCATATGATAATCAAACTCATCATTACCATTATAAAGGAACCAGTTAAATCTACGTACTTTATATGGACAGTTATTCGCACAATATCTTGTACCAACACAACGATTATACGCCATATGATTTTGACCTTGTCTACCATGAGAAGTCGCAGCAACAGGACATACAGTTTCACAAGGCGCATGATTACAATGTTGACACATCACAGGTTGAAAAGCTACCTGAGGATTATCAGACGGCAATTCCATTTCTGAAAACTCAGACAATGAACTTCCTAACCCAGAAATGTTATCTTTTTTAGAATCATCTCCTTCAAAACTATCTTCAGAAGAGTAATAACGATCAATACGCAACCAATGCATATCTCTAGACTTACGTACTTCTTCCTTACCTACTACAGGTACATTATTTTCTGCATGACATGCTATAACACAAGCTCCGCATCCTGTACACGCATTAAGATCTATAGATAAATTAAAATGATGACCTACAGAACGATCAAATTCGCTCCATAAATCAACCTCGGGTGAAGTTACTTCATACTCAATATGATTTTTACTAACCTCGGGAACCGCATTCCAAACATGCTTGTCCTTAGTATTAAAAATCTCTAAAGTAGTTTCTTTAATTATATCGCCACGCCCCATTAAGGTGTTATGCAATTGAACACAAGCAAATTCATGAACCCCTTCTGCAGGAGTTATAGTTACTGTTTGTATATCATTTTGATTTTTATATAGCTTATAGGCATTAACACCTACTTGCATTTCTTCCTTTAATGCTTTTGATTTTCCGTAACCTAATGCTAAGCCCACAGAACCTCTTGCCTGACCTGGTTGAATTAGCACAGGAACCACCAAAGAACCTACACCTTTTAAAGTTACGTTAGCATAACTTCCATTGAGTGCACCATTAGCTACATTTTCATTTGTCAAACCTAGAGCTTCTGCATCAGCTCTAGAAACCGTTAAATAATTATCCCAAGAAACTCGAGAAATAGGATCTGGCATCTCTTGCAACCAAGGGTTATTAGCCTGTTGACCATCACCTAAAGCTGTTTTTGCGTACAACGAAAGTTCCATTCCAGAAGTTTTAGCAGCAGACAAACGTCTAAAAGCTGCACCTGTATTCAATGGTGTTTCTTTTACAGTTTCTTCTACAACTTCATCGCCTTCCTGACCTTCAATAGCTTCGGTAAGCACTTGTTTTGGCATTACAGGCGTTACTAGAACACCATCATGCAATGCTTGATTCCAAGAAGTATTACCTAAAACCCCAGTCCAAGTATCCTCTATATAATCGTTATATTCCATTGTATTACCTAACCATTTCAATAAAGTAGATTGAAATTGTCTAGTATCGAACAATGGGCGTATTGTAGGTTGCGTTAAACTATAACTCCCTTTCTTTAATTCTACATCTCCCCAAGATTCCAAATAATGGGGTATTGTAGCTACATAATCACAAAATGAAGCTGTTTCATCTTCATGCATGGTAAAAGCAACCGAAACATCAACTTTTTCAAGACCTGTTTCGAACTCTTTGGCATTGTAAAGAGAATACATTGGATTCACTCCAGCAATAAGAATTGCACCTACACTACCTGCATTCATATCTGCTACAAGCTGAGCAACAGCCTTAGCATTACCCTGTCTTATCTTTCTTGGAGTAGCTTCATTAAACGCCTTTGAATTTAAAGCTTTATTTATAGCTAAAACTACCATTTGAGCATCCACATCTGCTATACCCGAAACAACCACAGCATTACTCCCTGCTTTTTGAATTTGCTTTGCTGCTTTTACCACAGCACTATCCAACTTAGGTCCTAAAGAACTTTTGGAACCTGCACCCGTAACATAGGCATAAAGCGCTGCTAATACATGCTTTTGCTGTGTTGGTGTAACAGGGATTCGAGTATCTGCATTTGCTCCACTCAAAGACATATTCGACTCAAATTGAATATGCTTTGACATTTTACCATTTTTAGGAACTCGTCCTTTAGCATAGCCACTATCATATCCTCCACCTTGCCAATCTCCTAGAAAATCAGCACCAACACTTACAATTGTTGATACTTTAGAAAAATCATAATCAGCTAGAGCTCGTTCTCCATAAACCGCCTCGTAAGCCTCTAAAGCTTCTGATGATGAGATAGCATCATATACAACATGTCGAGTATTTGGATATTGCTTTTTAAAATCTGAGAGTAATCGTTCTGTAGACGGACTCGCATATGTTTGTGTTAACATTACGATATCCTTTCCTTGAACAGCCTTTAACTTTGCCAAGACTTCTTTATCCAAGACATCCCAAGAAACATCTTTATCTGCAGCTTTTGGACCTTGCAACCTCGTGTTATCATATAACGACAACACAGAAGCATGCACCCTAGCGTTTGCGCTTCCATTAGTTTTGGCAAGATCATTATTTTCTATCTTGATAGGACGACCTTCTCGTGTTTTTACCAAAACACTTGCAAAATCATACCCATCAGCAATTGTTGTCGCGTAATAATTAGCTACTCCTGGAACAATTCGCTCAGGCTGTACAACGTAGGGAATGGATTTTATCACAGGACCCTCACATGCCGCTAAAGAAGCAGCTGCTGTACTAAAACCTACATATTTAAGAAAATCTCGACGAGTTGTAGATGAATTTTCTAACGAGGATTTGTCCCCCAAAAATTCATCCGTAGGTATTTCGTTTACGAATTCATTTTGTTGTAGCGTCTCAACAACAGAACTATTTTCATTAAGCTCTTCAACACTTTTCCAGTATTTCTTGTTTGATGACATATATATCTGATATTAGCTTCTTACTGTTGCCGAATATATTATTCGGTAAAATTTTAATTTAATAGTGACATTTACCACATTCTAACCCGCCCATTTGAGCTGCAGTTAACTGATCAACGCCATATTTTTTAGATAATTCTTCATGAATCTTTTCATAATATTCATTACCCGCAACTTTGACATTGGTCTCACGGTGACAATTAATACACCACCCCATTGTTAATGGAGCGTGCTGATACATTATCTCCATTTCTTCAACAGGTCCATGACATTTCTGACATTCTACTCCAGCAACCATTACGTGTTGAGAGTGATTGAAATATGCGAAATCAGGTAAATTATGTATTCGAACCCATTTTACTGGTTCAGTTTTCCCTGTATATGATTGACTGGTTTCATCCCAACCTACTGCTTTGTATAGTTTTTGAATTTCACCATCATAAAATTCTTTAGAATACTCTTCAGTTGCAGTAGTTTCTGCCACTTCACCAATAGATTTATGACAATTCATACATACATTAAGCGAAGGTATACCAGAATGTTTTGACACTCGGGCAGAAGAATGACAGTACTTACAGTCTATTTCATTCTCACCTGCATGAATCTTGTGTGAATAATGTATCGGTTGAATCGGCTGATACCCTTGATCAACACCAACCTGCATAAAATAACCATAAACAAAATACCCACTAGCCAATAGCAAGAAAACAACAGAGACTAAAACTAAAAATTGATTTTGCAAAAACGCTTTCCAAATAGGAGTTCTTTGCGTAGCAGTTTCTTCATAAAGTTCTACACCATTTGCCGCAGCAAAATTACGAAGGGTCTTATTCACCAAGAAAAGAATAACTACTAACATCAGAAACACTACTGCCAAAGCTACTAGTATAATATCGGTTGAAATACCAGATCCTGCAGAAACAGCAACTGACTGAACACCGCCTTCTGGTGTTGAAGGAGCTGCCTTTGGCACCATTACATATGCCAAAATATCATCGATATCAGCATTTGACAATTGCGGAAAAGCATTCATCGCTGTTTTATTATACTCTTCATAAATAGCTACCGCTTGAGGATCACCAGAAGCAATCATTGCAGCACTATTTTTAATCCAAGAGTACAACCACTCTTGATCTCGCCTATCCGTAACACCATACAGTGCCGGGCCAGTCATTTTTTTATAACGTTTGTGACAAGCTGCACAAAGCGAATTAAACAATTCTTTACCCTTGGCCACATCACCACCAGCAGAAGCTTCTTCTACAGCAGCATTAGCTACAGCAGCTTCTTCCTGTGCAAATGCAGGACTAAATAAAGTGAATAAAAAAACAGTTCCTAGGATAAGGAGTCTGGAGGCTGAATGTCGGTATTTCACCTGTTTCATATTATAAGTAGAATTATCGTCAAATTTTTGGTATAGTTTTTTCTTAATAAAATAAAGAACGCAAGATACCAATGCTAATTAATTCGACGACAAAAGTACTATAATAAGTCGATTTTGGAAATGTTAGCGATCTGTTAAGTATTAATTTATAACTATTCTAAATAATATTTTTTTATAAAATTGAGTTATTAAACTTTACCTTTACCGCAAATATATTGTAATGAGAATTTTAAATAAAAATAGCTACATAACGTTTTCCGGAATCTGTATTTTGAGCTGTCTTAATATAAACGCTCAAGATACCTTAAGAACAAATCCAGAGGTAGCACATCAGCTAAAATTATTAGCAAATAATCAAGTTGAGCGTCCACACGGTGAAATCACGATCAATCAAGATCCTAAAATTAAGTATTTACTTGACGTAAAATCCAAAATGGACAAAGATGGAGCGTTTAGCGACCGCTATAAGATCCAGTTGTACTATGGTAGCCTTAATCAGGCTAACGACATTAAAAAGTCTGCCGATAATGTCTTTCCTGAATGGAGGACCTCAATCAAATATGAAACACCTAATTATAAAGTTTGGCTAGGAAACTATAGGAGCCGTCTTGAAGCTGATCGAGCTTTAATCAAGGTTCGTAAAGAGTTTCCTTCAGCTTTTATATTTAAACCTGAAAAATAGCGTCTTTATCAACTTAACGAGAGAGATAGGAGTATAAAAAAACCGATAGTTTTCACTATCGGTTTTTTTATACTCTAAGTTATTACTACTTCAGTTTCTTTTTAACCGCTACTTCTTCATAAGCCTCAACGATATCACCTTCTTTAATATCATTATAGTTCTTAATCTGAATACCACAGTCATAACCTTTGCTCACTTCCTTAACATCGTCCTTGAATCGTTTTAATGAAGCCAGCTCACCAGTATAAACAACCACTCCTTCACGTATTAAACGAATACCAGAGTTTCTAAATATTTTTCCAGTCTGCACCATACATCCAGCGATTGTACCAACTTTGGATATCTTAAAGGTTTCTCGAATCTCTGCTGTACCTGTGATTTCTTCCTTCATCACTGGAGACAACATTCCTTCCATCGCATCTTTAAGATCATTGATTGCATCATAAATGATAGAGTACATTCTAATATCAATTTCTTCTTTATCTGCCAACATTCTTGCATTACCAGCTGGCCTAACGTTAAATCCAATGATAATTGCATCTGATGCAGAGGCCAATAACACATCACTTTCGGTTATTGCTCCTACAGCTTTATGTATGATATTTACATGAATTTCTTCGGTAGATAATTTTTGGAATGAATCTGTTAAGGCTTCAACAGAACCGTCCACATCACCTTTAAGGATAATGTTTAATTCTTTGAAATCTCCTAACGCAATACGTCTTCCAATCTCGTCTAATGTTATATGGCGCTGTGTACGTACCGATTGCTCTCTGTGCAATTGAGCTCTTTTGGCTGCAATATCTTTAGCTTCTCTCTCATCTTCAAGCACACTAAATTTATCTCCAGCTTGTGGTGCACCATCTAATCCTAAAATTGATACTGGTGTAGAAGGTCCTGCCTCTTTTACATTCTTTCCACGCTCATCTTGCATGGCTTTAACTTTACCACTATTACGACCAGCTAACACATAATCTCCGATTTTTAAGGTTCCATTTTGAACTAAAATAGTAGACACATATCCACGTCCTTTATCTAAAAATGCCTCAACTACCGTACCTGCAGCATTACGGTCAGGATTTGCCTTCAATTCTAAAATCTCTGCTTCGAGCAACACTTTTTCAAGTAATTCTTTTACACCAAGACCTGTTTTAGCAGAAATATCATGAGACTGTATTTTACCACCCCAATCTTCTACTAGCAAATTCATAGAAGCTAACTTTTCTTTTATCTTATCTGGATTCGAAGTTTGCTTATCAACTTTATTTATCGCAAAAATAATAGGTACGCCTGCCGCTTGCGCATGACTAATAGCCTCTTTTGTTTGTGGCATCACATCATCATCAGCAGCAATAACAATAATTGCAATATCTGTAACTTGCGCTCCACGTGCACGCATCGCAGTAAACGCTTCGTGACCTGGCGTATCTAAGAATGCCATTTTCTGTCCATTCTCAAGTTGCACACCATATGCACCTATATGCTGCGTAATACCACCACTCTCGCCAGCGATAACATTTTCTTTACGGATATAATCCAATAATGAAGTTTTACCATGATCCACATGACCCATAACTGTTACAATAGGGGCTCGCGTTTCCAAATCCTCTGGAGCATCCACTACCTCTTCGATGGATTCTTCGATATCTGATGTAACAAAATCAACTTCATAACCAAACTCATCTGCAACGATAGAAAGTGTTTCGGCATCTAGACGTTGGTTCATGGTTACCATGATACCTAATGACATACATGCAGAAATGACTTTAGTAATTGGCACATCCATCATAGTTGCCACCTCTGATACGGTTACAAATTCTGTAACTTTAAGAACTTTATTCTCTTGTTCTTGTTGTGCTACATCATCTTCGACCTTTTGACGGTGTTGATCTCGTTTATCACGACGATACTTAGCCGCTTTGGACTTTGAGGTTTTCCCTTGAAGTTTTTCAAGAGTTTCTCTAATTTGCTTTTGTACTTCTTCTTCGCTTGGTTCTTCTTTAACGATAGGAGCACGTTTACCTTTGATAGGAGCACGGCCTCTTGCTGGACCTCTATTAGCTCCACCCCCTCTATTACCAGGAGCAGAACCTGTTCCCCCGCCAGTTCCTTGTTTGCTTATACGACGTCGACGCTTCTTTGGATCTCCCGCTGATTTATCAGTTTTATCATCCTTTTTCTTTACTGGCTTTTTAAATTGAGACAAATCAATTTTTTGGCCTGTAAAATTAGGGCCGTCTAATTTTTTATACTTGGTTTCGACCAATTCTGTTTCTGAAGGAGGTGTTTGCTCTGACTCTGCTTCTGCTTTCACCTTTGGAGCGTCAGGCACTTTTTCTGCCTTCTTCTTTTCCAAATCGATCGGAGCTTGTCTTGTAATTTTAAGCTCTTTTTTTGCGGGTCGATTAGAAACTATTTCTGGCTCAGAAGCTTTCTTTTCTTCTTTAGCAACGGTAGGTTTTTCTTCTACCGCCGGCTTTTCGGCCGCGACCTTTTTTGTTTCTTCGGTAGTTTCTCCGGCTTTCTCGGACTGATCGGAGACCTTTTCCTGCTTTTCAAGTTCAATTTTACCGACCTGTTTTGGGCCGCTCAATTGCGCTTTGGCTTTTATAACTTCACGGGCTTCTGCTTGCTTGCGTCTTTCTTCCTGCTCATTTTCGATCTGTACACGCAGCGCTTCCTTTTCTTTCTTCTTTTCTTCACCTACTTCTTTGGAAGCGACCTTTTTACTCTTATCGGTTTGAAACTCATTAAATAAGAGCTGATAGATCTCTGAAGAAATTTTTGTGGTAGGACGCGAGTCTATCTCATGACCCTTTGAATTCAAAAAGTCAACAGCCCGATCTAGCGAGATATTGAATTCGCGTAATACCTTATTTAATCTCATTGTTTTTGCTTCAGCCATAAATGCCTTGTATTTTATGCTCAAATATAAATTAATTGTATTTATTAATCTTCGAATTCTGATTTTAATATTCTAAGAACTTCGTTCACAGTTTCTTCTTCGAGATCTGTTCGCTTCACCAAGTCTGCTGCATCTTGCTCCAAAATACTTTTTGCAGTATCCAGTCCGATTTTTGCAAACTCTTCAATTATCCAAGAATCAATTTCATCAGTAAATTCGGCTAATTCAACATCTTCTTCAACACCTTCTCTAAATACGTCTATTTCGTAGCCTGTTAATTGTCCTGCTAATCTGATATTGTGTCCACCTCTACCTATTGCTTTTGAGACTTCTTCTGGGCGCAACATTGCTTGCGCTCTACCATTCTCCTCATCAATTTTAATTGAGGTAACTTTTGCTGGACTCAGTGCACGTGTTATGTACAATTGAATGTTATTTGTGTAATTAATTACATCAATATTTTCATTACCTAACTCTCTTACAATACCATGAATACGTGAACCTTTCATTCCTACACAAGCTCCAACAGGGTCAATACGATCATCATAAGAGTCTACAGCTACCTTTGCTTTTTCCCCAGGAATACGCACAACTTTTTTAACTGTAATTAAACCGTCAAAAACCTCTGGAATCTCTGATTCAAAAAGTTTCTCAAGAAACAATGGAGAAGTTCTTGACATTATTATCGCTGGTTTATTACCCTTCAGCTCTACAGATTCAATCACACCACGAACATTTTCTCCTTTTCGGAAAAAATCTGATGGTATTTGTTTTTCTTTAGGAAGAATAATTTCATTGCCCTCATCATCCAATAGAATTATTGCTCTATGGCGTATATGATGTACCTCGGCCGTATAAATATCTCCTTCTAAGTCTTTAAATTGCTTGTATATGTTTGTATTATCGTGCTCATGAATTTTTGAAATTAAATTTTGTCGCAACGCTAATATTGAACGTCTACCCAAATCTATTAATTTCACCTCTTCTGAAACATCTTCACCAACTTCAAAATCTGGTTCTATTCTTCTAGCTGCTGTAATTGATATTTCTTGGTTATCATCTTCTACTTCTCCATCGGCCACTACGACACGATTTCTCCAGATCTCCATATCACCTTTATCTGGATTAATAATAATATCGAAATTATCATCGCTTCCAAATTTTTTCTTTAAAGCATTGCGAAACACATCTTCTAGGATCGCCATAAGCGTCACACGATCAATTAATTTATCATCCTTAAATTCTGAAAATGACTCTATTAATGCGATATTTTCCATATCAATTATCTTATTAAAATGTTATCATAACTTTAGCGTTCTTAATCTCCTCAAATGCAATATACTTTTCTTTTACCACAGTAACCTTACCTTTACCAATAGGTTTTGGCTCTCTAGCTTTCCAAGTCAACAGTATTCCATCTTTATCTGTAGATATCATTGTACCTTCAATCGTTTCATCATTAGTAACAACTTTTACAACTCTTCCGACATTTTTTGGATATTGCCTAGCATGTACTAAGCCCTCGCTTACTCCTGCAGACATAACTTGTAAAGCAAAATCTTCTTCTTCACGGTCCAAATTATGTTCGATAGCTCTACTTATCTCAATACAATCCTCTACCGTAACACCATCGTCTCCATCAATGACGATTCCAATCTGATTGTCAGAATTTATCTCACAACTAATCAAAAATAATTGTTTATTTTGTTGCAATGCTTCTTCTAACAAGCTATTAACTTTTTCTTTTAACGACATACACAGATAAAAAGAGGGGACTTTTCGTCCCCTCAATTTGGTTTTTTAATTTCAACGCTGCAAAGATAGTAATAATATCTTAGATACAAAATCTAGTTGATAATCAATTTATTTGTAAATTTAAGTAATCAATTTATGGCTCCAAAACACCAGACTAATTACCTTACATTATGTATCAGCATCCTATATTAAAATAGCGGATCGTAATGTATCAACTTATTTTATTAACTTATTAATTATATTATTATGATAAGAAGTATACTGGTTCCCACGGATTTTTCAACACAAGCAGAAAGCGCTTTGAGAGTAGCTGCTCAAATTGCTAAAAAAACAAATGCTAAAATTTACCTCCTTCACATTTTAGAGCTTCCCTTACACTTATCCGATTTAATGTCAACATCAAATCCTGCACCTGCTCCAGAAGCAGTGTTTTTTATGAAACGTGCTCATCAAAAATTTGAAGAACTCATGGAGCTTTCTTTTTTGAAGGGTTTAGATGTTATAGAAACGGTTAGCTTTGAAAGCATTCTCGAAGGTATTATTGAAGGAAGTAAAAAGAATAACGCTGATATTATTATTATGGGCTCTCACGGATCTTCTGGTTTTGAGGAATTATTTATTGGGTCTAATGCTGAAAAGGTTGTTCGCACATCCAAAATCCCAGTTTTAGTAATTAAAGAAGACTGCAATATTTTTGAAGTTACAAATTTTGTTTATGCTACTAATTTTGATACTGAAGACAAAAAAAACCTTGTGCTTGCCAGTAATTTTGCAAAACAGCTAGGAGCTAAACTTCATTTTGTATGGATCAATACTGCAAATGGTTTTAAAACAACTTATGAAATTGAAGAAAAAATGAATACGCTTACCAAAGGATTGGCTATCGAAAATTATACGCTTAATATTTACAATGATGACTCGGTAGAAAAAGGAATTTTACATTTTGCTTCCTCTATTAATGCAGGCCTTATTGGTATTAGTACGCATGGCAGAAAAGGAATATCTCATTTTATTAATGGCAGCTTAAGCGAAGATGTAGTTAATCACGCAAGACGACCAGTAATTACCTATCAAATTTAAAATGTATGAATGCTGCAACAATCAGCTAAACAACTTCTAGGTTACTTAGCTGATTGTTTCTTTTAATAACATTTGATTAAGATTATCATGTAAAACCGGTTAAAATAATCCTAATAAAATTGTCCTTATTATTTTTTTAACAGTGATCTCATTTAAATTTATAAAATTAAATGAAATAACGATGAGAGACAACCATTCACACCAAATCCTTACCGAGATGAGAAAATTAATCTCATCGAGTTTACACAAACCTTTTCAGGAAAAAGAAACATTGCAACCTGTACATATAAGTGTTTTAAAAATGTACTTTAATGCCAAAGAAGTTATTTACAATCAGGAAACAGCTGAAATACAGCTGCAAATAAATGACTCAGAATTCAATGATGTTTTTGTAAATATTTCATGCTCAAACCTAGAGGAGCTTTTACTGTCCTGCTTATTAGATGACCCAAAAAGCATTTACTTTTACAGAAACATGATCTCTTACTGTAATTTGAGATATTCTGCATAAAAAAATTAAACTGAAATAAGCAAAAAAAAAGAGTAACCTACATAGTTACTCTTTTTTGTTGGTCTACTAGGGCTCGAACCTAGACTCTTCTGGACCAAAACCAGACGTGTTGCCAGTTACACCATAGACCAATACCTCATTGCGGGTGCAAATTTAAAACTTTCTTTTTCCTCTGCAAACATTTTTTAAAAAAAATATCAAAAAAAATATTTTGACAATCAAAAATTTTACAAAATCAAAATATATAAAATCATCAATCGTTAAGAAAAAAATTAAGGTGTAACTATTTTTATTACTAAATTCGCCTTTCGATACTAATTGATTTGACCATATGAATTCTTTTAACTTTGGTAAGTGGAATAAAATTTTAGGATGGGTGGTTTTTGCCATTTCTCTTTGCACCTTTTGGATGACCGTAGAACCCACCGCAAGTTTTTGGGATGCTGGAGAATATATAGCAACTTCGTCAAAATTACAGGTAGGTCACCCTCCAGGTGCCCCGTTGTTTCAAATGATAGGTGCGTTTGCTTCAATATTTGCATCCGATCCTACTCAAATAGCACTAATGGTAAATCTCACATCTGCTTTTGCCAGTGCCTTTGCAATACTTTTTATGTTTTGGTCCATAACACTATTATTGCGCAAGCTTATTATAAAAGAAGAAAAATTTACAAAAAGTAAGGGCCTTGCAGTTTTAGGGAGTGCTTTTGTTGGATCATTAGCTTTCTCTTTTACAGACAGCTTTTGGTTTAATGCAGTAGAAGCCGAAGTTTATGCAATGGCTACATGCATTCTTGCTGTACTTTTTTATCTCGGACTTTTATGGGAGAGAGATATACATAAACCTAGAGGTAATAAATGGCTTATTTTAATTTGTTTTATAGTTGGCTTGTCTTTTGGTGTACATTTTATGGGACTTTTATCAATACCTGCTATTGGTCTGTTATATTATTTCAAAAATTATAAGAATGTTACTATCAAAAGCTTTGTAATAGCTAATGTAGTAGTGGTAGCCATTCTTCTATTCATATTCAAATTACTACTCCCATCGACACTCAAATTTTTTGGGGCTGCCGAGGTATTCTTTGTCAACTCAATAGGGTTACCCTTCAATTCGGGAACCATCATAGCAGGATTACTTATTATAGCTGCCTTTTACTTTGGTTTAAAATATACACGTCAAAAAGGTTACACTCAAATAAACACGTTACTTTTGTGTATACTTTTTATACTTATAGGTTTTTCAAGTTGGATTATGTTACCTATACGTGCAAATGCGGGTACCGTAATAAATGAAAATAATCCAAATAACGCCAGAGAACTTTTGGCCTATTATAATCTTGAACAATATCCAGAGACACATTTATTTTATGGGCCTCAGTTCACCGAAATTTACGGTCAGCTCGACGAGAATCAACCATATATTGATGACAAACCAAAATATGAAAAGGATCTTACGTTAGGTAAATATATCATTGTTAATGATTGGAAAAATGCCAAACAAAATATCGATGATGCACACAAAGCTTTTTTACCAAGAATGTGGAGTACCGAGCATATTAAAAATTATATGGAGTTTACTGGACCCATTAAATTCACTATAAAGCCCGAGTATCAAAACGAACAAGAATTACTTAGTGCCGTTACTCAGTTTAGAAGAGAATATGCCCGAGGTAAGCTTGATAATGATGATTATGATAAATTTTTACGATCCTTTGGAACGTATATCGATGTTGAAAAGCCATCTTTTGCAGATAATATTCGTTATTTGTTCGAATATCAAATTGGCTATATGTACTGGCGATATTTTATGTGGAATTTTACAGGGAGACAAGATGATATTCAAGGAGAGTACAATGATTTACACGGTAATTGGTTAAGTGGTATTAAATTTATTGACGAAGCCCGCCTGGGATCACAAGATAACTTACCTAGCGATGCCCTTAAAAATAAAGCTCGTAATACTTATTACTTCTTACCTCTTTTACTCGGGATCCTTGGATTTGTTTTTCAATTAAAAAGAGATAAAAAGAACTTTTGGGTATTGTTTATTTTCTTTCTTTTTACTGGACTAGCTTTAAAAATTTATCTCAACGAACGTCCATTTGAACCGCGAGAGCGTGATTATGCATTAGTAGGATCTTTCTATGTGTTTGCTATTTGGATAGGATTTGGCGTGTATGCATTGTTTGATCTTCTCAAAGAGTATATCAAACCAAAAGTCCTTGCACCCATCGTAACGGTTGTTTGCTTACTTGCAGTTCCCGTAGTTCTAGCAGCCCAAAACTGGGATGATCATGATCGTTCTAACCGCTATACCGCACAATCGATGGCAAAAATGTATTTACAATCCTGCCAGGAAGATGCAATTTTGTTTACTATTGGAGACAATGACACATTCGCCTTATGGTATGCGCAAGAAATTGAAGGATATCGTACCGATGTAAGAACTGTAAATACCAGTCTTTTTGCTACAGATTGGTATATCGATCAAATGAAACGTGCTGCGTATGATAGCAAGCCTATACCTTCTCAACTTACCCATGATTTTTATAAGTGGGGTAACAATGATGCTATCTATTTTAAGCAAGTAACAACAGACACTATGCTTATCAAGAATTGGATGCGTTGGATAGAAACCGATGACCCGAGAACCAAAGGTGATCTGCAAAGTGGTAAAAAAGTAAACACCTTTCCTACAAAGCATATACGCATCCCTGTAGATAAAGAAGCAGTCTTACGTAATGGCATTGTAGCCGCAGAAGATGCAGATCTTATCGTACCGTACATTGACATCCATCTTAAAGGTGATTTACTATTCAAAAACCGACTTTTAATGTTAGATATTATCGCAAATAACAATTGGGAGCGACCGATTTATTTTACTGGAGGAAGCTTTGGGGATGATGATTATTTGTGGATGAAAGAATATTTACAACTAGACGGAGTAACCTATAAACTTGTTCCAATTCGAACCAAAATAAATCCTCGTAATCCCTATGAGATGGGTCGGATTGATAGTGAATTAATGTATAACAACGTAAAAAGTTGGGATTGGGGGAACAGCAATGACCCTGCTATATATCATGACCCAGAGACACGACGCAACTCTATTACTTACCGTAGTAATTTGGCCCGATTGGTAGAGCAACTTATCAAAGAAAATAAACTTGATAAGGCTAAAGAAATTCTAGATTTAGGAATGGAAAAAATGCCTATTGAGTACTACGAATTTTACACCTTACTCGAACCTTATGTTACTGGTTATTATCAAGTGGGTGAGACAGAAAAAGCTCGAGCTCTTTGGAACAAAATCGCAAAAAAATATCAGGAACAATTGAATTACTTTGGCAGCCTAACACTAGTTAAACAATACGAATATGCCGAAGAAATAGTACTCAATGTTGAGCGCTATCGTAGTGTTGTTGATTTACTACTTATAAATCAGGATAAACAACTTATCGAAGAAAAAGCGCAGGAGTTTAATAATTACCTAAAGTTATTTTCAAAACTATACTCTAGTGAAGATCAATACAGCGATGAGAATGATCTAAACCTTGATGATCAAGAACAAGATCTAATGCTAGAAAATGCGAATGCAACAAAAGCACTAGATTCTCTAGACAGCATTCAGTAACAACATATAAAAGCCGATATTTTAAAAATATCGGCTTTATACCTTACTATTAGTGAATTTTATACCTTCAAAAACTCCCGCGTTAATTCAGCGAATTTTTCCTAAGTATTATTTATTTAATAAGGGAACCGAGGGACGTAAAGAAATCTTTTTGACATTTGATGATGGTCCAATTCCAGAGATTACAGAATTTGTTCTAGACCAACTAGAAAGATATGCAGCAAAAGCAACATTTTTCTGTATTGGTGACAATATTAAAAAGAATCCCGCTATTTTTAAAAAGATAATTACCGCTGGTCATGCTGTAGGCAATCATACGATGAACCATATGAAAGCATGGCAAAACAACAACGATTCCTATATAAAAAATATTTTAGACTGTGCCGACATTATATCCAAACATAGTGATGTAGAACATACATCGCTACTATTTAGACCTCCATATGGTCAAATTAGCTATACAAAATTTAAAAAACTTCAGGCTATAGGATATAAGATAATCTTGTGGGATGTACTTTCCAAAGATTATGATACTAGGCTAACTCCCCAGCAATGCGTAAATAACGTTATTACCAACATATGCAATGGAAGTATCATCGTATTGCATGATAGCAAAAAAGCATTCCCTAATTTACAATATACCTTACCAAAAGTACTTGATGTACTTAGTGCGGAAGGGTACTCCTTTAAAGCTTTAACCTAATAAAAGCTTATAAATATTCTTTCATAAGGCTTATCAAAGTATTCGCATCTTGTTCTCCGCTTTGCCTCCATACCATTTCGCCTCCTTTGTAAATCATCAGAGTAGGCAATCCTTTTACTCTTAGTGCAGTCGCCAGCTCTTCATTCTTATCAACATCAATCTTAATTACTTTACCTTTATCGCCTAATGCCGCAGCTACATCACGTAGCACGGGATGCATTGCAGTTGATGGTTCATTCCATTCTGTATAAAAATCCAATAACACAGGGATTTGCATACTAATTAAATCTCCGAACTTTGACATCTTCAAAAACTTTGTGTTTAATACTTGATCCATTTGATCACTACACTAGTGTAAATATACTATTTTCTTAATAATCTAGACAGGCTCTGCCCCTTTACGCAATTCAATAACAGTAATTTCTGGCCATATACCAACTCTACCTGGAAAAGCGTGATATCCAAAACCACGATTCACATTAAGATAACGTCCCATTTCCGAATATATTCCTGCCCATTGTTTATAAACATATTGAACAGGACTCCATTTGATCCATCCAGGTATTTCAATACCAAATTGAAATCCGTGTGTATGTCCACTCAAAGTAAGGTGGTAATGTTCTTTGTGATTTTTTACTTCGTACTCCCAGTGCGATGGATCATGGCTCATTAAAATCTTAAAATCATCGCTTTGAACAGCTCTAGAAGCCAAATCAAGATCTCCAGCTTTTTTAAAGTTATGTCCCCAGTTCTCAACACCTACTAGCGCGATACGACTATCCTCTTTTTCAATAAACACACTATCGTTGAGTAATAAATGAAAATCAATTTTTTTATGAACGTTTTTTATTTCCTCAAAATTAGCTCGCTTATCTGCTTCATTTTCCCAAGTAACATACTCTCCATAATCATGATTTCCTAAAACAGAATATTTACCATAAGCAGGCATTTTCAATTTTTTAAAGGTAGGAATCCAAGCATCCATCTCGGCAGCCACTGTATTTACTATATCGCCCGTAAACAGTAATAAATCTGTCTCTTGCGCATTGATTAAATCAACTGCATATTCAATTTTTTCTGCTGCATCAAAACTTCCTGAATGAATATCAGAAATTTGTGTCAATTTAAAACCATCAAAATCTTTTGGCAAGTCTTCAAAAAACAGCGTATGTTTAATTACTTGAAAATTATATTTCCCCTTCCAAATACCATGAAGCAAACCTGCAAAAGGAATAGCTGCAATTCCCAAAGCTAGCTGACTCACAAACTTACGGCGATCTGGTAAGTATTGTGTTGCATGGCCTTCAAAAAAAGTATTAGTGAGATATGTATATCCCGCAACACATGCGCGTATAATATCTTCTCCAAACATAAAAAGTACCAAAATAAGTTTGGGTACTAATAGCAATAATAGAAAACCACTAGCTCGCAATGTATATTTAGTGGGACCTATACTACGATCATAATTCGCAAAAATATAAATAGCATATGCGACAATAACTACAGATACAAGTAGGTAAATAATCTGTATCCAATGATTTTTGGTTATCGTTTTGATCGCTTGATATGCATAAGTCTCGATAAGTAAGTATAAGCTGATAAGAATAAGCCAACGCATAAGGTATATTTCGATTTAGGGAAACAAAACTATCTCTACAAATTCAATTAGCTTCATAATTAAGGCAATATTAACGTGTTCTACTAAAAAATTCAGAAAAAAGTAGAATATATTATAAATATATATAAGAATCTCAAAAAAATAATTGCATAACACTACAATTAATTTGTACCTTCGTTTGATACTGTTTTAAGATAGACATCAAGACTATTAAGTTTTTTAAAGTAATTGATAACATCGTTATCAATTTTATTTTGGGGCGAAATGCCGTCATTTTTGACGGCATTTCTTTTTATTTATACCCTAGAGAACCCGTTTTAATTTTTGTTATTTTTATATTGCATCTTTAAAATTAAGCTAACACTATCATGTCACAAAAACGCCTTTTTCTTTTGGATGCTTACGCCTTAATCTTTCGTGGGTATTACGCTTTAATAAAAAACCCCCGTATCAATTCAAAAGGGCAAGACACCTCGGCTGTTATGGGGTTTGTAAACTCTCTTTTTGATGTTATTAAAAGAGAACAACCAGACCACCTTGCCGTAGCATTTGACAAAGATGGCAGCAAGGATCGCGTAGAGCTATTTGCAGACTACAAGGCAAATCGAGATGAAACCCCAGAGGCTATTCGTATTGCCGTACCAATTATCCAAGAAATTTTAAAAGCCATGCATATTCCTATTATCGAGCGTGCAGGGATAGAAGCCGATGATTTGATAGGTACCATTGCAAAACAAGCAGAAAAAGAAGGTTACAAAACCTACATGGTTACACCCGACAAAGATTATGCACAATTAGTCTCAGAAAATATTTTTATGTATCGCCCAGCACGTATGGGTAACGGAATAGAAATATGGGGCATACCAGAAGTTCAAAAAAAGTTTGAGGTAGAGCGACCCGATCAAGTGATTGATTATTTAGGGATGATGGGTGATGCTGTTGATAACATACCCGGATTACCAGGAGTAGGTGATAAAACAGCCAAAAAGTTTATTGCACAGTTTGGTTCTATGGAAAATTTACTGGCCAACACCGATCAATTAAAAGGTAAAATGAAAGAAAAAGTCGAAGCTAATGCAGCGCTAGGACTTCTATCTAAAAAACTTGCTACTATAATCATAGACTGTGACGTAACCTTTAACGAACATGACTACGAACTCTCAGAGCCAGATACAGACAAAGTCCAAGAGATTTTTGAAGAACTAGAATTTAAAAGGCTCACCGATCAATTTATTAAAATATTTTCTGGTGAAGCAAGTACGTCAACACAAGTTAGCGGCACCGCAACAGCAAAAAAACAAGCTAAAGAAGCGGGAGCAGGCCAGTTTTCACTGTTTGGAGACTCGGGAGCAGCAACCACGTTGATCGAATCCTTTTCTAGTCGTAAAACCATAGAAAACACACCCCATTTCTATCAAAGCATTGCGCCAGGGATGGCGACAACAATCTTTGTCAAGACACTTTTAAAGCAAACTCAAGTTTGTTTTGATACAGAAACTACTGGGTTGGATCCTCTTACCGCTCAATTAGTAGGTATCGCTTTTTCTTGGGAAACTGGTAAAGGTTTCTATATTCCGTTTCCAGAAGATCAAGAAGAAGCTCAAAAAGTAATTGAAATATTACGACCCTTTTTTGAATCAGAAGATATTTTAAAAATTGGTCAAAATCTAAAATATGATATCAAAGTATTACATAAATACAATATTAAGGTAAAAGGAAAGCTTTTTGATACCATGCTTGCTCATTACCTCATCAACCCAGATATGCGTCATAATATGGACGTGTTATCTGAAGCATACCTAAATTACACTCCTGTATCTATTACCGAGCTCATTGGTAAAAAAGGAAAGAACCAACGCTCTTTCAGAACCGTACCGATCGACAAACAAACTGAGTATGCAGTAGAGGATGCCGATATCACCTTTCAACTTAAAGAACACTTTGCTCCCGAACTAGAAGAAGCCAAAACACTAGCATTATTTAACGATATCGAAATTCCATTACTACAAGTCCTTGCCGCGATGGAAATTGAAGGTATTAACCTTGACGAAACCTTTTTAAACAGTCTTTCTCAAGAATTAGATAATGACATAAAAACTCTTGAAGAAAATATATACAAAGAAGCAGGAGAAGCCTTTAATATAGCATCACCTAAACAACTAGGAGTTATCTTATTTGAGAAATTGAAACTCGTAGAGAAACCTAAAAAAACTAAAACAGGACAGTACTCAACCGCAGAGGATGTATTATCCTATCTCGCCAAGGATCACCAAATCATTCAGAATATTTTGGAGTATCGCGGTCTAAGCAAATTGAAAAGTACGTATGTAGACGCATTACCCACACAAGTAGATCCAACAACCAAACATGTACATACAGATTATATGCAAACTGTGGCCGCTACAGGTCGTTTAAGTTCGAATAACCCTAATCTACAAAACATTCCTATTCGTACAGAACGAGGGAGACAAGTACGTAAAGCCTTCATTCCTCGTAGTGAAGAGTATACACTACTCGCAGCAGATTACTCGCAAATCGAACTACGCATCATCGCAGCACTAAGTGAAGAAACTACTATGATCGAAGCCTTTAAAAATGGAGAAGATATCCACGCCTCTACCGCTGCAAAAGTATTTAATGTACCACTAGAAGAAGTGACTAGAGAGCAGCGAAGTAATGCTAAAACTGTGAATTTTGGGATTATCTATGGTGTTTCAGCTTTTGGTCTTAGCAATCAAACTGATTTATCTCGTGGCGAAGCCAAAGAATTAATCGACACCTATTATAAAACCTATCCAAAGCTACGTAATTACATGAGTGAGCTTGTTGACTTTGCTAGAGAACATGGCTATGTTCAAACCGTACTTGGCAGACGTCGTTATCTAAAAGACATAAACTCTAGAAATGCAGTAGTTCGTGGTGCAGCAGAGCGTAATGCTGTTAATGCACCTATACAAGGTAGTGCAGCCGATATCATCAAAATTGCCATGATTAATATTTATAACAAATTGACCCAAGGTAACTACAAAACAAAAATGCTCTTGCAGGTACATGATGAATTGGTTTTTGATGTATACAAACCAGAGCTAGCAGAAATACAAACCCTCATCAAAACAGAGATGGAAAACGCCTATACCCTATCCGTACCCTTAGATGTTGATCTAGGATTAGGCGACAATTGGTTGGAGGCACATTAGGAATACCTAGTAAATAATTAATTAGAGCTATATCTTCTCCTATTCGTAAGCCTAGCCCTTCTTGTAAATAAACTTGAAAGACTATATAATGTGTTATGCAATTTAGTATGAAATTTGATTTGCTATAGTTAGTATTTCAACATACTCCAAGTTACCATTTAAAAATATCTTTTAAATAAAAGCGCAATCCTAGGATATTGCAAATTCGGGAATGCAACTTTTTATACATAAAAAACTGTAAATCATCAGGGGAAAAACCCCCTGTATTATTTTCTTTTATAAAAAAAAACCATTTTTTTTACAGTAGTAAATGACCACTGCAACTCTACGAGAAAGCATCATATTCTACTGGTAAATCCCCTACTAAATCTATACCTAACAAAAAATTGAAGAATATAGTGTAATGAATACCACATACACTCAAAACCAATATATTAGTCACAAACGCACCATACAAATTTTGTTACAAAACAAGATTTAAATATCTTCATACCCGCTTAAAACCAACATTTTATACAAAGATGAAAACGTTATCTTCTATACAAAACAGTAATCAAACAAAAAAACGCATTACTCATATACAATACTATATAATACATATACAGTAATATTTACTCTATATACAATAACATATACTCGTTGAGTACTACTGCTTACTCGCTCATAAAAAATCAAAGACTCACGTGTAATAACCCATGCCTGAAGCAAAAAAATGAATCCCCCACCATAAATCATGGATAACTCACAACTCAACAAAGAAGAAACCAATTTAATACAATCAATACTATGTCAAAAAAGAATCACTCACAAGCCGCACTCTTAGCACAATATCGTGTAGCGCTAGACAACGCAAAAAACCAACCAGAAATCGCCACAGAAATGGCAGAACTCGGTTTTGATATTGATACACTCAATGCAGGAGATCAATTACTTGCTCAGACCAGAGCCGCATACGATTTTAAACAATTAGAAGATGATGAGACAGTAGCAGCTTCAACAAACTTTAAGGAAGCAAAAAAACAACTAGAAACCTATTACCGCAGACACCGTAAAAAAGCAAGAGTGATCTACAAAAATAACCCTACAATACTAAAACAACTAGGAATTTACAATACCGTACCCTATAACTATGCCGGCTGGTTAGAAACAATACGCAAATTTTACACCACTAATGACTCCGCAATACTAAAACCTTTAGAGCGCCTTAAAATTACTGCAGAAGATATGATAACAGGCCTTAATTATATCAAGATAGTAGAACAAGCTCGCTCAGAATTTTTAAAAGAAACTGGAGAGTCAGAAGACGCTACCAAACAAAAAGAGAAAGCCTTTGCAACACTAGAAAACTGGATGCAAGAATTTTATGCCGTAGCAGCAATTGCATTAGAAGATCACCCACAACTAATGGAAGCTATCGGCCGTAAACGTAAAAGTTAACAACAAACCATCCGAACCACTAGATCCCAAACCCAGATATCAAATTAGGATCTAGTGGTTTTTTTCATCTCCATATAAAAATCATAGTAATTCAAAAATGTTGGTATAACAGGACCATTAAACGAATTAGGGCCATTAAAAAGCACACACATCGCAATTTTGTTTGTAAGGTCGACAACTAGTTGTCCTTTGTACTCGTTCACATTACCTCCATGATATACAATCGTCCTGCCCTTATAATGTAAAACCCGCCAACCTTTAGCATAAAAAGAATCACTAACTCCTTGCCATAAATTAACATAGGTATCATCCTCACTAGTACAAATTACGGGATTGAATATTTCAGTCAAACTTTCTTTACTAATAATATCAGGTCGGTTACCCAATAAAATTTTGAGATACTCCCCCATATCGGTGATCGATGCGTTGATCCCACCAGCGGCAGCAACGTTATAATAATTTTTATGCAAGTTAGTCTTGTAGTACGTATTCGAATAATGATTATAGCGATGCGGCAAGGCTACATTTTCTCCATTTTTTATAGAATTATAATCACTAGATGCATTCTCCATTCCCGAAGCTTTAAAAATACGCTCCTTCAATAAGGTCCCAAACGATGTTTCAGTTGCTTCTTCCATCACCTTTTCTACTACAGAGAACATCGCATTTTGGTACGCATAAGCCGTTCCCTCTTTGGCAACCACACCATTTTTTTTAAAACTCGCAATAATGTTAGGTAACGACATTCCTCGATGAATTAACTTCGTATTGGTATATTTATATAGACCCGTAGTATGTGATAACACATGATTCACTGTCAGGCGTTTTGCTTGAGCTTTATCCCGCAGTGCAAACTCAGGAACAGCTTTTTTAATTTTAGCATTCCATTTCAATTCTTTACGATCTACCAAATTTCCCGCCAGAACCGAGGTAACCCCTTTAGACAAACTAGCTATCCTAAAAACAGTATTTACATCTACAGAATCTTGAGTTCCAATCTCCTTGACTCCAAAACCTTTTTTATATACAACCGTAGAGTCTTTGACAATAACAACAGCAGCTCCAGGACACTCTGATATATTAAAGTTTGTAGTAAAAAAATTATCGTAATGCTCTAAAAAGAAGTCTAAGGACTGTTTGTCCAGAATAACTGTTTCAGCAACTGGTTTTACATCAAGTTTAGGAAGTTCTTCTTTTGAGGTACATCCCAATAACAAAAACACCATCCCTAAGGTTGTTAAAAGCTTCATAGCAAGTAAATAAAATATTCTTGCAAAATACAGCTAATAAAATAGTTTTAAAAAAATCTTTACCTTCTCTTTTTAAATAAACGCCATCTAGTATTTAGAACTAAAATCATAGCATTTTACAATAAATTATTTTCAGAATGAACATTACAATATAAAACGATAGGTTACTTTGAGTACAAAAGTGTTTTCAGGCTTTTGACCTAAAATTTGATTATCTAGACTTTTAAGTAGTTTATTACTAGTGTCACCGTCACCATTTACTCCTTGAGACCAAACTAAGAAAATCTCTGATCCTGGTATGTACTCCCAACGTAGAACTAGATTAGACCTAAATTGAACAAAAGCAAAATCAGGATTATCAAAGCTATAATCCTCCTGCCCATCATTATTCTCATCAATCACATATTCGTCATCCCGAGTACTAATCTGGTTAGGGTTATATAACGCTATACGGTCACTCAATTTTTTTGCCAAAGGGTTATTAACGTAATTAAAATTTGAATAGCGCCCCCTAGATATAAACGGTTGTCCATAGTATTGTAAAGTCAAATTAGGATTTATGGTATAGTTTATTCTAAAACTGGCACTCAATGTATTTTGCTCAATATTTCCTGTTATATACCGTGGAGTTTCACCAAAATCCTCTGTTGTTACATATTGGGTTTTATCTTTGTTTATTCTCAATTCTGGATTAAAGGATACACTTAGTGCATCAAGAGGCTGATAATTTAGGCGTACTACAAAACGATCAAAAGTGTAATCATTGTACGCGGCTCTCGAACCATCATAACCAACAGTAAAATTGAATTTTTTACGTTGATCTGATCCAAAAAATAGAAATGCATAAGTATCATCAGACGATCGCCATCGCGGTCCACCACGTAAAGCGGTATTACTATAAATTCTTGGTTTATGCCCAAATCCTACCTCGGTCCACCAATTATTTTTATAATTTATAAACCCAAATAAATGATACCGTATAAAGTTATAATTTCCTTCAAAATCAAAAGTTGAATATTGGTTCAAGGCTACCTCTGCTCTTCTATAAAACTTTGTAGGTCTCAAAAACAAGTACCTTAAATTAGCGAATTGCTGAATTTCATCTGCTTGTCGCAAAAAACCAATATCATTCAATTCCAATTCTGGCGAACGCCAATAAAATCCACCATCATAACGCCAATTACCGCCTCCAGATTTACCTGCCGTAAGTTTTCCACCAGTACCAGTAAGCGAAGTTCTTGATGAATCCACTGCAACATGTGAAGCATCTGACCTCTGAAAAAGATGTGTGATTGAAGTCTGAGTTTCTGTAATAGCTTCAGCCGAACCCTCAACATGACTCGCCACAAAATTACCTTCAATAAAATAGTTTCGATCCTTCCAATTATGACGAAAATCCAAACCACCGGTATACGCACGTTGGCGTAAGGAGGATGCTAAGGCATTCTCACGAAGACCCGCTAATTCTGAAGACTCATCAGATGCTTGGTTATCAAGATCTATAAGCAATTGATCACCTAAGTCTCTATGTACACTCGTGAAAATCCCTCCTACATATGTATTTCGTTCATTAAAATCCTTTTGCAGCCTACCCACAAAATAGTTTGTAAGGGGCTCAACCACAGCTTCTCTTCGATTACCCAAAGCATCCTCAATGGTACCTAATTCTCGAGAAGTAACACTTTCTAAAACCCCAATTGACCATCCCTTCTTAGTTTTACCACTAAATTTTGCAGCGCCCAAAATTGTAGAGTTTTTGGGGAGATCTGTAAAATCGTCATCCGTGGTAGAAGCATTTACTTGAGGACTTCGGCCAATACGACGGGAATAAAAGAGATTATCCGCGTTGTTTGCAAAACGGTAGTCAAATATATTTTTGTTTTCGACAAAAAACGGACGCTGTTCCTCAAAAAATATTTGAAAGCCATCCAGAGCAATGGCCGCCGGATCAGCTTCCACTTGTCCGAAGTCTGGATTCACGGTAAGATCCAACGTCAAATCATTAGTGATACCAATTTTCGCATCGATCCCAGCGTTCAGTTTAAAATCTTCACCATCCCGAAAACTATTTCCATCCTCTGCTTCGTAGGTATCCAACTGCGTAACACCAAACGGCTGAATTTCTAATTGTTTTTGTGGCTCAATATTAAGTAAACCATGCAACTCTCCAAATTCACTGACCCAACCTGGTGCGTCCTGAGGCACGCGTTGCCAAACCGAGCGCTCTTCTTTTCTAAAAAGTCTACGTGTCACCTGTAAGCCCCAGATTTGTTCTTTGCTTTTCCCAAATTTTAATTGACTTAGCGGTATTTTAATTTCTGCCCACCAGCCTTCTTCATCGATGGTCGTTGCCGTATACCAAATAGGATTCCAACTCCCATCCCAATTGTTCCCATTTCTGGAAATAAATTCATCCCCCTTTACTCCCGCAGCAGTTATAGTAAATGAAAAGCCAGTACGCTTATCATGATAGGTATCTAAATTAATTTCTACCCAATCTCCTTGAAACCCATCCCGACGAGACAATCGTTTTTCAATTTTTTCCGCTTCAGTATCCAAACATCTAAAGCCCACATACAAATACTTCTGATCATATACTATTTTAAATTTTGTTTGCTGACTTGGCGGTGTGTTTTCATCCGGTTCTTTTTCAATGAAATCGGCTGTCCATGGAACCAAATCCCAAGCTGCTTCATCCAGAACACCATCAATAGTAGGTGCTTCTTTATCTTGGATCGGATTCGTTTGATAGATGCGTTTAACTACTTTTGTAGTATCATTAGATTGTGAGAAACCATATAGAGAAAAGAAAAAGAAACAGTGAATTAGCGTATTACGTAACATAATGATTTTTTGATTGATACTATTACGTAGTAAAGACAACAAGGTCGTAAGGCTGTCACGAATAGATTTAGAGTTAACAAAAAATTAACATTAGATGGAGGCAAAATTTAACCATCGTACTATTTTTTTTACTTCAAATTAAGAACACTGATTACCAACAGCTCAACTTCTTAAAATATTATGAGACACCTGTTTGCTATATAAATATATAATTGTACATTTGCACCCCTATTTTATATAGGAATGGAATGTTTAATAAGTAAAATTAATTAGTGTGGACACATTAAGTTACAAAACAGTATCTGCAAACAAAGGCACCGTTACAAAAGAATGGTTACATGTTGATGCTGAAGGACAGACTTTAGGCCGTCTAGCTTCTGGAGTTGCAAAACTTCTAAGAGGAAAACACAAGCCTAGCTTCACACCACATGTTGATTGCGGCGATAATGTTATCGTTACGAATGCAGAAAAAATCAACTTAACTGGTAAAAAGTGGACTGATAAATCGTATATCCGTCACACTGGCTATCCAGGTGGTCAAAGAAGTCTTACTGCTCAGGAATTGTATAACAAAAACCCAGAGCGTTTAATTGAGAAAGCGGTAAAAGGGATGCTTCCTAAAAACAAATTAGGAGCCGAGCTATTCCGTAATCTTAAAGTTTATGTAGGTGCCGATCACAGTCAAGCTGCTCAGCAACCTAAAACTATTAACTTAAACGAATTTAAGTAATGGAAGTTATTCACAAAATCGGTCGTAGAAAGACCGCAGTAGCTCGAGTGTATCTTAAGGAAGGTTCTGGAAAAATCATGATCAACAAAAAAGATCTTACTGATTATTTCACAACTGGTACTTTACAATACAAAGTGAATCAACCAATGGCATTAACTAGCAACGAAGATAAATTCGATGTTACTGTAAATGTATACGGAGGTGGTATCACAGGTCAAGCAGAAGCTGTGCGCTTAGCACTTTCAAGAGCTATGTGCGAACTAGACGCAGAAAACAGGTTAATCCTTAAACCAGAAGGTTTATTGACGAGAGATCCAAGAATGGTTGAACGTAAGAAATTTGGTCAGAAGAAAGCTCGTAAGAAATTCCAGTTCTCTAAACGTTAATTTATTAAAAACAGTATTTGTTGTTACTTTAATGCACTATACTTTGCCGTATAGCGCGTTCCTTACACTAAGGAAAAGGTTAGTTTAGCATCTAAATGGTTGAGGCCGTACCTCTTGGTAGCCACTCAAACATTGCTAATTCAACAGAACGTAAACTATTACAAAAATGGCAAACAATATCGAAGTAAAAGAATTACTTGATGCAGGTGTACATTTTGGTCACCTTACCAGAAGATGGGATCCTAACATGGCCCCATACATCTATATGGAGCGTAATGGCATCCACATCATAAACTTATATAAGACAGCTGCAAAAATCGACGAAGCAAGTGAAGCTTTGAAGAAGATAGCAGCCTCTGGCAGAAAAATCCTTTTTGTCGCTACAAAAAAACAAGCAAAAGAAATCGTTGCCGAAAAAGCAAACAAAGCTAGCCAACCCTACATTACTGAAAGATGGCCTGGTGGAATGCTTACCAACTTTGTAACTATCCGTAAAGCTGTGAAAAAGATGGCTTCTATTGATAGAATGAAGAAAGACGGTACATTCAATACTTTATCCAAAAAAGAACGTCTTCAAGTAGACCGTTTAAGAGCTAAATTAGAAAAGAACCTTGGTTCTATTTCTGACATGACTCGTTTACCTGGAGCCTTATTTGTTGTAGATATTACTCGCGAGCATATCGCAGTAAAAGAAGCTCAAAAATTAAACATTCCAATTTTCGCTATGGTGGATACAAACTCTGACCCACGTCAGGTTGATTATGTAATCCCATCTAACGATGATGCTTCTAAATCTATTGATAAAGTAATGTCTTTTGTATCTGATGCTATCGTAGAAGGTCTAAGTGAAAGAAAAGCGACTAAAGACTCTCCTAAAGATGCACAAAAAGAAACACCTAAAGAAGCTCCTGCAAAAGCAAAAGCTCCAGCAAAAGCTGTTTCTGAAGATGCTAAACAAGAAGAAGAATAAACGGTCGTTAATTTCTGTGATTTAACGATTATATCTAAAGGAAATGTTTTGCTACTCAAACTGCTTATTAAATAGCGTTGACAGCAAAAGTTAACTTTACAATAAAATTGATGAGTCGTTTAGTTCTTTACTTTTGTAGTACAGACTAAACGACTCTTTTTTTTAAACAAAAACATTAAATAAAATAGTATAGATATGGCAAAGATTACCGCCGCAGAAGTAAATAAATTACGTAAGGCTACAGGTGCCGGAATGATGGACTGTAAAAAAGCTTTGGTTGAGGCTGAAGGAGATTTTGATACAGCGATCGAGGTACTTAGAAAGAAAGGTCAAAAAGTTGCAGCTAACCGTGCCGATAGAGAATCTACAGAAGGTGCAGTAATCGCAAAAGTTAATGCAGATAACACCAAAGGTGTAATCGTTTCATTGAACTGCGAAACTGATTTTGTTGGTAAAAATGATACATTCGTATCTCTAGCTACTCAGTTGGCCGAACTTGCACTAACAACTTCTACAAAAGAAGAATTGCTTGCAAAAGATTTCAACGGAATGTCTGTTCAAGATAAACTTACAGAACAAACGGGTGTGATCGGTGAAAAAATTGAAATAGGTGATTACAGAAGTTTAGAAGCTCCTTTCGTGGGATCTTATATTCACGCTGGTAACAAAATTGCTGTTCTTACTGGTCTATCCAAAGGTGCTGATGGCGCAGAAGCTGTAGCAAAAGATGTATCTATGCAAGCTGCTGCAATGAATCCTGTAGCTCTTAATGAAGCAGGTGTTGATCAAACAATTATTGATAAAGAAATCGAAATTGCAAAAGATCAATTACGTCAAGAAGGAAAACCTGAGGCTATGTTGGATAATATTGCAAAAGGTAAAATCCAACGATTCTTTAAAGATAACACCTTAGTTAATCAAGCCTTTATTAAAGACAACAAGCAAAGTGTTGCAGATTACGTAAAAACATTAGGTAACGACGTAACCGTTGTAGCTTTTGAACGCGTTGCCTTAGGGTAATCTAGATCAAATAATACACTTCAATATGAAGTAAAAAAAAGCTGTATTGTACAACAATGCAGCTTTTTTCTATTTCTCACATATTACATCTTTTCTCTTGACTCCCGCACTTTTCTACTTAACCGCATAAAAACTACCAAACACCCTACAAAAACAACAAAATTAATTACTCATGATGATATAGCTACAATCCTAAACCACACAACCACCTTAGCACGTTAAAAAATTTTGATAATTAAGAATATCAGTATATTTGCATCTCACTCACACTCAAAAATGAAATATAAACGAATATTATTAAAATTATCTGGTGAAGCTTTGATGGGAGAACGTCAATACGGCATCGACCCTAAGCGCTTAGCAGAATATGCAGAAGAAATCAAAAAAATAACTGATAAGAATGTAGAGGTTGCCGTTGTTATTGGTGGCGGGAACATTTTTAGAGGAGTAGCTGGCGCTAGTAAAGGTATGGATCGAGTACAAGCCGATCACATGGGGATGTTGGCAACGGTAATTAATGGATTGGCATTACAAAGTGCACTTGAGGATGCTAATATTCCAACACGTTTACAATCTGCCGTAAAAATTAATGAAGTAGCCGAACCTTTCATTCGACGCAGAGCAATTAGACATCTTGAAAAAGGTCGTGTTGTGATTTTTGGAGGAGGCACAGGTAATCCTTACTTTACTACAGACTCTGCAGCAGTATTACGAGCCATAGAAATAAATGCTGATGTAATTTTAAAAGGAACTCGTGTTGATGGTATTTATACAGCCGATCCCGAAAAAGATGCCAAGGCTACAAAATTTGATTTTATATCCTTTGATGATGTCTTAAGTAAAGGTTTAAAGGTAATGGACACCACCGCATTTACACTTAGTCAAGAAAACGAGCTACCTATCATCGTTTTTGATATGAATAAAAGAGGTAATCTCTTAAAAATTATATCGGGTGAAGCTATTGGAACAAAAGTTAATTTATAAACCTTAAACTCATTATCTCATTACTCAAATAACGTATTAAAAGATGAATGAAGAAACCGATTTTATTGTAGATTCTGCTAAGGAATCAATGGAAGCTGCACTTGTGCACTTAGAAAAAAAATTATTAAATATTAGAGCAGGTAAAGCATCACCCGCAATGCTAGGCGGTGTAATGGTTGACTATTATGGATCCCCTACTCCACTAAATCAAGTTGGAAACATATCCACACCAGATGCTCGCACCATAACAATTCAACCCTTCGAAAAATCAACCATTCCACAAATAGAAAAAGGAATTTTGATTGCCAATCTTGGATTTAACCCCATGAACAATGGTGAGAGCGTCATTATAAGCGTACCACCACTAACTGAAGAGCGTCGCCGTGAACTTGCGAAACAAGCAAAGGCAGAGGCCGAAGATTCTAAAATTGGCGTTCGTAACGATCGCAAACATGCCAATACAGAAATTAAAAGATTGGAAAAAGACGGACTCTCTGAAGATTTAGCTAAGAATACAGAGGTAGATATTCAGCAATTAACTGATAATTATATCAAAAAAATTGACGAAATGCTAGCAGTCAAAGAAAAAGAAATCATGAAGGTATAATATATTAAAAGAATCATAATCAAATTAAAACCCCTATTTTACATAGGGGTTTTTTGTATATTCACCCCCATTTAAGAATATATTTTCTAATGCAAAGACAACTTTTTAGTGTACTTTTCTTTTGTCAATTTTTCGTTTATTCACAGATACAACTATCTGGAAAAATCATGGATAGCGAAACTAACAACATTCTACCCTTTGCTACAATCACAGTAGATTCTACAACTACTGTAATGACGGGATCAGACGGTTTATTTGCACTCCAAATACACCCACCCAGTAATTTGAACGTATCATACTTGGGCTACCAAAGTAAAACAGTGGTCATCACAGATTCATTAATCGATTTTATTACAATATCTCTTACTCCCAAGGTCCAGAATTTGACAACTGTATCTTTAAAATCTGAAAGAAATAAAGCCAATGATCTCATCGCAAAGGTTAAATTATATAAAGACAAAAATGATCCTAATAAATCTTTAGAGGCTTACAGCTTTAAATCCTATCAAAAATTCAAAATTACAGAAGATAGAACCGCGCAATTTGAAAGTCGTGACACTAGTGATGTTGCAATAAAAAATATTTTCAATAACACTCATTCATTTATAAGTGAAAGGGTTACACAGCACTTCATTAAAAAAAATATTCCAGAGAAACAAAACATTCTCGGCACCAAAATGGCTGGATTTAAACATCCGGTATATGATGTTTTAGGAATCACCATACAATCCTCATCCTTATACAATGATGAATATATAATATTTGATGAACGCTTTGCCGGACCGCTTGGCAAAAAGTCATCAAAACAATACTATTATAAAACTTTAGACACATTATCTGGCAGTGATCCTGCATATGTTATTTTGTTTCAACCACGCAAAACATCAACCGTAGCACGTTTAGAAGGACTACTTTATATTGATACCACAACTTTTGCTATTCAAAAATCAATTATAGAATTAAAAGGTGAGCTCGATGTAAAAGCCTATCATACGTTTGAAAAATCTGATTTTAAAGATGTATGGCTTCCAAAAAGTAATAGTATCGCCATTAAACGAGGAAATGGAAAACAAAAAATATCTTTATTTGGCGGGCGAATCACCGTTGGCAATTTGGATCAAAAAAATAATAAGCAAGTTAATGATGATTTCTTAGTGTCAAAAACTGACTATTTTGATTATAGCTTAGAGTCGTTTCAATCAAAACTCACCACACAACCTGATATTTTTATAGATACACAAGCCGAGAATAGAGATGCATCCTTTTGGAAAACATATCGCACAGATGCCATAACCGACAAAGACCTAGCGTCCTTTCCCGTGATTGACAGTATTGTTAAAGCGCAAAAAATCGAACGAAGAATAAAAGTAATACAAAGTTTTACCCAGGGGTTCTACCCCTTGAGTTTTATAAATTTAGATCTAACTTATCCTATTAAATATAATAATTATGAAGGATTACGAGTAGGTCTAGGGGGTATTACCAATGAGAGTTTTTCCAAACGTTTTAGAATCGAAGGTTACACTGTGTACGGCTTTATCGACGATGCTTTTAAGTATGGTGTTGGAGGTGGAATTTTATTAAATAAAAAACATGGCGCTTGGCTCAATGTTAATTATAAAGATGATTTAAGTGAGGTAGGAAGTTTTCAATACTTAACCGATCGTCGCGTATATTCTCTTTTTGAACCCCGTCTTGTTAATATTGATTTTTATTACAAGCATCGTACCTATAGCACAAGTTTGCAATATGAGATATTCCCAAAACTTCTTTCGGAAACACAGTTTTCAATAAGTGAAATTGATCAAACCAAAAACTATCAATACAATCAAGATGGCATATGGAAATCTAGTTATAAAACTTCAGAAGCAAAAATAGCTTTGAGGTGGAGTCCTTTTAGTAACTTTCTCAAAACTCCAAATGGCACTAAAGAAATCTACGATGGTTACCCTAAATTCACTGCACAATATACTCAAGGAATGTCGGATGTATTTGATAGTGAGTTAACCTATTCAAAAGTTGGTTTAAAAGCAGAATACAGTATTGACCGTATAAACTTAAGCAATACAAGTTTTTTACTCGAAGGCGATCTTGGATTTGGAGAACTACCACTCACCCACCTCTTTCATGCATACCCTAACGCTCCTACAAAGGAAACTATTTTGCAACGCTTTTCTGTGGCTGGCAGGCGCAGTTTTGAGACTATGTATTTCAGCGAATTTTTTAGTGATAAATTAGCGACTTTTCAAATGAGACATACTTTTGAACCGATGCAAATTACGAGCTGGCTCAAACCTGAATTTGTTTTGATTACAAGACATGCAATTGGAACGGTAAGAGATAAAGAACTGCATCAAGGTGTTGATTTCAAATCCTTAGAACATGGTTATCAAGAATCTGGATTTGAAATTAACAAACTCATCGCAGGTTTTGGACTTAGTTTTGCCTTTAGATATGGTGCCTATAGTCTTCCAGAGTTCGAAGATAATATAGCTTTCAAATTTACTTTTTATCTCAAGCTCTAAGTTTCCTTCCTTTTCATGGTTTTTAAGTTTTAAAAAGTTAAAAAGTTAAAAGCTCAATCCTTACATTTGCAGAAGCAAAAAAAGGAGATGGCAAAATTATTTAGTTTCGGTTTTTGGAACGCTTTAGCAGGTATTATCTTACGTAACAGACTGGTTATACTATTGGTAATCATTGGTATTACAGTGTTTTTAGGGTTTCAATGGAAAAATATGAGGTTTTCTTTTACAGAAGCAAACCTTTTACCAGATGATCACGAGGTGAATTTACAGTACCAAGAGTTTTTAAATACTTTTGGCGAAGAAGGTAACTTAATTGTTATGGCTATCCAAGATAGCACACTCTTTACCCCTCAAAAATTAAAGGCATGGAATGAGTTTAATGATTCATTTAAGACTTATGAAGAAATAGAACTTGTCATTTCATTAAGTGATTTAAAAAAATTAGAAAAAAAGGATAATCCAGCCAGATTTGAACTTGTTGATTTTATTAAAGACACTTTTTATACAAAAAAACAAGTCACACGCTACGAGCAAGAATTATTCTCTAAACTTCCTTTTTATGAAGGATTAGTATATAGCAAAAAATCAAAAACTGTTCAAAGCGCCCTCTATCTTCAAAAAGAAATTGTTAACACAATAGCTCGTAAAAAATTTATAGAAGATGTTTTGAATCCAAAAATTAAGGCTTTTGAGACAGCATATAATATGGATATCAAGGTATCTGGAATGCCTTATATTAGAACGATGAATTCGCAGAGTATCATGGATGAAATTCAAATTTTTATCCTTGCTGCGCTTTTGGTAACATCTCTGATATTTTTCTTCTTTTTTAGATCTCTTAGAGCAACCGTAATTTCTATGACTGCTGTGGTTATAGGAGTAATGTGGGCTTTTGGTCTACTTGGGTTATTGCAATATGAAATTACCGTTTTAACAGCTATAATACCTCCGTTAGTTATCGTAATCGGAATTCCAAATTGTATTTTCTTGATTAACAAATACCAACAAGAAATTAAAAAACATGGTAATAAAGCTAAATCGCTACAGCGCGTAATCACAAAGGTAGGAAATGCTACTTTGATGACCAACGTAACCACAGCTGCTGGGTTTGCCACTTTTGCACTTACAGAGAGTAAATTACTGCGTGAATTTGGTATTGTAGCCTCAATCAATATTATCGCACTCTTTATTTTATGTTTATTGGTAATAACGATTGTTTATAGTTATATGCCCCAACCCAAAGAACGTCATTTAAAACATTTAGGAAAACGCTGGATCGAGCGACTTGTTGATTGGATGGAACATATGGTTAAAACCCGAAGAGTCACTATCTACATAACTTCAATCATAATTTTAATTGCCAGTATTATAGGTATCTACACTATAAAAGTATCAGGAAGTCTTTTGGAGGATATGCCAAAATCTACAGGGTTTTTTCAGGATATCGAATTTTTTGAAGAGGAGTTCGATGGTATTATGCCGCTAGAAATTTTGATCAATACCAAAAGAAAAAATGGGGTATTAAAATTGCCAACACTAAAACGTATGGCAGAACTCGAAGTTCTTTTGGAAGAAACTCCAGAATTATCAAAGCCTATTTCTATTGTTAGCCTAGTAAAATATGCGAAACAAACCTATTATAACGGCAATCCAAAATATTATCAAATACCCACAAGTCAAGAGCGCAACTTTATTCTACCCTATGCCAAAAGTTTTGAGTCAGAAGCTGGTATTATGAAAAGCTATGTAGATTCTACTGGGCAATATGCCAGAATCACCACATTTATGAAAGATGTAGGTACTGAGCAAATGGAAAGAATTGAAACTACATTAGCTCCAAAATTAGAAAAGATTTTTCCAAAGGATCGCTACGAAGTAACATTTACCGGCAAAGCGCTTATTTTTCAAAAAGGAACTAATTATTTGGTATGGAATTTAGTTTTTTCCCTAGGCTTGGCAATTATTTTGATCGCATTATTCATGGCTTGGATGTTCCGTTCCTTCAAAATGATAGTTATTTCACTAATTCCAAATTTATTACCATTGTTAATGACTGCTGGATTAATGGGATATCTAGGAGTTCCAATAAAACCTTCTACAATTTTAGTTTTTAGTATTGCTTTTGGTATTTCTGTAGATGATACAATTCACTTTCTTGCAAAATACAGACAAGAGCTAAAACAAAATCATTGGAGAATTCGTAAATCAGTATTCGCTGCCGTACGAGAAACAGGCGTAAGTATGTTTTACACCTCGACAGTTCTTTTCTTTGGGTTTTCTGTATTTATGATATCAAGTTTTGGAGGCACCAAGGCCTTAGGTGGACTAGTCTCTACTACGCTATTATTTGCGATGCTTTCGAATCTTTTGTTACTTCCGTCTCTATTACTATCGTTAGAAAGAAGCATCGCTAATAAAAACACACTCAAAGAACCTTCTTTACGAATTATACCTAATGAAGACGAAATCAACCCCGAAGACGAAGATGACTTAAAGGAATAGTGCTTTATAGAGCTATTCATATCCTAATAATTATTGTAAGATTTGATAAGTATTTAAATAAAAGCCCCACTAGAAAAATCTAGCGGGACCTTTGTAAGATAGATTACCCCAAAACCTATCAAACTAACTTAACGTAAACACAAACTCGTTATAGCTTTTTAAAAATTTCTTTATCATAATAACACTTGCAAGATAACGTAGCAAAGTTATTTATAAAACACCCATGAGGGGGGAAAAACCCCCTTTTTTAATTTACACTTATTTATTAATAATACAACCCCATAATTCTATTTTTAAATATTTGATTTTCAGAAAAATACATTGTTAAAACAAAATCAAATTATTTTATTTTTAACAAAAAAAATAGCAAGTATATCTAATTATTCTACCAATTTCATAGAATCTAGTTCAAAAAAAACATCATTTTTGTAATAACTCACACTAATTTAATGTGGTTTTATTCCATTAAGCTCTTTATATAATGCTCTTGAAACAATAATTTTTGCTAAATTTCTATGAGCTACAGTCCGATTAAAAATTTATATTTGCTTCCCCTTAAATTTGCTTTACCAACCTAAAGCATATGATAATATAGAAAGAATAACGAAACGTAATAAGATGAAACATTCTAAAGTAATAGAAGTACTCAAAAGTGATAAATTATTGCAACCTGTGGTTGTCAAAGGATGGGTACGATCTTTCAGAAACGATAGATTTATAGCTATCAATGATGGATCTACTATACACAATGTGCAATGTGTATTAGAGGACAACACTTTTGACAAGCCATTAACAAATCGCATTACAGTTGGAGCAGCGATAACAGTTTCGGGTACTTTGGTAGAAAGTAAAGGATCTGGACAACGTGTAGAGATACAAGCAAGCTCAATTGTAATAGAAGGTGATGCTGATCCCGAAGAACTCAAACTCACAATACTATCGCCTAAAAAACATAGTTTAGAAAAATTACGTGAGCAAGCACACTTACGTGTTCGAACGAATACTTTTGGCGCTATCATGAGACTTCGTTCAAAATTGTCTTTTGCTATACACGAATACTTTCAAAAGAATAATTTTTATTACGTTAACACACCTATTATTACAGGAAGCGATGCCGAGGGTGCTGGTGAAGCTTTTAAGGTAACCAATTACGAATTAAACAAGGTGCCTACAACTCCATCGGGTGAAATTGATTATAGTAAAGATTTTTTTGGGAGGGAAACAAATCTTACTGTCTCGGGTCAACTCGAAGCAGAAACCTATGCCATGGGTTTAGGGCAAGTCTATACATTTGGACCAACTTTTAGAGCAGAAAACTCGAATACATCAAGACACTTAGCAGAATTTTGGATGGTAGAACCAGAAATAGCATTTTGTGACCTTGATGGGAATATGGATCTAGCAGAAGACTTTATCAAATATGTAATCCAATATGTTTTAGACAATTGTCAGGATGATCTAGAGTTTTTAGAAAACAGACTGGTACAAGAGGACAAAAGTAAACCACAAGCAGATCGCGCAGAAATGCTTTTACGAGATAAACTAAAGTTTGTTTTGGAGCATAATTTTAAGCGAGTGAGTTATACTGAAGCGATTGATATTTTGAAAAACTCCAAACCAAACAAGAAAAAGAAGTTTAAATATCCAATTAACGAGTGGGGAGCAGATTTACAGAGTGAGCATGAACGCTTTTTAGTAGAAAAGCATTTTAAATGTCCTGTGATCATTTTTGATTATCCTGCAAAGATAAAAGCATTTTACATGCGACTTAATGAAGATGGAAATACCGTGAGAGCAATGGATATACTTTTTCCAGGAATTGGGGAAATTGTAGGTGGCTCACAACGAGAAGAACGGCTGGATGTATTAAAAGAAAAAATGAATGCTTTAAATATCCCTGAAGAAGAACTATGGTGGTACTTGGATACACGTAAATTTGGAACCTGCGTCCATAGTGGTTTTGGATTAGGTTTTGAACGTTTAGTCCTGTTTGTTACAGGAATGTCAAATATTAGGGATGTCATTCCTTACCCAAGAACTCCGCTTAACGCAGAATTTTAACCATTAGTTTCTGTGATCATTAGATAAAATCTCAAGAATCAACTCTTTAATTACATTGTAATACGCTGATTCTTGAGATTTTTTGTTTCTAATTTTTAGTACTTTATCCAAATGTGGGAGCGTTCCTTTGGTTTCCAAGTGATTTAATACCTCTGCAAAATAACTGTCCAAAATTGGAATTATTGCTTTGCTATACGCATGCTCCAATTTTATACTAACAAACTTTTTGGTATACGCCAAAAAAATTTGCGGATACTGTGAAAAAGTTACCAATGAATTACAAAATGATTGATACACCCGACACTCCTCATTATTATTTTCAAATTTTAACTTCTCGATTGCGATTTTTTTGATTCCATAAAACTTTACAGTCTCTACAATAAAATCAAAATAATCAATTGAAGAATAATAGTAAATCTCCATTCCAAAATTAGAATTGATTATTATCACTTCATCATTAATACTAGAACTTAGAAATTTTTCTAATAATATAACATTGCTATTAGAAAATAATAACCGACGATGTAAGCTTGAAACAAGCGTTACCCGCACCGATTTAATATCTTTGGAATCTCCTTGCTGGCACACTAGGAGGTAGTAAGAAGTTCTGAAAAGTCCAAACCTTGATTCTGCGCATGGTTAGCGGCAGTATAACCCTGATTATCTTTGAGGTCCACATCTGCTCCATGAGCGATTAAAAGTTTGATAATATCTTTATGACCAAAGGTTGCGGCATAAATAAGTGCTGTAGCATCGCTATAATTTCTTACATTTACCGAAGCTCCAGCTTTAAGCAACATTTCTGCTAATGTTATGTCACCTTTAAAACTGACACCCATTAGTGCGGTGTTACCCGAAGCATCTTGAGCATCCAATTGTGGATTTAAAGTTAATAAATAAGCTGAAATTTCTTTTAAGCCATAATAGGTAGCTAATAGTAAGGGAGTACTACCTCGTGTATCTCGCTCGTTAATTAGTTCGGGATAAGAGTTTATAATTTGCTGTACCACTGGTAATTCTTCGGATCTAATGGCATTAAATAGTGCAGTTGCGTTCATATATAAAGTATTATGAAGTCAAAAGAGCTTTATATCAATACTCTTTTGACTTCTTTGCTATTAAAATTATTTTACTTCAGACGGAATTACGTTAGAATTAGGATCTGGATTACTTACCCTATGTTCACGAATAGCTTTTTCTACACCAGCTCCATACGCAGGATCTGCAGCATAAAAGTGCTTCATTTGTTTCTCTACTATGTGATCTGACACTCCATCAATAGCTAATGCAATATTTTTAAAAAGTCTTTCTTTCTGCTCATCATTAAATAATCTAAACAAATCTCCAACTTGTTTAAAATCTCCTATCTGATCTTGATCCTCATAACGATTAATATCGCCACTTATACTTAATGCTGGTTCTTCGACACTTGGAACTTCTGTTGGTCCGTTTTTAGTATTCGGCTCATAATATGCATCAGGGTTACTACTATTATTATCAAAAAATCGCATAGGTCCATCTTTGTGATAATGATTCATCTCAGATTTGGGAGCGTTTGCAGGTAATGCCTCATAATGTGTTCCCAAACGATATCTATGAGCATCTGCATATGAAAACACGCGTGCCTGTAACATTTTATCCAAAGAAAAACCAATACCAGGCACTTTGTTAGAAGGTGAGTAAGCAGCATTCTCTACATATTGATAATAGTTATCTGGATTTCTATTTAATTCTACCTCTCCAACCTCAATAAGAGGATAGTCACCATGTGGCCAAACTTTTGTTACATCAAAAGGATTGTATGGGGTTTTTTCAGCGTCTTTTTCGGGCATTATTTGCACCATCATTTTCCATTTTGGAAAATTACCATCTTCTATAGCGCCAAATAGCTCTTCTTGATACTTTTCTCTGGTCTTTCCTATGATCTCGGCAGCCTCCTCATTGGTATAAAATTGATGTCCTTGTTGCGTTTTAAAGTGAAATTTAACCCAAAAGCGCTCCCCGTCGTTGTTCCAGAAGGAATATGTGTGAGAACCATACCCATTCATGTGCATGGGAGTTGTAGGGATCCCTCTATCTGACATCAGAATAGTTACCTGATGAAGACTCTCGGGTACTTGAGACCAAAAATCCCACATCGCCTCTGGTGATCTTAGATTAGTTTTAGGATGACGTTTTTGTGTTCTAATAAAGTCTGGAAATTTCCAACCGTCTCTTACAAAAAATACCGGTGTATTGTTTCCAACCATATCCCAATTACCTTCTTCTGTATAAAATTTTAAAGAGAACCCTCGCACATCTCTTTCTGTATCGGCAGCCCCAGATTCACCTGCAACGGTCGAGAACCTTGCAAGCATTTCTGTTTTTTTACCGACTTCAGAGAAAATTTTAGCTCTCGTATATTTTGTAATGTCATTGGTTACTGTAAAAGTACCCAAAGCACCCCAACCCTTTGCATGCACCACGCGCTCGGGTATTCGCTCTCTATTTTGATGGGCTAACTTCTCTATTAGTTGATAGTCTTGTAATAAAACTGGACCACGTTTTCCTGCAGTTAGAGATTTTTGATTATTAGGTACTGGCGCACCTGCCGAGGTGGTGAGTTTTTTAGTATTCATAATGTGGGATAGATTAATAGATTATGTTGATCTTTTTGTGTTATAAATATACAATATTAAAAGTCTAATTATAATCGATAAAATTGATTGTTTCAATATCTAAATAACTCACTTCTATTTAGGAAAATATTAAGAAATCAGCTGGTACTTATGGATACATTTATAATTTAGTTAATTTATATTCTATTTTCTAATTATTCAATCTGTTACAGAATATTATTTTGGTCATAAAACAATATCTATATATTTGCATAAGCACTTATATAAACACTTATGCATGATGAACTTCAACATATTGGTGAACTCGCTCTAGGATCAAGACTGAAACGATTGAGTGACACTATGATGAGAGAAACTAGAGAAATCTATGGTGCTTGCAATGTAGATTTTGATCCGTATTTATTTCCTATCTTCAAAATAATAGCAGAAGATCAAATTGCCACCACTACAACATTACAAACAAAACTCAAATATACGCAACCAGCCATTACTCAAGCGTTAAATAAACTAACGTATAAGGATCTAGTGAATTTTACTATTGACAAGCAGGATAAGCGAAAGAAAAACTTTTGTTTGAGCGTAAAAGGAAAAGAGCTGCACCTCAAAATGATTCCAATATGGAACGCTATTGACAAACAATTAAAATGGTTGACACAAGGAAGTGCGACCAATTTATTACATCATATTACACATATTGAGAACCAGTTAAATGAAAAATCACTTAGTAAACGTGTACTAGAAAATTTATAAGTTTTATGGCCAAAAATCAAAACACCATCAACATCATACCGTTCAACTCACAATATGCTGCTGATTTCGCCAAACTAAATCTTGAATGGTTAGAATAATACTTTGTTGTTGAACCGCATGACAAAGATTTATTAGAAAATTGTGAAAGCATAATTATTAATAAAGGAGGGTTTATATTTTTCGCAAAAATCGATGATCAAATTGTTGGAACCTTTGCCTTAATCAAAATGTGTAACAAGGTATACGAACTAGGAAAGATGGCAGTCTCTCCGAATTTTAGAGGACAGCAAATTGGACAACAGTTGATGATGCATTGTTTAATTTTTGCCAAAGAAAAAGGTTGGAATAAACTAACATTGTATTTTAGTACAAAATTGAAAAATGCATTACATATTTATAAGAAATTCGGGTTTAATGAAATTCCTTTAGAAAACAATACTCCTTACCTACGCAGTGATATAAAGATGGAACTTATTTTATAGTATTTCAAAAAATTACTTGATACAAAAAAACGTTTTAGGTGGATTTTTAAGAGAATTAATCCAACCATTTCACATTTTCTGATAAAATGTTTCACCTAGCAAGCTATCCTAAAATAGGATGATAAAACATTCAGCTACGAACTATTTGCCCTTTAAACTTTTTATTATGGTTTAAGAGTAGTACATTTATTTGACATAATCAACTTAAAATCAATAAAATGAAACTACCTCACCTAATTGGATATCCTGTTGTAATTGTTATAACGGCTATTCTTGTCTTTTTCATAAGTCAAAGTAAATGTAATAAACCTAAGTTATACGAACCTGATGGACCTCCACAAGAGCTGATATCCTTCAACGAAATTATTGATCTCTATGATAACTATCACGGTATTGATTCGTTAATACAGAAATATACTCGACAAAAGTCATCAGACCCATCATTTGTAGCATCTAAAGCTGTAACATTTGATTATCAAGAATTAAAAAACTACTTAGCATTTATAGAAAAAAATTCAGTAAAAGCTAATATAAAAATTTCTAGCTTACGTTTTTACTTCGGAAAATATCAGAACATGAAAGATAAAACCAAGGCTAATAGGCAAACTCTTTTTTATAATCCAACTACTATCTTTAATGTGAATGGAAAAGATGTAGAACTCTCTTACGCTATTGAAAGTAATAGCAAAGGAACTAGAGTCATACCGCTATCTAAAATATTGGACTCTGTAAAAAAAGTGAAAGGGATAGATATAACTACAAAACAGACTACAAGCGAAGCTTCTTTACTACCACTATCTTCTATAATTAGTGCAACAGCAAATGTAGTAGAATCTCAAGCAGGAAATCGAGGACAAGTAACACCTCCCCCATCTGATTTACAATAAGCTATAATTAAAATTTACATGGACTCCAACTTTGCCATAGTTTCGTTTTTGAGAGATACCTCAACCGTTCTAGAAATGTTGTCCTCAATTTTTGGAACTATTTATTTTAAGAAGTTCTCTAGATCTAAGCTTAGCCACTTTCTAGCATTTATATGGATCGTTTTTTTTGTTGAATGCTTAGCATATGTGCTAAGGGAATTTTGTGATATTACTAACAATAGTATACTTTTCAATATATTTTCTGGCCTTAGTTTTATTTATCTCTTCTATCTTTATTGGTCAATCATAAAAAATAAAGCAAAGAAAAATTTAATTCTTTTATTTTATTATTTATATATGGTTGCTTTTATATTAGAGAGTTTTTATGGTAATTTTAGTAGTGAACTGCAGGTTACATCTTATATTACAGGAGCAATTTTATTAATTCTTGCGATTATACTTTACTTTATTGAAATACTGTCGACAGAAAAAGTGCTTCATGCTAAAAAAAATCTTTTAGTTTGGGTCAGTATAGGGTATCTTTTATTTTTTGCAGGAAGTATTCCTTTTACTATAACATTTCACTATTATGCAAGTATGAGAGGCTTTAGCATTTTGTTTAGTATAAATTATAGTTTAATTATTATTTTAAACACTTGTTTCATTATTGGTTTCATATGGAGCAACAAGAATCAGTTATACTAATAGCTAGTGGTATACTTGTTATGTTAATCATAATAATTATATTTCTATTTCTAATTTTTCAAAAAAGAAAAAACAGTTTGCTATTGCAACAACAAAAAGCCGCCAAAAAGTTTGAAACCGCCTTAGCACAAACACAAATTGAAATACGCGAAGAAACATTACGTAATATAAGCTGGGAGCTCCATGATAATATTGGACAATTATTAACTTTAGCCAAAATACAAGTTAATGTCGCTCAAGAAAACCCAGAGAAATTGCCAGAGGTTACCAAAACTATTACAAAAAGTCTTGTAGAACTAAGAGCTCTATCAAAATCTATTAATCCTGATGCCATTAAACAATTATCTCTAACCCAAGCCGTCCAGTTAGAGATTAAACGTTTTAATCGTTTACAGTTTATTAATGCAGTGATGACTAGTACTCCAGAAACTGGAAATATAGACCCCAAAGTAGAAATAATTATCTTTAGAATCCTACAAGAATTTTTTTCTAATACAATAAAACACTCCAAAGCTTCCAACTTGATAGTAGATGTTATTTTTGATAAAGAAAAGCTAGTAATCAACGCTTCAGACGATGGTGTTGGATTTGACAATCATAAGCACACCACAGATCAGGGAATTGGACTTGGCAATATAAAAAGTAGAGGTAGATTAATTGATGCCACTATTCAACTCAATTCGAAAGTTGGTAAAGGCACTGTTTTAAAACTAGAATATTACTATAAATAACTCAAAAGACACTTATAAAAATACCCCCATAATCAAAATGTTTACCTACCTTAAAATATTGTTCATTAAAATACAATTGCGTAATTATGAATTATTCTGTAGTCATCGTCGAAGATCATATACTACTATCGCAAGCTTTAGCTGGCTTGGTAGAAAGTTTTACAAGATTTAATGTTTTATATATCTGTAAACATGGTAAAGAATTAATCACACGTTTAAAAGATCCAAAAAACATTCCAGATATTGTCCTCATGGACATAAACATGCCAATAATGACTGGTATCGAAACCACTCAATATCTAAAAGAAAATCATTCAAAAATAAAAGTTCTAGCGCTCTCTGTTGAAGAGGACGAGATTACTATCCTTAAAATGTTAAAAGCTGGTGCAAAGGGATATTTATTAAAAGATACCGAAAAAAGCATTCTAGAAAACGCTTTAATCGAAGTACAAGAAACAGGCTTTTATCACACCAAAAATGTGACCAACCTTCTTCTCGAATCGTTACAACCCAAAACAGATAAACAAACCAGACTAAAACCGAGAGAAATTGAATTTATCAAACAGGCCTGTACCGAACAAACCTATAAAGAAATTGCAAGCACCATGTGTTTAAGTCCTAAAACAATTGAAGGGTATAGAGATTCTATTTTTGAAAAATTACACCTAAAAAACAGGACCGGACTTGTTATTTACGCTATAAAAAACAAAATTTTTATTCCGTAATGACCATAATAAAACAAAAAACTTTACTTTACAGAGATAAAATCTCAAATACATAGAACATTCTTATTAACAACAATTTATGACAACATAAACATAGAAGATCTTTAAATTGGGGGGTTTTACTTATTTTTGTATTTGAAGAAAATTACTTTATGCTTAAACAACAATTAAATTTTAAATTATCTCAAAAACTATCTCCGCAGCAGATTCAGTTGATGAAGCTAATTCAACTCCCTACGCAAGCTTTTGAACAAAGGCTGAAGCAGGAGATGGAAGAAAACCCTGCATTAGATAGTGGTAAAGACACAGTTGATGAGTATGAAGACTCTTATGAGGCATCAAATGCGGATGATGATTATGGCAACGAAACTATCGAAACAGACATTAATGTTGATGAATATTTGAGTGATGATGAAATTCCTAGTTATCGCTTGAGTTCAAATAATTACAGTGCAGATGACGAAGAGAAAAATGTGCCATATGCTTCTGGCACTACGTTTAATCAATATTTAAAAACGCAGTTAAATACATATCGTCTTACCGAGGAAGAAAAGCAAATAGCAGAATTTTTGGTCGGTAGCATTGACGAAAGTGGTTACATTAGACGGGCGATCGCAGATATTCTGGATGATTTAGCTTTTACTCAAAATATTTACACTACAGAAAAAAAAATAGAAGAAATACTTCATATCGTTCAACAACTCGATCCTGCAGGAGTAGGAGCTAGAAGTCTGCAAGAATGTTTAATACTACAATTAGAAAGAAAAGATTTAACTATTCCAATTAAGCTAGCTCTCAATATTTTAAGAAAATCTTTTGATCACTTTAGCAAAAAACATTACGACAAACTAATTGCAAAATTTGATGTAACAGAGGAGCAATTAAAAGAAGCTATTGAAGAAATTGAGCATCTCAATCCTAAACCAGGAGGAGCATATTCTGGAAATAATCGTATGGTAGAACACGTAGTTCCTGATTTTACTATTAAAATAGTTGATGGTGAACTAGAACTCTCCTTAAATGGTCGTAATGCTCCAGAATTACATGTCTCTAGAGAATACAACAATATGCTTCAGGGATATAAAGCAAGTAAAGAAAAATCAAAATCGCAGAAGGATGCCGTTATGTTTATTAAGCAAAAACTTGACTCTGCAAAATGGTTTATTGATGCTGTTAAACAAAGACAGCAAACCTTGTATGTGACGATGAGTGCTATTATGCAATATCAAAAAGAGTTTTTCCTAAGTGGCGATGAGCGTAACTTAAAGCCTATGATTCTTAAAGATATAGCAGACGAAATTGGAATGGACGTAAGTACAGTATCGCGCGTGGCCAATAGTAAATATGTTGACACCCCCTATGGAACAAAATTGATAAAACAATATTTTTCTGAGTCCATGACAAACGATCAAGGAGAAGAAGTATCAACTAGAGAAATAAAAAAAATACTAGAAATTACTTTGGGTGAAGAAGACAAGCGTAAACCACTAACAGATGAAAAACTTGCTCAAATACTTAAAGAAAAAGGGTATCCAATAGCGAGAAGAACAGTTGCCAAATATAGAGAACAACTTGATATCCCCGTAGCAAGATTACGTAAAAAGATTTAATGACTTTTTTTAAAATTATATCCTATCTATTTCACCCCATATTAATGCCACTATCAGGCACTGTTTGTTATTTTTTAACCGCTCCACGATTTTTATCAGAAGATATCATTCAATCAAAATTATATGGTCTCTTTATCCTCACGGTACTTATTCCTATTATTTGCTATTTTTTACTTAAAACAATTGGAGCCATTTCATCTATACATTTAGAGGTTACTTCACAACGAAAAATTCCGCTTATAATACAATCTCTATTATTTTTAGTGGTTCTTAGAACTATTGTTGATAGCTATAACTATCCAGAACTATATTTCTTTTTTGTAGGCGCTCTATTCTCATCACTAACAGCTTTTTTTATGGCTATATTTAATGTAAAAGTAAGCTTACACATGATAGGGGTAGCGACTGTAACCATATTCCTAATAATTTTAAGCATTCACTTTGGAGTTAACTTGACTAATAGCATTTCAATAGCAATTTTAATCACTGGACTTGTAGCTACCGCAAGACTTTTTTTAAAAGCACATAATCCACTTGAATTAACCCTCGGCATTTTTATAGGTGTACTTCCTCAAATAATTCTAGTTAATTTTTGGCTATAAAATATAGAACATAAGACCTATTTTAGCTATTTGAATACCTATAGGTGTCTCCCCTATAGCTGCGTTTTCATTTAATAAACTATTAAGACTGTAATAAAAATGAAAATTAAAAGTGTTCCACCCAAATGTAAAAGTAGCACCTGCTCTAAACCTGTTAAGTTCGTCAAGCTTAGTTTGATTTACAGTATTATTAGTTTGCTGAAAATTTGAATGGAAATAAAAGAGATATCCCAATCGCATACCAACATATACTCTATAAAACTTATGCGAATTTGCAGTAGAGGTACGCCATCTAAGTTCTAACGGACTTTCTACTAAATGGGTAGTAAATCTATTGGAGTCGTAAGACACATCATCTAACGAAGCAAAAATCGTCTTTTCACTATCTTCTTCTTCTCCAATAAATAAATTTTGACTAAAAGAATTAACCGAATAGCCAGCGCCTAGCCCAATTGCCAAATTGCGTTGCTTATTAATTGGCATATCCCGAATAAAACCTAAGTGTAAACCTCCCGAAAACCCAGATTGACTAATACCACTAGGTCTATTAAAAAGTAGATTAAAGGTAAAACCTACATAAAACTGATCTTCTCTATACAAAGAATCCACGGATTGTTCCTTCCTTTCAACTTCATCAACAAGGTCTTGACCTATCATAATAAAAATTGAAGCAAACCAAATAAAAAAACAAATAGTGTGGTTTCTCATACTTACGAAGATAATTTGTTTCCTTTATATTTAAAAAATAAACGACGAGTAAAAGGAATAAAAAAAATCCTGTTTTACGAATAAAACAGGATTTATATTTTTGATAAGACATCTTTACTTGAGATTATCCATTGCCGAACCAGTTCTGGTCGTATAATTAATCTTCAATGCTTGAACTTCTCTTAGTTCTTTTTTGATATCACCAACGAGACCCATGTTGGTATCGCCATCTACCTTAAGTGCTGTTGTCAAAAAAGGAATAAGTTCCTCTCTTTTTGCCGCTCTTTCTGCCAGAATAAAAGGTTTAATATCTCTTACCTCTGCAAATTTATCGTTCAATTGAATTTTGGCCTGTGTTCCTGCGGTAGCTTTATATCTTGAGCTGGGTTTACCAGCATAAATATACATTACCAAATCTTTCTTATCAAGTTTTTCTACCTGATCTGCAGATGGTAATCTATTTTCAATCAATAATGTGTTCTCACGCATTGTTGTTGCTACCATAAAGAAGAACAATAACATAAATACAATATCTGGTAAGGATGCTGTAGAAATAGCAGGCAATTCACCGCTTTTTTTCTTTTTAAACTTAGACATAGTTGTTTATTTTTATGTTATTCAATTATTTCTTTGGTTCAGCCTCAGACAATTTTTCAGGATACAATAGTTGTATCGCTTTAATTTGCTCTTTGAGTTTTTCCTTAGATCCAGAATAATTTACATCTTTCAATTCTTTCTCCATTTGGGTAAAAGATTTGTTATATCGACGTAATGCTTCTCTATCTCTTAACTCAGTATAAGCCGCAACCAACTCGTTTTGAACAGCTATATATGCCGCATATTGAGTTTCGCGATTATTTCTAAGAGAAATCACTGCCTTATCTGGATTATCAGATGATCTTGGGTCTTTATCTCCTCTACAGTAACTACAGGCATCTTGTCCTGTACCACCACCATTGTCAAGAAACTTAACGGCCGCTTTACGCAAATCCTTAAGTTCCATTGGAGATTCTTCTACCAATAAATCATTATTCTTGTTCAACTCAACAACAAAAATGTTTTTCTCCTTTAAAATAGGAGGAACTACATCTTCCAATTGTGGAGGCGGGAGTTTTCGACTAATACCACTATCTGTTTCGATAGTTGTAGTAACCAAAAAGAATATAAGAAGTAAAAATGCAATGTCAGCCATTGATCCCGCATTTACCTCTGGTGCTGCTCTTTTTGCCATAATTTTTATTTACCTATTAATTTCTTCAATCCCGAAACTACCATTAAACCTACAGCAATTACTGCCAAAAAGTAGAATGCGTATAATCCCGTTCCAACCCATTTAGATCCACTTTCAGAGAGAACTTCTCCATCTTTTAAGGGTGTTTCAACTCCTTCAGATAAAACAAACCCGACACCAATTATAACAATAAAAGCTACAATTCCTATTGCCGTATTTTTAAGACCTGCTGGGTTTTTAGCTAAAGCGGTTAGTACTGCTACAAGTGTAGCAATAATAGCTATGATAAAGATAACCAACGTCAAACCATACAATGGATTTACTGCCGCACCGGATACTTCTAAAGGCAACTCTCGAGCCTCAGAAACACCATTATCATTCATTAAGCTATCAATCGTGCTGTTCATTAGAAACCAAAGGATAATACCCACGGCGCCTATCGCTAGAACAGCATATGATAAAATTTTTGAAATTTTCATTTGACTATTTTTTTAATGGGACACTTGGAGTGCCCCTTGATTCTATGAATAAGCTATTCTCCTTAAGAAACAATATTATTTCTAAAAAAGTAAGTGCTTATCTTTTATTCTTATAAGCAACCAACATATCGATCAAAGTAATCGAAGCATCTTCCATATCATTAACGATACTATCGATTTTTGCTACGATATAATTATAAAAGATCTGTAGTATAATTGCAACGATAAGACCAAATACTGTAGTCAAAAGTGCTACTTTAATACCACCCGCTACAAGAGAAGGTTGCATATCACCAGCTGCTTCAATTTTATCAAATGCTTGAATCATCCCGATTACCGTACCCATGAAACCAAGCATTGGTGCAAGTGCGATAAATAAAGACACCCAAGATACATTCTTTTCTAATTGTCCCATTTGAACGCCTCCGTAAGCAACAACTGCTTTCTCAGCTGCATCTACGCTTTCATCTGCTCTATCCAGACCTTGGTAATAGATTGATGCTACAGGACCTTTTGTGTTTCTACAAACTTCTTTCGCAGCTTCTACACCACCGCTTTGTAATGCGTCCTCAACATTTTGTTGAAGTTTTTTAGTGTTTGTAGTAGAAAGATTTAAAAAGATAATTCTTTCAATTGCAATGGCAAGTCCAAGAATTAAACATAATAATACAATCCCCATAAACTCAGGTCCACCTTCAATAAAACGTTTTTTTAATTCCTGGTGGAAGGATAATTCTTCGGAAGTGTCTTCTACCACTTCATCTTGTACTGTTGCAGTAGCTATAGGAGCAATAAATAATTGCACGTTTGACGTTAATAACTGAGCAGGAACAGTAGCCGCTTTTACATTAGCAAAACACATTACTGTAGCGATTGCCAGAATAGAGAATAATCTTTTCATTGCGCTGATTCTTAATTTTAATTAGTTAAAGGGTTAAAGATAAAAAAATAATATAAATTCTATTAAAATTTTGATAATAATGCAGAGAGGAAGGGATTCGAACCCTCGATACGCTTGTGACGTATACACACTTTCCAGGCGTGCGCCTTCGACCACTCGGCCACCTCTCTATGAAATTTTTCCCAAAATTTGGTTGGCAAATAACAAAAAAAAAGTAAGCTGATAAAATTTGAGGCGTTAATTTTCTGACATTTCACCACGCAAAGAAGTTTCAAATATGGTTTTAAGGACTTTAGGTGGAAGCTCCTCTCCTAATAAATACATCAATTTTGCTATTGCAGCCTCTGTTGTGCAATCATTTCCCGAGATAACCCCCGCTTTTTTGAGTGCTACACTGGTACTATATTTACCCATTTCGACAGATCCGCCTGCACACTGCGTAATATTTACTACAGGAACACCTCTTGCAATGGTCTCCTTTAGCAAATCAATAAACCATTTTTGCGTGGTTGTATTTCCTGCTCCGTAGGTTTCCAAAACGATTCCTTTTAATGTTTTGGTCCTTAAAATCTCACTCAAAATCGAAGCTTTTATACCAGGAAACATCTTAATTATTAAAACATCATTATTAAAATGTGTATGATACTGTAATTTTTTACGACGATTTACTTTATTAAGAGCTGCATAATTAATCTTTAAATGAACTCCTGACTCTACCAATGGAGGATAATTATACGATTTAAACGCTTCAAAATGCTCTGCATTAATTTTTGTGGTCCTGTTTGCTCTTAGTAATTTATACTCAAAATAAAGGCCTACCTCACCAATTACAGGTTTTGATTTTTCTTGTAATGCTGCGATTTGAACTGCTGTAATTAAATTTTCTTTAGCGTCTGTACGCAAATCACCAATAGGCAACTGAGAACCTGTAAAGATGATTGGCTTTGCAAGATTCTCAAACATAAAACTAATTGCCGAGGCAGTATAAGACATTGTATCACTACCATGCAACACCACAAATCCATCATAACGCTCGTAATTCTTGTAGATCATATCGCCTAAAACCTTCCATTGATCCACATCCATATCAGAAGAGTCGATTGGCTCATTGAAACTTACAGTTTCTATTTTACAAGTTAACTGTTTGAGCTCTGGTATTTTTGATAAAAGTTCATCAAAATTAAAGGACACCAATGCCCCTGTTTCAAAATCTTTTATCATACCTATAGTTCCTCCTGTATAAATAAGAAGTATTGAGGGCGGTGTTGTCATATTTGTTCTGGGTATTATCTAATGGGTGAATTGCAGTCTACAAAACTATATACCGAAGACTTCTTTGGAATTCAATGTAGTTTGGTTCGCTATTTCCTCTAGCGATAGCTTATAAATATCTGACAAGCAATCTGCTACCTCTACTATATAAGAACTCTCATTACGTTTTCCTCGATAAGGAACTGGTGCCAAATACGGTGCGTCTGTCTCCAAAACAATATGTTTTAGTTCGATTTGATCTAAAAACTTATTAATTTTTCCGTTTTTAAAAGTTACCACACCCCCAATTCCTAGTTTTAGATTTAGAGCGATAGCCTGTTCGGCTTGTGCTAAGGTCCCTGTAAAACAATGAAAAATTCCCCTTAAATCATGCGATTTTTCTTCTTCTAGAATCTCAAAAACTTCATTAAAAGCATCTCTACAATGAATTACTATAGGTAGATCAAATTGCTTAGCCATTTTTATCTGAGCTCTAAAAGCTTCTTGTTGTTGTTTTAGAAATGTAGTATCCCAGTATAAATCAATGCCTATTTCACCTACAGCATAATATGTAGCTTTTTCATTGCTTTTATCATGAGTAATCAAAGCATTCTTTACGTGCGCTAGCTCATCTAAGAAATTTTCTTTTACATAAGTTGGATGAAGTCCTGCCATTAAAAAAACATTTCCTGGAAAACTTCTTTCTACCTCCAACATTGCCTTGGTATAAGTAGAATCGATAGCTGGTACAAAGAACCGCTGTACGCCTTTATCTATAGCACGTTGCATCATAACGTTTCGATCTTCCTCAAACGATTCGCTGTAAATATGAGTATGTGTATCTGTTAAAATCATGATGTAAAATTAAATAATTTACCTTCGAGAGCAGTCCATTTAATTCAAATTTTATTGAAAAGAATTTAATCCGTAAGTAATAATCTTATTTTTACCTAAACTATTCTATAATTCATGACGACCTTAAGAAAATTCTTAACAAACCAAGGCTATAAGAAAATTAAACTAACACTCACCAAAACCAATCATTTTGAAGCATCAGCTATTTTAAACACTGTACAAGGAAACTTTATAATCGATACTGGGGCATCCAACTCATGTGTTGGTTTTGAAGCCTCTAAAAAGTTTGGTTTATGCATCCAGGAAAGCGAAATTAAAGCTTCTGGAGCTGGAGCTACTGACATGTTTACGCAATTATCAAAAAATAACTCCTTGGATCTGGGAAAATGGAGTTTCAAAAAAGTATCTCTCGTTCTTTTTGACTTATCACATGTAAACCAAGCGCTAACAGCGCATAATGCGGCTCCTGTAGATGGTATTATAGGTGCTGATGTATTAAAAAAAGGAAAAGCTATTATTGATTACGCTAACAAAGCAATGTATTTAAAGTAAGAAATTTACATTCCTGTCCTAATAGCTTCAACAGGATCTAAGCGCGAAGCTGAAATCGCAGGCAAAATTCCTGAAATTAAACCAATAATTGATGAAACAAGAGTACCCAAAGCAATGTTCCAAGGAGAGAGGATAAATTCAAAATCTCCAGTAAATTGAGAAGCAGCCACCGAAATAAGATAGACAAGAAATAATCCAATCAATCCTCCTATTAACGAAAGGATAACAGCCTCAAACAAAAACTGAAACAAAATAAATTTGTTTTTGGCTCCTAAGGACTTTTGTATTCCTATAAGGTTTGTTCGCTCCTTCACACTTACAAACATAATATTTGCAATTCCAAATCCACCTACTAGAAGAGAAAAACCGCTTATCATCAAGCCAATAATATTCATCTGTCCAGTAATATTATCTATAAAATCTGTAAATCCCTGCAATTGATTGACAAAAAAATTATCGGTCTCATTAGTTTTAATCCCGCGGTATGTGCGTAATCGCTGTGTTACATTCGCTACAAACTCTGCCATTTCAACATCTGGTACTGGTTTAATTATTATAGCTGGAAAAGTAAATTTATTATTATCCCCATAGATTCGTCTCACCATATTAACTGGAACAATAACAGCTGTATCCTTCGAATTACCAAATAAACCTACCCCTTCTTTCTTAAGTACCCCGATAACAGTAAATTTTCTTCCGTAAAGGCGCACCTTCTTCCCTATTGGATCTGCATCTCCAAATAATTGATTGGCAACCTCATCTCCTACAACAATAACAGGAGATCCAGCGATGGATTCCTGCTCATTATAAAAACGACCATTCACAACTTGTAACTCTTCAATATTATAATAATCATAGGATACGGGAACCACCTCAACATTGCTTATACTATTCTCTTGAAATTTTAGTGTCTCTGAGCCAACATTTAAAATAAAACTAGCAGCTTTTAAATCAGGAAGATTCCGATTTAAGTATTGATACTCTTCATAAGTCACATCAGGAAACTGTTCTCTTTTCCACTGTGGCACAGAAGAGGGTCCAAACGAAAAACGCATGACATATATAGTGCTATTATCCAAAGAACTTATAGAACCTTTAATTTCTTTTTCTAAAGAATCTACAGCCGCCAACACACCGATAATTGAAAAAATTCCTATAGTAACACCCAAAAGCGAAAGAAAAGTACGCAACTTATTGTTTTTGAGAGCATTTACTGCAAAATTAAAACTCTCCTTTAAAATCCTTAAATAAATTAGCATAAGTAACGTTTAACTAGCAAATTATTGATTTCTGGTTATAGGACGTTGAAGATAAAGTTTTGTTACAAACTCTACAAACAAATCCCTCTATGGGATTGTTAATATGAGAAGTAAATTGCTATTTTTGCGTTTTTACTAACTAATTGTACTCATGAGCAACACAACACTTGCAAAATCAGCTTTAATTTCTGTCTTTAATAAAGATGGTTTGGCACCAATTGTTACAAAATTAAACGAACTTGGTGTAACACTTTACTCTACTGGAGGAACCGAAAAATTTATACGAGATTTAGGAATTTCTGTAGTCCCTGTAGAGGATGTAACCTCCTATCCATCAATTTTGGGAGGCAGAGTTAAAACATTGCATCCAAAAGTTTTTGGTGGCATTTTAAATCGTCAAGATAACAGTAGTGATGTTGCAGAATTAGAACATTATGAGATTCCGCAAATTGATATTGTGATTGTTGATTTATATCCATTTGAAAAAACAGTAGCATCGGGTGCCTCTCAAGAAGATATCATTGAGAAAATTGATATTGGAGGTATTTCTTTAATTAGAGCAGCTGCCAAAAATTTTAAAGATGTTACTTGTATTTCTTCTATGAATGAATATCATGAATTTTTAGAAATACTTAATCGTGGTGAAGGACATATTACACTTAATGAACGTAAATATTTTGCTACTAAAGCATTTAATATTTCTTCTCATTACGATACTGCTATATTTAATTACTTTAACACTGCCGAAGAAATTAATTCTCTAAAATTAAGTGAGACTACAGGAAAAACTCTTCGTTATGGAGAAAACCCTCATCAAAGAGGTACCTTCTTTGGTGATTTTGATGCGATGTTTGAACAGCTTCATGGCAAAGAACTTTCCTACAACAATCTGCTGGATGTTGATGCTGCTGTTAACTTAATGAACGAATTTAAGGGTGAGGCGCCAACGTTTGCAATATTAAAACATAATAACGCTTGTGGTTTAGCTCAACGTGACACAGTACATCAAGCCTACGTAGATGCTTTAGCCGGAGACCCAGTATCAGCATTTGGAGGTGTCTTAATTTCAAATACCGAAATAGATCGTACTACAGCAGAAGAGATCCATAGTTTATTCTGCGAAGTTGTTATTGCACCTTCATTCAATAAAGATGCAATAACAATCTTACAAGGAAAGAAAAATAGGATTTTATTAGTACAGAAAGATATTGAATTACCCACTCAACAAGTACGAACATGTCTTAATGGTACCTTATTACAGGATAAAGATTTAAAAACCGATACTGTTGAAGATTTAAAAACTGCTACCAAGATAACACCAACCGCGAATCAAACAGATGACCTATTATTTGCCTCTAAAATTTGTAAGCACACAAAATCTAATACCATAGTTTTTAGTAAAAATAAGCAGCTACTCGCTAGTGGTACTGGTCAAACATCACGTGTAGATGCTCTTAAACAAGCTATCGAGAAAGCCAAGGCTTTTAATTTTGATCTCAATGGCTCTGTAATGGCAAGTGATGCGTTCTTTCCGTTTCCAGATTGTGTTGAAATTGCAGACCATTCGGGAATCAAGGCAATCATCCAACCAGGAGGTTCTATCAAAGATCAATTAAGTATTGATTACTGTGATCAAAACGGAATCGCAATGGTTATGACAGGAACTCGTCATTTTAAACATTAATTTTAGTACATTTACTCCAGTTCTAACCCTTTTTAATACAGTATATGGGATTTTTTGACTTCTTCACCGAAGAAATAGCTATAGATTTAGGTACTGCAAACACCCTTATCATCCACAATGATAAAGTTGTTGTAGACAGTCCATCCATAGTAGCTCGCGATATTATGTCAGGCAAAATTATTGCCGCTGGAAAGCAGGCTGCAATGATGCAAGGTAAAACCCACGAAAATATAAAAACTATTCGTCCATTAAAAGACGGTGTAATAGCTGATTTTGATGCTAGTGAAAAAATGATAAGTATGTTTATCAGGGACATTCCAGCATTGAAGAAAAAACTGTTTACTCCTGCTTTACGATTAGTTATCTGTATACCATCTGGTATTACCGAAGTAGAAATGCGTGCGGTAAAAGAAAGTGCAGAACGTGTTAACGGTAAAGAAGTCTATTTAATTCACGAACCTATGGCAGCTGCTATTGGAATCGGTGTGGATATCATGCAACCCAAAGGTAATATGATTGTTGATATTGGTGGCGGTACTACTGAAATTGCTGTTATTGCCCTCGGAGGAATAGTATGTGATAAATCTGTAAAAATTGCAGGTGATGTCTTTACTAATGATATTATTTATTATATGAGAACGCAACACAACCTCTATGTGGGAGAGCGCACCGCCGAGAAAATTAAAATTCAAATCGGTGCAGCTACAGAAGATCTTGAAATACCACCAGAAGAAATGAATGTACAGGGTAGAGATTTACTTACTGGTAAGCCAAAACAAGTACAGATATCCTACAGGGAAATTGCAAAAGCATTAGATAAGTCTATTTTAAGAATAGAAGATGCTGTGATGGAAACCCTCTCGCAAACACCTCCAGAGTTAGCTGCAGATATATACAATACTGGAATTTATCTAGCTGGTGGAGGCTCCATGCTACGGGGATTAGATAAACGATTGTCCCAAAAAACGGATCTCCCTGTGTATATTGCCGAAGATCCTTTGAGAGCCGTAGTACGCGGAACAGGAATAGCGCTCAAAAATTTAATTAAATATAAAAGTGTTTTAATAAAATAAAAAAGTTTAAACATACCATAATACAAATTCTGTCGTTATCCTGCTTTCCTTTGCAGGATAACGCTTTTGGATAAATAGTTCTTTAAGCTTTAATATAAGAGACCCCCACTACTATGCAGCAGATCATTAACTTTTTATTACGTAATAAAAATTTTCTGCTTTTCTTATTCTTGATGCTATTAGCTATTGGTTTTACCATACAATCACATAGCTATCATCGCAGTAAAATAATAAGTTCGACAAACTTTTTAAGCGGAAGTCTGTATGAGTGGCAAGCTTCACTAGGGGATTATCTTGATCTAAAAACTAAAAATCAACGCCTACTTGTTGAAAATGAGCGCTTGCGTAATTTACTTACCAAAGCCGCTATCGATACTACTAATTCCAGTTATACCGATTCTACCTCATATAATATACCTTTCTCATATTATCGTGCTAATGTTATAAGAAATGATTATCAAAAAAATGATAACTATATTTTAATTGATAAAGGTCATGAGGATAGTATTAAAATCGATATGGGTGTTATCACCGATAAAGGAATTGTGGGAATCGTTGAAGGAACATCTGCTAATTATGCACGTGTTATTTCCATCTTAAATAGTAATTCAAGAATTAATGCAGGTCTCAAAAATTCGGACCAATACGGTTCCCTATTATGGAATGGCAAAGATCCTAACGTTGTTCAATTAACTACGATTCCAAGACAAGCAATTATTAGAAAAGGTGATACCATTATTACACATGGGCGTTCTACTATTTTTCCAAAAGGTATTGGTATTGGTATAATAAGCGACTATAGCATGAATCAAAATAATAGTTACTACCTAATTGATGTCACTCTATTTAATGACATGACAAATATCGGCTATGTGTATGCGATAAAAAACCACAATGCCGAAGAAATTAAAACTTTACAAACATCTGATGAATGAGTAACTCTATTTTAGTACATATCGGACGGTTTATCATTTTAATTTTAGTGCAAGCGCTCTTACTCAATAATATCAATTTTTTAGGCTATCTTAACCCTTATATATATATAATATTTATCCTTCTAGCTCCTATAGGGATTAACCGAAGTCTTTTTCTTATTTTAAGTTTCTTTTTAGGCTTGTTCATGGATATTTTGGGTGATTCTGGAGGTGTACATGCAGCCGCATGTTTGGTTGCCGCTTATGTACGCCCAATCATACTTAGAACAGCCTTTGGATTAAGCTATGAATTTCAGACAGTTAAATTAAGTAAACTACGCTTTGGTGAACGCTTTATCTATGTAACTTTAACAGTATTGGCTCATCATTTGGTATTATTTTCGCTAGAAGTATTTAACTTTATGCACATACTAGTAATCCTCAAAAAAACGTTGACAACTAGTATATTTACGATTTTAATGACGTTGTTGATATTGGTTATATTCCGAAAAAATGATACATGAGAAAGTTGCTTCTTTTTTTAATAATAGTGAGTACAGGAACAATTTTTGTTTCTAGATTATTTTATTTGCAAATTTACAATACCTCTTATGCTTCTTTATCTGAAGATAATGCTATAAAAGTAATATACGATTATCCACAGAGAGGAGCTATTTATGATAGAAATGGCAAACTTTTGGTTACTAATCAACCATCCTATGACGTGATGGTAATCCCAAGAGAATTAAAACCATTTGACACGTTAGAATTTTGCGCTGTTTTAAATATATCGAAAGAAAAACTAGTAAGACGACTAAAAAAAGCAAGATCCTTTTCTCCCAGAGTACCATCTATAGTAATCCCACAACTTACCAAAGATGAATATGCATTTCTTCAAGAGAAAATGAGAAAATTCGATGGATTTTATATCCAAAAACGTTCCTTGCGAGATTATCAAACCGTTAATGCGGCTAACGTATTAGGTTACATAGGCGAAGTGAATGATGCTGCGATTAGAAAAGATCCATACTATCTCTCTGGAGATTTAATTGGGATTGACGGAGTAGAAAAGCAATATGAAAAAGAGCTTCGAGGAGTTAAAGGTGTAAAACGAATCCAAAAGGATCGTTTTAATCGTGATATAGGACCTTACAAAGAGGGTAAATTTGATACCCTACCAGTAAATGGAAAGGATTTACAAATCACGATAGACATTTCTTTACAAAAATATGGAGAACGTTTAATGGTAAACAAGCGAGGTGGGATAGTTGCTCTTGAACCTAGTACTGGCGAAATTTTAGCACTTGTTACTGCGCCAAGTTATAAACCAGAACTTTTAGTAGGCCGTAAGCGATCTAGGGAGTTTACCAAGTTGTTCTATGACACCATAGGAAAGCCCTTATTTGATCGAGGAGTCAAAGGAGAATATCCACCTGGTTCTCCTTTTAAAACAATAAATGCGCTCATTGGACTGCAAGAAGGTGTAGTGACCACTCAAGAACGATTCTCTTGTCATATGGGGTACTATTATGGGAAAACAAATAGAAGATTAGGCTGTCATTCGCACCGAAGCCCTTTAAACATGATTCCTGGCATAGCACATTCATGCAACGCATATTTTGCAAATGTATATCGTAGAATTATTGAAAAGTATGAAACACCACAAGAAGGAATTGACAATTGGAAAAAACACGTAGAAAGTTTTGGTCTGGGCCATTACTTGGGCAACGATTTATCTGCAGGTCGTCCAGGTAGAGTTCCAAGTGCTGCAGATTATAATAAACAGTATAATTATCCTACATACAAATGGTATGCAACTGGTACAATTTCTAATGCAATCGGTCAAGGAGAAGTATTGGCCACACCTATCCAACTTGCAAATATGACAGCAGCTATAGCAAATCGAGGATATTTTTATACTCCGCATATTATAAAATCGGTGGACAACCAACCCCTTACCGATATCAACTATATCAATCCAAAAATGACGAGTATTGATAAAGAACATTTTGATCCAGTAATTGAAGGAATGCATCAAGTTTATACACAAGGAACAGCAAGTTTTTTACAAGTTGAAGATATTGATATCTGTGGTAAAACTGGTACTGCAGAAAATTACACCAAAATAAATGGTGAACGCGTTCAACTTACCGATCACTCGGTTTTTATTGCGTTTGCACCCAAAGATAATCCAAAAATTGCATTAGCTGTTTTTGTTGAGAATGGGTATTGGGGTGCCCGGTATGCAGGAAGAATAGCTTCACTTATGATAGAAAAGCACTTAAAAAAAACTATCTCAAGAAAAGATCTTGAGAATTGGATACTCTCACATAGTCTTGAAGACGAGTATGCCAAACCTTATAGCGATGGGCCTTTTAAAATAAATCAATAAATGTCAAAATCTAGTATTGCGTCCATAGACTGGTTAACCGTATTTTTATTTACTCTGCTTGTGCTTTTTGGATGGCTCAATATTTATTCTGCCTCCTATGGTGATGAGCATGCATCATGGACTGATTTCTCTAAGGTTTATATAAAACAAGGTTATTGGATTGCTCTTAGTCTTATATTAATCATTATCACTCAGGCAATAGAAGCAAAATTTTATGAACGTTTTGCAAGCTTAATTTATGTACTATCAATTGCTTCATTAATCGGCCTATTCCTTTTTGGAAAAACTATTTCTGGAGCAACTTCTTGGTATGATCTGGGGTTTATGAGTATTCAGCCTTCAGAATTTGCAAAAACCGCTACTGCATTAGCTCTTGCCAAATTTTTGAGTGACATGCAAACAAATATTGGCCATATTAATCACCAGTTAAAAGCTTTTCTTATAATAGCATTACCGGCCTTCATAATTATTCCACAGCCAGATCCTGGAAGCGCATTAATTTATACTGCATTTTTGTTTCCCTTATATCGAGAAGGGCTCGCTGCTGCTTACTTAATTATCGGGGCATCTGCAGCTTTATTATTTGTATTAACTCTTTTATTCGGTCCTATATGGGTTATCATATCCTTGGCTATAGGGATGTTTGTATATTTAATTAAACAGCGAAAAAAGAAACCAAAGTACTCACGTTATTTCTTGATCCTGCTAGTGGTCACTGGATTTTGTTTCTCTGTAAATTATATTTTTAATAATGTATTCGAACAAAGACATCGCGATCGATTTAATATAGTATTAGGTAGAGAGGTAGATGCAAAAGGTATTGGTTACAATACCAACCAGAGTCAAATAGCTATCGGTAGTGGTGGATGGACAGGTAAAGGTTGGAAAGAAGGAACTCAAACTAAAGGTGGATTTGTTCCTGAGCAGCATACAGATTATATTTTTAGTACAGTCGGCGAAGAATGGGGTTTTCTTGGTGCAACTACAGTCATTTTACTTTTTACACTTTTACTTGTACGCTTATTAATACTGGCAGAACGTCAAAAATCAACCTTTAGTCGTATTTATGGATATAGTGTCGTCGGAATCTTATTTGTTCATTTTGCAGTTAATGTTGGAATGGTAACAGGACTATTACCAACCGTTGGTATCCCATTACCTTTTTTTAGCTATGGAGGCTCAGGTTTATGGGGTTTCACAGTGCTACTCTTTATTTTCATAAAACTTGATTCAAATAGAGTTAATGAATGGTAAGATAAATTAGCGTAGATTAAAATTTCCAAGCTTTTCTATCGATTGTACTTTCTAGTTTATCTTGAATATCAGAATCCATCCCTGCAAAAAAATCTATATTCGTAAGCCGCTCTATATTTTGAACACTGGTTTGATAGGTAAGTAATGCGTTTGTTTTATTAGAATTAGGTATTAAAAATGCTATCACATGTAACCTATCCTGCTCTTTTCGTAAAACTATTTTATAGAAATAATTTGGTATTGATACCGATTCATAACCAATAGATGCCAACCTATCAGTTAAAACACCTCCCGTAATAATAATTAACGAATCGTACTTATTTGTCCAATACCGCACTCGCTGCTCTAACTGATTCCAAATACCCTGATTAAATTCAGGCAGTTGAGGAGCAATATTTGATGTAAAGAAAGTTTCTTCAAAAGCTTGATAAGAAAATTTACGGTCACCTGCTGGACATAAATGCCCTCTATCATATCCAGACTTTTTATAATTTCTCCAATCGGCCGAGATTGTAGATACTAAAGGATCATTAATAAAATACGGGCGTTTATACTCTTTTTTCCTCAATTGATTTTTGTTCAGAGTATAAAAAACCCATTCTGCTTGCTCATGTTCTTCGCTATAAGAAAGCGTATAAAATTTATGATTAATTACCATACCTGTAGTAGAACTTGGTAAATACTTTGAAGTGCTGCTAGTGTTTGTAGTGACTGAAAGTTTTTCTCGATCTAGATAATTTTCAAAATAATAAAAACCAAAAGCACAACATATTGCTAATACTGGATAAATAAATTTTCTAAAATTCACATGTATTAATTTAAATTGAAATTACCGTCAAATATAACTTATTGAAATAAAAGTTGCGATTTAAGCCAGTCGCATCCAAATCACTCTACTATCCTAAGATTATATACCAATATCTGCCTTATAAAAGCAGTATGATGAGAATACAAATTGACTACAAATATTATTAGTTCTAGGTAATAAATTGACTTTAAAATAGTTGAAACAAAATTTTTAACAGTTCTTATAAAATTTGATAGCACCAATGTTTATCGGCAGTACCGCTTATTTTACGTTAAAACCATAATTATTTGGAGTTATTTCTGTTTTTTATTTTAGGTTACAACAACTAAATTTACTCTATAGGATACTGTAAAACGTTCTATTTCACACAAATCATCTTCACCATTTAGGGAGTTCATTACTGAGAAACTAATCTCTTTTTAATGGACTTATCAGTTTCATTTTAAAATTTACATACTAAAAGACATACGTATGAGTGTCTTAAAATGTTCATGCAACTACAAACCTAAATTCAATGACAATGTTAAAAAACATTTTACAACTAAACGGGGTTCAAGAATTGAACAATGAGCAAAAGAGAAAATTATCTGGAGGCGGAAAAGACCCAAGACCACCAGCTACAGACGGAGTTTGTATAGATGATCAAGGATTCTTCTATTTTAGACCTTGTACAGAAACCTGTGATGATGGAACAATTCCTGAAGATTGTCCAGCATAAGTTCTACAAATAAAAAAAGAGGTATGTTACATACCTCTTTTTTTATTTACCATAGCATCAAAATACTTTTTGGTTACGGAATACGCATACAAATCTTACGCTTTTACTTCCTTCAATTTAAATTTGTTTACAGTATCTTAGAACATCGGAAGATTCATTTTATTCAATAAATAATTTCGGACTCAATACCTTACTGTAATTTTATGGCTAATACTATTGAACAAATTACAAATTCACTACTTATAAAGAATAAGATTAGTGGATTCGATAAACAGGACTTAGAACTACAACTTCAAATTCATCCTAACTACCCAAGTTTTCAATCTATAACAGACACTCTTGATTATTTTAATATCGAGAATATTGCTGTAGAAGTTCCTAAAGAAGCATTAGACCAGCTACCCAAGTCATTTGTAACACTTCTCGAGCATAACGACAAAACAGAAATAGCTGTAATCACCAGAAGTGAAAAAAAAGTCTTTATTAAACATTCATCACTAACCAAATCAAGCTTGAGTAATGAAGATTTTTTGAAAATATGGGTGCCAAAAATTATCGCAGTAGAGGAAGGCGAATCAATTCAAAAAAGCAATACAGCTAACAACAAATTAAAGCAAACACTCTTAGGAATTGCTAGCATTAGTGCGGCTGCATATTTATTTTTTTCAGAAATTACAGTATTAGATTTTTTCATTTTAATAGTATCTGTAGTTGGCACCATTCTAAGTTATTTTGCAGTTAGAGAAAGCTTAGGGTATAAATCCCAAGCATTACAATCTATATGCACAACAATTAAACATTCAAACTGTAACGAAGTTATTACAAGTAAAAAGGGTGAATTAATATCTGGATTTACTTTTGCTGATGCTGGAATGATCTTTTTTAGTGTTTTATGTACCTACGCAATATTTTTTGGAATTGATGGCATTTTATTAGTACCAACCTTAATTGGCTTTCCATTTATCCTGTATTCACTCTATGCACAACAGTTTATCATTAAACAATGGTGTGTTTTATGTATAGGCATTAGTTTAGCAACAATTATTGTTGGCGTCATTTTATACTTAAGTGAACCATTTCAAATTACACCATTCAATAGTCTGAAGCTAATTATAATATCATCTATTGTTGCATTAGTATACCTTTATTTAAAAACATATATCGCAGAAAATAGACAGTTCAAATCTAGCAACATTAAATTACTTAAATTTAAGAGAAACCCTAAATTATTTGAGCAACTACTATCCAAATCGAATACAATTGAACAAGGTGATTTTGCACATGAAATCATCCTAGGTAACCCAGAAGCATCATTTACGATTGTTAGCTTAACAAACCCTCTCTGTGGTTTTTGCCGTACTGCATTTGGAGGATATGTTAGGGCAATAAGATCATTAGGCAATGACATTAAAATAGTAATACGAATGCCAATTAGTACAGAAAAGCTCGATGCTCCAGCTTTGAGAATAGCCCTACGCTTATTGGAAATATTTGAAGACAAAGGTCAAGAAGGATTTATTGAGGCATATTATGATTGGTTTGGAAATAGGACAATCGAATCATGGCTCAAAAATAATGGGCAATCAGAATTTGCAGAACGACACCTTAAACTTTTAAATGACTATAGAGAGTGGGCTACAAAAAATAAATTGAATTACACGCCTGCTACTATTATAAATAATAAGCTATACCCCAAAACTTATGATTATGAAGAGTTGTTTTATTTTACACAGCACCTACTTGAGAAATTTAAAGATGAAACACTAACAACAAATCAAGTTGCTCACGCAAACTTATAAAGTGAGACATATAACTTGAGTGTCTATGAGAGTTCAAGTTTTATAATTAATACCTTAAAAACTTTCAGCGTTTCAAAAATCTACCATTTCAGGTGGACGAATTCCAATTGTAAGAGAGTTCTGTTGTGGCTCACGTTCACAAGAATGATGGCTTCAACAGTATCCGTTTTTAGGAAATCACCCTGCTTATACTTGTGATATCGGAATTTGCGAAGGAAATCTATAATTTATTAAATTTCTATCTCAATGCATTTTGACATGGTAAACGCTGGCTTATTTATTTTTTTTTATTTTTAGACTTATCATGTTTTTATTATTAAAATACTATCCGCTTTTTACATCAAGAGCATCTCTTAAGGCATTTCCGATCAACATAAATGCCATAACAAGACTCATAATTCCTAATCCCGGTATTACTGCCAGATAAGCCTTTCCCAAAATTATATAAGAATAATGATCTTTAATCATTGCACCCCAACTGGGCATTGGTGGCTGGGCACCTATTCCTAGAAAACTCAATCCACTTTCTAGTAAAATCGCACTCGCAAAATTTGCTGCCGAAATGACTATTACTGGTGCTAGACTATTGGGTAAAATATGTCTTACAATTATCCTCATATTCGTATACCCAAGAGCTCTAGCTGCAGTTATGTACTGCATCTCTTTAATACTAATTACTTGCCCCCTTACTACCCTGGCTACCTCGACCCACATGGTTAAGCCTACGGCTATAAAAACTTGCCAAAAGCCTTTGCCCAAAGCCAATGTAATTGCAATTACTAATAGCAAGGTAGGTATTGACCATGTAACATTAATCAACCACATGATTGCAGCATCTATTTTACCACCGTAATACCCAGCAAGTGCTCCAAGTGAAATCCCCACCAATAAAGAGATAAAAACGGCGACAAATCCAATAAAAAAAGAAATTCGAATTCCTATTAACATTCTACTTAACAAATCTCTTCCATACTTATCGGTACCTAGAACAAAGCTTTTTTCTTTTAAAAAACTTGCGACTATTGCATCTTTTGAAAAGTTTTTGGGAAAGGCATCAAATGATATAGACTTAGTGATATCTGTCAATTCTCCCTCACTATATGGTACAATTTCGATAGCTTTTTCTCCAACTGTATAACTCTCAATAGGAATTTCACTATCTGCATTACGAACACCAAAAAAAAGCTTCTTTAAAATTGATTCTTTCTGTTTATTATTGGCGGGAATTGTTAGCATTAGCGTCTTAAATCCAGGTGGTTTGGAATGAATAGAAATATGCATTTGATTTGCATTTATAGAATTATCTGGCGCTAGGAGATAGGCAAAAATTGCTACAAAGCCACATATCAATATAAAAAACAAACTAAAAACGCCCCAACGATTTTTTTTAAATCTTTGGAGCGCCTTATAACTTAAACTCTTAGACGGTTTTGATCTCATGCAGCAAGATTAGTTTTTTAGAGATAACGTTGCTTTTGATGAGTTTTTAATGGTATTAACTTTCATATCCTCTAGCACACTAATTGCTTCTTCTATATACACGTCTTTACTCAGGCTTTGGTGCCATCTATTTCTCTTTTCTTTTAGAACGGTATCCTTTGTCATCAATTGCTGTTCGTAGGGCAAAGATTCATAGGTTAAATTGGTTTTGTAATCATTAATAGCCTCAAAACGCTTGGCCTGATTTTCATTCTCTTCAATGTTCTTTTTATATTTTTGAAAATTAAGAGAGTACCTATTTACATCCCGCTTTTCTCTAACCCATTTAGCATTTTCTTCAATTAATTTCAATTGACTATTTTGTTGCATTCTAGCTTTGCTATTATTGATTGTTTTATCAATATTGATATAACCATCCCATGGAGTATAATCTGCCGCTGCAATTTTATCCCACGGTAAAGGATTTTCTTGATCTTTTTCACCGATATCAATATAACTATAACGATCTGGTACTACGACATCACTTTTAACACCTTCTAACTGAGTGGAGCCTCCATTTACACGATAAAATTTTTGCGTCGTAAGTTTAAGAGCACCTAAATCGCCAAAATCATTACTACGCATCCATCGGTTAAGGTCCATAACATTTTGAACAGTTCCTTTTCCATAGGTTTGCTTACTTCCTATAATAATTGCTCTTTTGTAGTCTTGCATGGCTGCTGCCAAAATCTCTGAAGCAGAAGCAGATAGTTCGTTCACTAAAATAACCAAAGGACCATTCCAAAGGACACTTTTATCCTTATCACTTAAAACCTCGGGAGATTCTTCTTTTGTTCGCACTTGTACTACAGGACCCTTTTCTATAAACAAGCCAGCAATATCAACAACAGTTTGCAACGATCCTCCTCCATTATCTCTAAGATCAATGACCAATCCATTCATATCTTGCTCTTTCAATCTAATGATTTCTTGTTTTACATCTTTTGCAGCATTTCTTTGATTATAATCCTGCATATTGAAATAGAACTTAGGTAAATTAATAATTCCAAAATTCTTTCCATTTTTCCTAACTAATGAAGATTTAGCATACGTTTCTTCTAACTCTACAACATCTCTAATTATATCGATATTCTCAATAGTACCATCTACTTTTTTAACAGTTAGTGTAACTTTAGTTCCTTTAGGGCCTTTTATAAGACTAACTGCATCATCTAATCTCATTCCCACGATACTTACGGCCTCTTTTTCTTCTTCCTGCTTTACTTTCATGATGAGATCCCCAACCTCAACCTTATTCCCTCGCCAAGCTGGACCTCCAGAAATAACCTCTATAATTTTAACATTATCATTTTTTTTCTGTAATCTTGCTCCAATTCCTTCCAACTTACCAGACATAGCTATATCAAAACGATCTTTATCTTGAGGGGCAAAATAATAAGTATGTGGATCAAACTCTTCGACAATAGAATTAATATAAATAGAAAACCAATCTTTACGCTCTAAATCATCTGCAAATTCAAAATATTCATTTATTGAAGATTGGGTTAACTTTCTGGATTCTTCCTCTAACACCTCTATTGATTTACCTTTAAAATTTGGATTCGCAGCCAAAGAATCTGATTGCTCTTCGAGCTTATCATAATAACTTGATAATCCATTAAATTTGAGTTGTAACCTCCAACGATTAATCATTTCTTCTTTTGTCGTAGCATAAGATAACTTTTCATAATCAGTATCTATTGATTCTTCTAACTCAAAATTAAAAGGCTTTTCTAAAATACGTATGTAAAGAGACCTAGCCTCATCCATACGTTTTTGTAAACGCTCATAAGTAAGATTAAAAAAAGCAATGTCTTTATTACGTATTTGATCGTCAATTAGTGTTTCGTATTTTTTAAATTCGTTGATGTCACTTTCATAAAAATAGCGTTTCAAAGGATCTAAGGCGTCTATATAATCAGCAAAAACTTCTTTAGAAAAATCATCATTCACTTCTTTTGCGTCATAATGCCCTTTACTTAACACATAACTAATTAAATCTATCAACAATTTATCCTTATCTGGATCATTTTCAACATTTGTAGTAAAACTGCAAGAAGCAGCAGATATTATAATGGTAAGCATCAATATCAGAAAGCTCTTTTTCATACGCTTATTTAATTTAGGGATTTTAAAGCAAAATACATTAAAAATCGTGCCAATGAAAAGTAATATTACTAATTTTTTTTTAAACAAACTAATTCTTTAAGGGATCTAAAGGTATTCATAGAATCAGAATAAAATGATGTATTTTTGCTTACTAAAATTATTTTTCGGAATGCCTAATAAAAAACCCTTGATTTTGATTACGAACGACGATGGAATTACAGCTCCTGGTATACGTAATCTCATCGCTGTAATGAAAGAGATTGGAGACATTATTGTCGTAGCTCCAGATAGTCCACAAAGTGCAATGGGGCATGCGATTACAATTAACAATACAATATATTGCGATCCTGTTGTAATAGAAAAAAATGCTTTACACAGTGAATATAGTTGCTCTGGCACTCCGGTTGATTGCGTAAAAATGGCTACGCGTCAAATTCTTAATAGAAAACCAGACTTATGCGTAAGCGGAATAAATCATGGATCAAACTCTGCTATTAATGTAATTTACTCTGGCACCATGAGTGCTGCGGTTGAGGCTGGAATTGAAGGCATACCTGCTATAGGATTTTCTTTATTGGATTATAGCATGACCGCTAATTTTGAACCAGCGAAGAAATACGTGAAAGCTATTGTAGAAAATGTACTCATCAATGGGCTTCAAAAAGGTGTTGTCTTAAATGTAAATATTCCTAATCTTAAAGAAGACGATATCAAAGGAATTAAAATCTGTAGACAAGCGAACGCTCATTGGAAAGAAGAATTTGATAAGCGACAAAACCCTATGGGTAGAGATTATTACTGGTTATCTGGAAAATTTATTAATGAAGACAAGGGAGAGGATACCGATGAATGGGCTTTACAACATGGATATGTCTCTGTTGTACCTACACAATTCGACCTAACTGCTCATCATTATATACAAGAATTAAACAACTGGAATTTAAATGATTAAAAAAGAAATAGGCCTCGGTTTGGCCATAGGACTAATCGCAAATACCTTTGGTGTTTTAATATGTGTACTCATATTTTCTGTGTTGTCTGTCTCAGATCTTTCTTTTACCGAAACTTTGTCTGCATCACTTAAAAATAATACGTTTGGTAATTTAATTACCCTTGGAGCAATTTTGAATCTTGCTGCTTTTTTTCTTTTTCTTAAACAAAATAAACCGTATCGTGCTCGTGGTGTACTTCTTGCTACGTTAATCGCAGCGCTTATTATTATGATCAGTAAATTTTTGTAACCATAAGTATAGTCTATATTTAAAAATACCATTTGTATGAAGTATTATCTTATTGCTGGTGAGGCCTCTGGTGACTTACATGGCTCCAATCTTATGAAATCAATAATGGAGCACGATAAACATGCTGATTTTAGATATTGGGGAGGTGATCTTATGGAAGAGGTTGGTGGTACACTGGTTAAACATTATCGAGACCTTGCAATTATGGGATTTATCGAGGTTTTACTTAACCTTGGGACCGTATTAAAAAACATAGCTTTTTGTAAAAAAGATATTGAAGCATATCAACCCGATGTCATAATTTTTATTGATTACCCTGGAATCAATTTAAGAATTGCTAAATGGGCCAAACAAAAAAATTATAAGACTCACTACTACATATCACCACAAATTTGGGCATGGAAAGAAGGTCGCATTAAAAGTATCAAAAAAAATGTAGACGCTATGTATGTAATTTTACCTTTTGAAAAATCGTTCTATGAAGATAAACATTCGTACCCTGTTGACTTTGTGGGTCATCCTCTAATAGATGCTATTGCTGCACATACACAGGTGATGCCACAACCGTTTAATCAAAAGCATGGTCTTGACGACCGACCCATTATTGCAATCTTACCAGGAAGCAGAAAACAGGAAATATCCAAAATGCTTGAAGTTATGCTGAGTGTAGTTGATGACTTTCCCGAGTATCAATTTGTCATTGCTGGAGCTCCCAGCCAAGACAAACAATTTTATAAACAGTTTATAACAAATGAACGTGTACATCTCGTCCTGAACCAAACGTATGATTTACTAAGTTTAAGTAATGCAGCATTAGTAACCTCGGGAACTGCTACTTTGGAGGCTGCTTTATTTAAGGTTCCTCAAGTAGTATGTTACAAAGGAAGTACTATCTCTTATCAAATAGCCAAGAGAATTGTAAACCTTGAATACATATCCTTAGTTAATTTAATCATGAATAAACCTATTGTTACAGAACTTATTCAAAAAGATTTTAACAGCAGTCGTCTTAAACAAGAATTATCTATAATTACCGATGGTTATAAGCGTGCTGTAATGTTTTTGGATTATTACGACTTAGAACAAAAATTAGGGGGTAAAGGAGCTAGTGACAAAACTGCTCGATTGATCGTAGCCTCTATTTCGCAAACATAAATCATATAAAATAGATTAGAAATCTTTTCTTATATTCGTAAGAATTCAAGAAATAAATACCCATGTTTATTAAATACGTACTACCTACATTACTATTACTTCTTTTAATGATTTCTTGCGGCCCCTCAAAAAAGACGGCTATTATAACTAATTCTAAAGCACTCAAAACAACATCGGCACCATCTAAATCTACTGCTACTGATCGAATTGCAAACAATATAATCCAATACGCTAAAACATTTAATGGTACTCGCTACAAATATGGTGGCACTACAAAAAAAGGAATGGATTGCTCTGGTCTCATATACACTTCTTTCAAGAAAGAAAATATTGTGCTACCAAGAACCTCCCGTGCGATGTCCACTCAGGGTGAATGGATTCCCTTGCGCAAAGCAGAAAAAGGAGATTTAGTGTTTTTTAAAACTAGTAAAAAGAAAAATGTAATTAATCATGTGGGTTTGATAGTCGAACACGGAAGTTCTTTAAAATTTATTCACGCTTCTGTTTCTAAAGGGGTAGTTGTTTCAAGTTTGGATGAAAAATATTGGAATAATTGTTTTGCTGGAGTACGTAGGGTTTTATAAAACTTAGCAATGAGACTTGTAAATATTCCTTTATTTGTCTTAACAATTTCTATTGCTTTTGGTGTTTTATGTTCATATAGCTCTCCTATTTCTCTTACATCATCTTTAATTTTATTTGGTTTAAGTCTAGTTGTAACGTGTATATTTTTTATCTACCTGCACAAACAAAAGTCCAAATCAATACTCTTCAATTTTGTAACGATTTTCACGTTTTTTACTTTTGGAAACTTAGTGTTTCAACTGCATCAACCCAAAAATTACAAAGCACACTATACTAATATCCTAGAGAGAAGTCAATACACGAGTAAAAAGCATGAAATCTTTTTTATTCTTGAGGACCAGAGGACTCCTTCTAAGCATTATTACAACTATGTCGTTGATCTAATCAGTATTAATTCACACAGAGTACAGGGAAAGGTTTTATTGCGAATTCCTAAAGCTTCATACACTATAAAATTAATACCAAGAACTATACTAAGTACGTATGCATATCTTGAAGAATTACCCAAAGCTCTTAATCCAAACCAATTTGATTATTCAAAATATTTAAATTCAAAGTTTATTTATCATCAATTAACATTACAAGGTGATAAAATGATAGCTCATACCAACGAAAGCTTCTCTTTGAAAGAAATTACTTTTAAAATCAGGTCATCACTTTTATCCTCTTTTAAAAAAAATAAATTCAAAGATCAGCACATAGCATTTATGAGTTCCCTTATTTTGGGTCAGAGACAAGAGTTAGATGCTGATATATCAAATGCATTTAGAAATGCGGGCGTCATACATGTACTAGCAGTTTCAGGTCTGCATATTGGTATAATGTTATTATTTCTGAATTTTGTTTTAAAGCCTTTAGAAAGAGTTTCCAATTATGGAAGGTTAATAAAGACAACGATTATTATATTAATTTTATGGTCGTATGCTGTGGTGTCAGGACTATCACCATCGGTACTTAGAGCTGTAACCATGTTTACATTTATTGCTATAGCCATTCAAGGTCAAAAAAGAACAGCTACTTTTAATGCACTAACAGCTTCTTTTTTACTATTAATATGCTATCGACCAACTTATTTATTTGAAGTAGGTTTTCAACTAAGTTATATAGCTGTTCTTAGTATACTGGCTCTGCAACCAAAAATAAATACGCTTATTAAAGTAAAAAATATTATTTTAAAAAAAATATGGGAGCTGTGTAGTGTAACCCTAGCAGCGCAAATAGGTTTGTTCCCTTTATTACTTTATTACTTTCACCAATTCCCACTTTTATTTTTGATTTCTAATCTTCTCGTAATACCAATGATAACCATTTTATTATTCGGTGGTGTAGGTATAAGCATTCTTTCAATTTCAAACAATCTACCTACGATTATTAGAGAGATCTATACTTATTTATTAGACCTTAACTTTAAAGTTGTCAAGACAATCGCGTCGTATAATTCTTTCAACATACAAAATATTCATTTTTCGTTAAGCATGGTATTAACCAGTTATACTGCTTTATTGCTAATTCTTGTCTCTTTGAAATTGAATTCAAAAAGAAGAGTGCAAATTCTGACTGTCGTTTTGCTACTTATGTCAAGTAGTTTGTTATTTGAAAAAAGAAAATTAGTCACTAAAAAAGAACTTGTCATTTTCAACAAATATAAAAACACCCTTGTAGGAGTTTTAAATCAACATAATTTTTCGCTTTATACTTCAAAAACCAGAGAAACTAAAGATTTTGCTAATGTGCTGAATCCTTATTTAACGGCAAACAAAGCTTCTCTAGATACTGTTATTAAATTAGAGAATGTATATGACTATAACGGTTTAAATCTTTTGAGAATAAATACCGAAGTTACATTTGACAACATTACTTACTCTCCAGATATCTTACTACTAACTGATTCTCCAAAAATTCATTTGACAAAGGTTATAAGAGCGCTAAAACCAAAACTTATCATCGCAGATGGCAGTAATTATAAAACTGATATTAATCGATGGCAGGAAACGTGTATACAATTAAATATACCGTTTCATCGCACTGATCATGATGGTGCATTTATTACTACGGTTCACCCTTAAAAAATTTTAATTACTCATTACTTCAACATAAATTTCATTTATCTTAGGAATGGCTTCTTTGGCATACGAGGTGGGGCTATTAAACAAAATACAAATTCCAAGATCCTCTTCGGGAAAAACAGCTATTTCACTACGATAATTATTTACACTGCCTCCATGGTGTACCATAATTCTAGGGTTTTTGGAATCTTCATTTTTAAAAGTATGGACTCTCCAACCCAGAGCATAATAGGACTTTAAATGACCTTTCCAGCGTTGATAATATTTACTGCGTCCCCCTACTTCAATCACTGGATTAAAAACTTGATCAATCATATTTGGATGAAGCACCTCTGGATTGCTTCCTAATAGAAATTTCATCCATTTGGCCATATCTGTTACACTTGCATTCACTCCACCAGCAGATATTGCCTGATAGTATTTATGATTTAGTTTGACTGGTTTCCAGCGACCGTGATATTTTTGATGTGGTATGGCAATATTATCAGCATCTTCAAGGGCTTCAAAACTTGCTGAAGCTGTATCCATATGCAACGGATCAAAAATCTTTTCATGTATCACTTCTTTTAAAGCATGTGAGGTTACCTGCTCAATGATTTTTCCGCTTAGCGCAAAAACCGCATTTTGATAACTGTAAATCTTCCCTGGATCGTATACAGGAGACACCTCTTTAAAACGTCCAGCTATTTGGTTAAGTGGTATTCCCGCCTCAACTAAATTCGTAAAGCTATGATAGGGTAATCCCGTGGTATGAGAAAGCACATGACAGAGCGTAACTTCATTCGTTAATTGAGTATTTGACATTTCAAAATTAGGAACATAATCTTTTATTTTATCTCCCCAATCCAAAAGACCTTCTTGCACATGTATTCCTGTTAAAATCCCAGCAAAACCCTTGGACAAAGAACCTATTCTAAAAATAGTATTAGAATTAATACTGTCTTTACTTTGGCTAGTACGTTCACCAAATCCTCCTGTATAAATTATAGAGTCACATTTTACAATTGCTACTGCTGCCCCTACCAAATCCTTATTTGAAATTCCTTGCTCAAAATAAGCGTTAATTTTATCTTCTAAAAGCCGAAGCTTACTCACCATATTTTGGGTACTACTCGTATCCAAATTTATGATCACTTTATTTTTAGCAGTAAACTTTCTAGATCTATGCGCATCATTCTTTGAAAATGAAAAAAGAATAAAAATTATAACAGCTAATGGGGTAGCAATGATTAATAACTTTTTCATAGGTAGGTTAACGTATAGTGGGCGGTTTATTTTAAATTACAGTTTACCATATAGAGTCGTTACTCTTGAAAGGTACTAACAAATGCTTTTTCATATTCTTGCCAAGCAGAGGCATTTGTCAATTTTTTATAGTCGTCCTTATGAATCATTTTAAGAAAAATCTCTAATTGCTTGGGTGATTTATAACCTACTACAGGAGCTATGACGTTACCTTTCTCATCAAAGAAAACCATACTAGGATATCCCGTGATTTTTAAAGCATTTGCAAAAAAGTGCTGGCTATTTCTCCCTTTTCTATCTGGATTGTAATTAGGGTTCGTGTATGTGAAATCATTATAATGAATTTCCTCGGTACCCTCGGCATTAAATTTTACCGCATAATAGTGTTTGTTGACATAGGCAACAACGTCTTTATTATGAAAAGTCTTTTTATCCAACAGCTTACAGGGACCACACCAGTCAGTATATGCATCCATAAAAATTTTCTTCGGACTCTTTTGCTGAGCTTCGAGCGCTTGATTCATCGTCATCCAGTTAATCTCTTGCGCATTGGATATAAAACTGAAAAAGGATAACGAAAGTATAAGTAGGTATTTCATAATTCTATTTTTATGATTCATTATCAAAAAGTATTCCTTTTTAATAATGAAAACTTACCTGCTTGGGCAAAGCAGGTAGGTTTATTATAATATCATTTATCTGATGCCGTGCATCATCTGTAATAATTTCTTATTTAATATAAGCATTACAACTCCAGCTGCGCCAGGAACTACCGTAAAAATAAGAAAAAACACAGCCATTCCATATTCTTCGACTATAGGATCAATATAACTTCCTGTTACCCCAGCCATAGTATTTGCTATAAAATTGGCTACAAACCAAACTCCAAACATCAAACCTACTAGCTTTATTGGTGCTAATTTACTTACATAAGATAGTCCAACTGGAGACACACACAATTCTCCCAACGTATGAAAGAGATATGCCAAAATAAGAAAAATCATACTTACTGATGCTGTTTTAGCACCAAGGGGAATTCCCATTGAACCAAAAGCTAAAATACCAAAACCTAGTCCTAATAAAATCAACCCTATAGCAAACTTTACTGGTCCCGTAGGATTAAGTTTACTTTGCCAAATTTTAGAAAATAATGGTGCAAAAGCAATAATAAAGAAAGAGTTCAAAATTCCGAACCAAGAAGCTGGAACTTCTGCTGTATCTGCAACAAATTCTCTTTGTAGCATCCAGATAACAATACCCCAAATAATTGCAAAACCTATTCCTAAAAGTGTATTGGCTAATGGGAATTTGGCAAAAGTCTGTTTAAACAATAACGCTAATACCCAAGTGATGATTAACATAGGAACAACTGTGAGCAGCGTATTGAAAATTTTAAAAATCATTGCACCTTGATCAACTAAAACTCTATCAGTATAATCAGCAGCAAAAATGGTCATTGACCCTCCAGCTTGTTCAAAGGCCCACCAAAAGAATACTGTAAAAAAAGCAAATACTCCAATAACAATTAATCGATCTCTAGTTATAAGTGAACGCTTAGAATCATCTACTACCGCTTCTATCGTTTCTTTGGTTTCTTCTAATGATTCTTCAATTGCATCATCCAAATCTTTATTTTGTTTAGGAGACAGTCCAATTCTAGCAAAAATTTTCTGCGCAAAGTAAAATTGAAGCATTCCTATAAACATAAAAATTCCTGCAAGTCCAAAACCATAATGCCAACCAACTTTTTCACCAATATATCCACATAGCAAAATACCTAAAAATGCTCCCGCATTAATACCCATATAAAAAATAGTATAGCCCGCGTCTTTTTCTTTACCTTGACTTTTATATAACTGCCCAACCATTGAAGAAATGTTTGGTTTGAACAATCCATTTCCAATAATTAGAAGACCTAATCCAATAAAGAAAAAATAGTCTGCAGTAACTTCAAGTGCCATGGATGCATGCCCTAAGGTCATTAATAAAGCTCCAATAACCACCGCATTTCTATATCCCATTATTTTATCTGCTATTAACCCCCCAAAAATCGGAGTAATATAGACAAGGCCTGTATACCAACCATATAGTAGTAATGCGCTATCGCGTTCCCATCCCCATCCTTCTTCCATGATAGATGTTACTAGGAATAAAACGAGTAATGCACGCATACCGTAATACGAAAATCGTTCCCACATTTCTGTGAAAAAGAGAATAAAAAGACCAGAAGGATGGCCAAGAACAGTTCTTTGGTTTGTTTCTGAACCTCCAAATTTAAATTCCATAGAGTTATTTTAAGTTAGTAAAATTATAAAGGATTAACTATAAATTAGATTTGATAAAATTAGTCATTTTTGTGTATAAATGAAGTCGAGTGTTGCCTCCATAAATACCGTGATTTTTATCGGGGTAAATTGCCCAGTCAAATTGTTTGTTTGCCTGTACCAAAGCCTCGATCAATCGCATCGTATTTTGAACATGTACATTATCATCGGCGGTCCCATGTACAAGTAAATAATTACCCTTTAAACCATTTACATAGTTTATCGGTGAATTTTTATCATAACCAGAAGCGTTTTCTTGAGGTGTTGTCAAATATCGTTCTGTATAGATTGTATCATAAAATCTCCAGCTTGTAACAGGAGCTACTGCAATTGCCATTTTAAAAGTATCACCTCCTTTAAACAAGCAATTACTAGACATAAAACCACCATAACTCCAACCCCAAATACCAATTCTATTAGCATCCACGTACGGTAAATTTCCAAAATATTTAGCTGCAGCAATTTGATCTTGAACTTCTAAGTTTCCTAAATCATTTTGAGTTACTTTTTTAAATTTGGCTCCTTTAAATCCCGTACCTCTACCATCGACACAAGCAACTATATAACCTTGCTGCGCTAACATCATATACCAATAATCGTTGGCTGTATACCATGAGTTCTTAACCGACTGTGAGCCTGGCCCCGAATATTGATACATTAATAGAGGATACTTTTTTGAGGAATCAAAATTCTTTGGCTTAATCATCCACGCATTAAGTTGCTCTCCATTAATCTCAATTGTAGAAAACTCTTTGGGACGTAAATCATATTGGATAAGCTTATCTAGTAGATTCTTATTATTTTTGATTTCTCTTACTACCTCGCCATTTTGACTTTTATTAAGTGTAATCAATGATGGGGTTGTAGTATTTGAAAAATAATTGATATAATAAGTAAAGTCAGCACTAAAATCTGCTGTATTGGATCCTTCTTTCTTACTTAATCGAAGCTTATCTTTTCCTGTTAAAGCAATAGCATAAATATCTCTATTAATACTTCCCTCTTCTACACTTTGATAATAAATCTTTTTCGTTTTGTCATTATAACCGTAATAGGACGTCACGTCCCAATTACCTTTGGTTATTTGATTTATAAGCTTGCCCGAAGCATCATAATGATAAATATGATTGTATCCATCCTTTTCACTAGTCCAAATAAAACTGTTATCCTTCAAAAAAGTGAGATCATCTGTAATATCAATATACGCAGCATCTTTTTCATTAAGAACAACCGTAGACTTTTTAGTAGCAGCATCTACAAAAACCAAATCTAGATTATTTTGATGTCTATTTAAGACCTGCACACTAAGAATATTAGGTTTAGCCGTCCAAGAAAGTCTCGGTATATAAAAATCTTTATAATCTCCTAAGTTAATTTTGTCAACAGACATACTTTCCAAATCTGCAAGATGCAGAGATACTGTCGAGTTTTTCTCACCCGCTTTAGGATATTTAAAAACAGTTTGCTGTTGATATAAATTGCTACCGTAGACATCCATAGAAAACTCAGGCACCTCAGTCTCATCAAAACGAACAAAAGCTAATTTGTTGCTATCGGTATTCCAATCAAAAGCTCTTACATAGGCAAACTCTTCTTCATACACCCAATCGGTAATGCCATTTATAACTTCATTCTTTTTGCCATCATCTGTTAGTTGAATTTCTTGACCAGTTTGTAGATTTATGACATATATATTGTTATCTAAGACATATGCGATTTTATGACCATCTGGTGATAGGGTTGGCTCTTGAATTTTCTTGTCACTAATTTTTAATATCTTTTTTGAAGCAACATCGTACAAATAATAAATACCGCGTTTTGAGTGACGATATATTTTCTCTGAGTCAGTAAGTAATAAGATCAAACTCTCGTCACTGTTAAATGAATAATCCTGAAAACCAGACAGACCAGCAATTGCTTGAGAGTTTAGGATAGTTCTTACCTTTTTTCCAGAAGCATAGTCATAGACTTCAACACTTGTTGAACCATCGATTTTATTACGTTCAAGAACCGAATATTCTGTTCCATTATTCATGGAGTGAAGAGATTGTAAACCCTCTGTATTAAATGACCCTCCCCATATCTCATCTAATGTAAATGACTTGTTTTGCCCAATAGCTAGCAGAGTGATCCAAAAAAATAGACCTATAAATAGTTTGGTTCTTTTCATTTTATTCCTCTAAAATTTTGTTAACGTCAAGAATACTAAAAAATCTCCGAAAAATACAATAAATGTTGTTAAATACATAAGGTCATAATGTAGTCTTCATTATTTTATTGCTTTTGCTAATAAATATGTAATATATGGTAATCCAATCAAAAATATTTAGACGAAGAATAACATCACAATCTTAGTAAATCACAAAATAAACCATCAGAATACTATCTTTGCACTAGATTTATAAAGATTCTCTAGAATGGCTCCAGAAATTTCAGGTTTTTCGAAACTTAGTAAAGCAGAAAAAATTACATGGTTAGCATCTCATCATTTCAAAGATGAAAGTAAAGCCGCAGAATTATTAAAACGTTATTGGAACACAGATCAAAAATTACAACAATTACATGATGAGTTCACCGAGAATACTTTAACTAATTTTTATTTACCTTTTTCTGTTGCTCCAAATTTTAAAATTAATGGAAAGCAATATACCATACCAATGGCGATCGAAGAAAGTTCTGTGGTTGCTGCAGCGAGTAAAGCTGCAAAATTTTGGTTTAAACGAGGAGGGTTTAATGCCGAGGTACTTTCTATGACCAAAGTAGGGCAAGTCCACTTTTCTTTTTCGGGGGATTTTAGTCTCTTAAAACAATTTTTTAAGGAAATTAAACCAAAACTATACGATGCCAGTAATCATATTACTGAAAATATGATAAAACGTGGAGGCGGTATTGGTTCGATCGATTTAATAAATAAGACCCAGGATCTCAAGAATTATTATCAATTACACTGTACCTTTGAAACTGCAGATGCGATGGGTGCTAATTTTATAAATTCTTGCTTAGAGCAATTCGCAGTAACCTTAATTGAAGAAGCAAAAAATTATAGCCTATTTATAAAATCTGGTTGTACATTAGATATTATAATGAGCATCCTCTCTAATTATGTTCCAAATTGCTTAGTTAAAGCCTCGGTAAGCTGTCCTATTCACAAATTACCCAAGACAGAAAAAATGTCTGCAGAAAGTTATGCAGAAAAATTTATACAAGCTATTGAAATTGCCAAAGTAGAACCTTATCGCGCTGTTACTCACAACAAGGGTATCATGAATGGAATTGACGCAGTGGTGTTGGCTACAGGTAACGATTTTAGAGCGGTCGAAGCTGGAGCTCATGCCTATGCGAGTCGAAACGGATCATATACTAGCTTAACAAATGCGTATATTGATAAAGGGATTTTCAATTTTTCTATTGAAATCCCGTTAGCTCTTGGAACCGTAGGTGGTCTTACATCTTTACATCCTTTGGTAAAACTTGCTATGTCATTATTAGGATCACCAAACGCTAACGAATTAATGAAAATAACTGCCGTTGCTGGATTAGCCCAAAATTTTGGTGCTATTAATTCTTTGATCACTACTGGAATTCAACAAGGACACATGAAAATGCACCTTATGAATATTCTAAACCAATTTGAAGCGAACGATACCGAAAAAAAACAGCTTATTTCCTTTTTTAAGACCAATACTGTAACTCATGCTAAGGTGGTAAGAGAACTTGAAAAAATGAGAAATTAATGAAACACTCTTTTTATAGTCATGGCAAACTTCTATTAACAGGAGAATACTTAGTTCTGGATGACGCAGAAGCACTTGCTTTGCCAACAAAAAAAGGTCAATCATTAACTATTACAGAGACCAGCAAAACTGGACTTCATTGGATAAGTAAAGATCAGTACGGAACTGCATGGTATGAGGCGGCATTCTTGACAGACGAGCAACAGATTAAAAGCACTGATCAAGAGTCTTCAACAAATGCAATTACCAAAAAATTACTTTCATTGCTCAATACCGCAAGAGTACTAAATCCTAAATTCCTAACGCAACAAATAGGCATTACTGTAGAAACAGAACTTGAATTTGACCGATCTTGGGGTCTAGGCTCTTCATCCACTTTAATAAACAATATTGCTCAGTGGGCAAATGTTAATGCGTTTGCATTACTCGAGCGGGCTTTTGGTGGCAGTGGGTATGATGTTGCCTGTGCTCAACACAACTCTCCTATTTTATATAATCGTAACCAAGGCATACCCAGGATTACAGAGGTTTTTTTTGAACCCAAATTTAAAGACCATCTGTTTTTCATTTATTTAAATCAGAAACAAGATAGTAAAGATTCTATAAAACATTATCAAGCATTACCACGTACTAATTTTGAAAGTGCAGCCATAAAGATTTCTGAAATAAACAAAAGTCTTTTATCTTGTACAGATTTAAGCGTGTTCGAGTCACTTATGAGTCAACATGAAGCCATAATTTCTACTATCATAAAAATACCTACGATTAAATCTGAACGTTTTCCCGATTACCCAGGAGCTATTAAAAGTCTAGGTGGCTGGGGTGGTGATTTTATCTTAGTAACTGGTTCACTCAATGATATGCAATACTTCAAAAACAAAGGCTATACTACCATTATATCCTATTATGATATGATTGTATAAACATTTTTTGATATCCGAAAAACTGTAATTATATCTTACTGTAGAAAACAGTCCTATCACTCATTACTTTTATTAGATTTTAATCGCTTTGCTTCTCTGAGGCTTTTTTGAATCATCCATTCCAACTGACCGTTTACACTTCTAAATTCGTCATCCGCCCATTTCTCTATCAATTTAAAAGTATCTGGATCAATCCTTAGCACAAATGATTTCTTTTTACTCATATACTATGAATTCAACGTACCCGCGTTAATAACAGGCATCACTTCTTTATCTCCACATAAAACAACTAATAAATTACTAATCATAGATGCTTTCTTATCATCATCAAAATCAATAATATTATCATTAGATAGTTTAAACAAGGCATCCTCTACCATTCCTACGGCTCCTTCAACTATTTTCTTTCGAGCTGCTACAATAGCAACTGCTTGCTGCCGTTTTAGCATTGCACTTGCAATTTCTGGTGCATAGGCCAAATAACCAATTCTCGCTTCCATAACTTTTATTCCTGCCATCGATAATCGTTCTGTAATCTCATTTTCTAATGCTTCATTAACTTCATCCATACCCGAACGTAATGTTAATTCTGCTCGTTCATCATCAAAATTATCATATGGGTATGAGCCTGCTAATTTTCTAACAGCTGCATCCGTTTGAACCCTTACAAATTCTTCATAATGGTCAACATCAAAAGCAGCTTTATAGGTGTCATTTACCTTCCACACCAAAATTACATTAATCAAAATTGGATTACCAATTTTATCATTTACTTTAACTCGTACACTATCAAAATTTCTCGCTCTTAAGGAAATTTTTTGTTTTGCAAAAAATGGATTCGCCCAAAAAAAGCCATTTCTCCTAACCGTTCCCTTATAGGCACCAAATAAAACCATGACACAAGAACTATTTGGATTAACAGTAAAAAAACCTTTACTAAGTAGTATAGCTACTAATACAAATGCTATATAAAGGATGTTCCCTGTACTATAGAGACCTGCTATTGTTATTGAAATTATAACTAGTAAGACTAGAAACATCACATATCCATTTACAGCCCTTAATTCTTTTTCGTTTTTCATAATGATATCATTTTAATATCACAATAATACTAATTTTAATTGTAAAAGATCACTTTGCCTCATTAAAAAATTACATCGGATCCTCTATTATCTGATCTTGTATAGGTTATCTTGTGGTAAAAACTATAAAATACAAAAGTAAAAAGCCCAAAACATTAATGTTTTGGGCTTTAAAAATTCTTTTAAAACAGCGTCTTAGAGTTCTAACGCCTTTTTAACATCACTATCCATCAATAATTCTTGAGGATTTTCAAGTGCTTCTTTTACTGCTACAAGAAACCCTACGGATTCTTTACCGTCAATAATTCTGTGATCATACGATAAAGCGACGTACATAATTGGTGCGATTACAATTTGACCATCCCGTACAATAGGTCGCTCAACAATATTATGCATTCCTAAAATTGCACTCTGAGGAGGATTTATAATTGGTGTGGATAACATACTTCCAAAAACACCACCATTAGTAATAGTAAAAGTACCACCAGTCATCTCATCAACTGTGATTTGACCATCCCGTGCTCTAACAGCTAAACGTTTTACCTCGGATTCAACTCCTCTAAAACTTAGGTGCTCTGCATTACGAATAACAGGAACCATAAGACCTTTTGGACCTGATACTGCTATACTAATATCTTGAAAATCGTAAGAAATCATATGATCACCATCAATCATCGAGTTCACCGCAGGAAACATTTTGAGTGCTTTGACGCAGGCCAATGTAAAAAAAGACATAAAGCCAAGCCCCACACCATGTTTTGATTTAAATTCTTCTTTATATTGATTACGCAAATCAAAAATAGGCTGCATATCAACCTCATTGAATGTAGTAAGCATTGCCGTTTCATTCTTGACAGAAACCAAACGCTGTGCTACTTTGCGACGTAACATAGATAATTTTTTCTTACTTTCACTACGTACAGCAGTACCTGGAGTCCCCATAGATGGCTTCGCATTGATAGCATCTGCCTTTGTTATACGTCCGTCACGACCTGTTCCTTGAATTTGTGCGGTATCCAGACCTTTTTCGGCTATAACTTTTTTGGCTGCTGGCGAAGCACTACCTGTAGCATATGTATCTTGTTTTTGGACAGGGGTCGTTGGCTTTGATGGCGTTTGCGTTTTAGCCGCTGCTTTAAAACTATCAGCTTTATTGCTGGATTGATCACGTTGTTTATCAATATCCATTGCTGCATTTCCATTACCTCCTTCATCGCCTTCATTATCAGCATTACCTTCTGGAGCTTGAGCATCTGTATCAATTAAACAAACTACCTGACCTACAGCAACTGCGTCACCCTCTTCAGCCTTGAGCGTAATGATCCCGCTAGCCTCTGCCGGTAATTCTAGCGTTGCCTTATCACTATCTACCTCTGCTATTGGCTGATCCTTGGTGACATAATCACCGTCTTCGACTAGCCATTGTGCTATTTCTACTTCTGTAATGGATTCTCCCGGAGAAGGGACTTTCATTTCTAAAGCCATAATTCTAAATTTATCAGTTGTGTTCTCCTTATTAAAATTGATAAAAAGCGAACCACATAAGTATTAATTCTTGTTATAAATATTGTTACTTTCTTTGATTATTTTTGGTAGCGTCAAAGACAAAATCAATTACTTCTTGATGTCTTCGTTTAAAACGTGTAGCACTACCTGCAGCTGGCGCACCATAAGGACGTCTACTTACAAATCTGAAACTTTTTGCGTTTTCAAAGTTCATCAATATATGACTTAAAGCTCCCATATTACGAGGTTCTTCTTGTGCCCAAACTACCTCATCTGCATTATATTTCTTGATAATGGCTTCCATTTCTTGCGTAGGCAGAGGAAATAGTTGCTCTATACGAACTAAAGCCACATCATTTCTCTCTTCTTTTTCTTTAACCTCTAACAAATCATAATAAAATTTACCTGTACAAAACACCAATGACTTAACTGATTTGGGTTTTGCGTCGGGATCATCAATTATCGTTTGAAAACTTCCATTAACAAACTCATCAATGGTAGAGACTACTTTAGGATGACGCAACAAACTTTTTGGGGTAAATACTATAAGAGGCTTACGATATTTTGCTTTCATTTGTCGACGTAGCATATGAAAGAGGTTTGCTGGTGTTGTTACATCTGCTACATACATATTATCTTTTGCACATAACTGCAAATAACGCTCCATGCGGGCAGAAGAATGCTCTGCTCCTTGACCCTCATAACCATGGGGTAATAACATTACCAAACCATTTTGAAGCTTCCATTTATCCTCTGCAGAAGAGATGTATTGATCCATCATAATCTGCGCTCCATTACTAAAATCTCCAAATTGTGCCTCCCAAATGGTTAATGTATCTGGGTTTGCCATAGCGTATCCATAGTCAAAACCAACCACTCCGTACTCTGAAAGTAAAGAATTGTAAATATAGAATTCGCCTTGTTTTTCATTCAATCTATTAAGTAAAAGAATTTCTTCTTCACTATCCTCAACTTTTAAAACTGCATGACGATGTGAAAAGGTTCCTCGTTCTACATCTTGCCCACTCATTCTAACATCATAGCCTTCTTCTAATAAAGAACCATAAGCTAACAATTCGCCCATAGCCCAATCTAGACTATCCTCTTCAAAATACATTTTTGAACGTTGATCAATTAATCGCTCTATTTTACGTAAAAACTTCTTATCTGATGGCAGTTTTGTGATAACTTTTGCTATCTCATCCAATGATTCTCTAGAGTAAGTTGTATCCACAACTTTCATCATTTCATCTTCTTGTACACGATCAAAACCAGCCCACTCATCTTGCATAAACGGCGTAATAATGGTTTTTTCTTGTTTACGAGAATCTTCTAATTCTTCTTCCAAAGATTGTTTATATTCTCTCTCGAGTTTAGCTACATGATCTTTATCAATAATCCCTTCGGCTATTAACTTTTGCGCATAAATATCCCGCGGATTTTTATGCTTTGCTATCGCTTTATATAATTTTGGCTGTGTAAATCTAGGTTCGTCGCCTTCATTGTGACCATATTTACGATACCCTAGCATATCAATAAACACATCACGCTTAAAAGTCATTCTAAAATCTAATGCAAAATTTATTGCGTGAACAACTGCTTCTGCATCATCTGCATTAACGTGCATTACTGGAGAGAGTGTAACTTTACCTATATCGGTACAATAGGTTGAAGAACGTGCGTCCAAATAATTTGTGGTAAATCCTATTTGATTATTGACAACTATATGAATAGTTCCTCCTGTCTTATAGCCGTCTAATTGTGCCATTTGCACGATTTCGTACACTAAGCCTTGTCCTGCTATAGCTGCATCTCCATGCACAATAATCGGCAATACACAAGAAGTGTTTTCTTTGTAATGACGATCTTGCTTTGCACGCGTTATGCCTTCTACTACAGCTCCTACTGTTTCTAAATGTGATGGATTAGGAGCAATATTCATATTGATCGCTTTGCCCGATTCGGTTTTACGCTTAGCGGTCCAACCTAAATGATATTTAACATCACCATCAAATACAGCTTCTTCATAATCCTTTCCTTCAAACTCACTAAAAATATCTTTAGGACTTTTCCCAAAAATATTAGTCAAAGTACTTAACCGTCCACGATGAGCCATTCCCATAACAAATTCTTGCACCCCCATCTCGGCAGCTTTTTCTACCAAGGCATCTAGCGCAGGAATTAAAGCCTCTCCTCCTTCTAAAGAAAATCGTTTTTGACCAACATATTTTGTATGTAAGAAGCTTTCAAAGGAAACTGCTTGATTCAGTTTTTTAAGAATATATTTTTTTTGATCTGCAGAAAATTTTGTTCTATTCGTATTAAAATTTATTCTACTTTGAATCCATTCTCGTTCTTCGGGATTACGAATATACATATATTCAATTCCTATAGAATCACAGTAAATTTTATCGAGATGCAAAATAATATCTCGCAAAGAACTAGGTCCAATTCCTATAATTTCACCAGCGTTGAATACCACATCCATATCAGCTTGTGTCAAACCAAAATTCTCTACATCCAAGGTAGGAATGTATTTACGGCGCTCACGCACTGGATTAGTCTTTGTAAACAAATGTCCACGCGTACGGTAACCGTCAATCAAACGAACCACCATAAATTCTTTCTGGACATTTTCGGGTACTTCAATTTTTCCTTGAGACCCTTGCTCAACATACTCAGATTGTCCCGCATCTTGAGCGCTCTCCATTCCAAAATCAAAACCTTGAAAAAATGCTCGCCAACTAGGCTCTACACTATCTGGATGTTGTAGATATTTATCGTATAAATCTGCAAAAAATGCGGTATGAGCCGCATTTAAAAATGAATAGTTATCCATAAGTAAGTATTCAGTTGTCTTTTTTGGTGACAAAACGCCACAAAAATACAACAATTACCATTTACCGCATATTAAATCATTTATATTTCTATGTAAATTTTTAAGATTTTAACAGTAGAACCTGTCATTCAACAAAATAGTTGAACCTTACATCCGATTTTACGTTTACACATCACAAAAAGAAATTAACTATTCTATGCATCGTAAAATTGAAGCCTCAAAGTTGTATTGGTATTTAAAGTCTACAAACTAGAACTAATAGTAGAAAAATAAGGTGTTCTGTGCTAATACACTATACACTTCTGTTCATTAAATTTTCTCCAAAAGTTTTAAGAAGATTCTTTTTATCAATACTTATATCCAACTGTTGTAATACCTCAAACGCTTTAGTTGTGTAGTTACCAATTTCTTTGCGTGTACGATCCTTGGCACCCGTTTGTTCATAAAGTGATTTTACTAATGCAACTTTTTCAGACGGATTTTCAGGAGTTAATGAAAATAGACTCAAAAGCTCTTTCTTCTCATTTATATTACCATACTCATAGGCCTTTAAAAAAAGGTACGTCTTTTTATTTTCGATAATATCGCCCCCTACCTGCTTACCAAAAGTTTCTGGATCTCCAAAAGCATCCAAATAATCATCTTGTAATTGGAAAGCCAAGCCTAACAACCTACCAAAATCATAAAGCAAATTTTTATTTCTATGATCTACCCCAGCAACAATAGCTCCCATTTTTAAAGCAGCCCCAACCAACACTGCAGTTTTATACTCAATCATTTTAATATATTGAGCTATCGTTACATCCTCTCGTGTCTCAAAATCAATGTCATATTGCTGTCCTTCGCATACTTGTATTGCAGTGTGACTAAATAGCTCGGCCAGCTCTTTAAAAATCTTACTGTCATAATTTTCGAATAGTTGATAAGCCCTTATAAGCATCGCATCTCCAGAAAGAATTCCTGTATTAAGATCCCATTTTTCATGTACGGTTTCTTCCCCTCTTCGCAAAGGAGCGTCATCCATTATATCATCATGAATCAAAGAAAAATTATGAAACACCTCAACCGCCAGTGCAGCATCCAAAGCCTTATGATACGAGGTGCCAAATATTTCTGAACTCATAAGAACTAACACGGGTCGCAACCTTTTGCCCCCCAAATTTAAAATATATGAAATTGGTTCATATAAGTTTTTGGGCTCTTTTAAAATAGTTTGTTGCTTTAAATATACTGTAAAGAACTGCTGGTATTCTGAAATTGTATGCACTGTAGCTTTTTTTATGCTAAAGTAATCGAAACTTTTTAAATGACCCACCAAACCTCTACATCCATCTCCAAAACTTAACTAAATGTTAAATTATTGTAAAACTTGGGAAACTTTTAATGTTTTTAAAGTTTCCTGAAGTATTTTTGCCCAAAATTACAACCCCAAATATGAAGGAGAAAATTATTGAAAAAGCAAATGAAATGTTTTTGACCCTTGGTTTTAAAAGTGTTACGATGGACGATCTTGCTTCAGAAATGGGTATATCGAAAAAAACGATTTATGCTCATTTTCAAAATAAAACCAAATTAGTGGAAGCTACTACAGAGCATCTATTTTGTTCTATTTGTAATGGTATTGACACTATTTTAGAAGAAAATAATGAACCTATAGAGGAACTCTACGCTATAAAAGCATTTGTGATGAATCATCTTAAAAATGAACAAGCGTCACCACAGTATCAATTAAATAAATATTATCCAAAAATATACAATGCATTAAAGATTAAACAATTTGAAGTCATGCAGGAATGCGTTATCGAAAATTTAAAACGCGGTATGTCAAAAGGGGTTTTTAGAAAAAATATTGATGTTCAGATCATTTCTAGACTTTATTTTATAGGAATGGTTGGTATAAAAGATCAAAGCATGTTTCCAACAACTCAATTTCCGATGCCAAATCTTATGGAAGATTATCTAGAGTATCATATTAGAGGTATTGCTACTAACAAGGGACTTGAAATCTTAAACACGCTAATAAAAAAATATTTTATATAACTAATTACATAACATTTACTATTAAAAATTATTCGCTCTCATACAATTTGACAACTATAAAATAACTAGTATAAATAAATGAAAAATTACCATAGCATTCTGTACCTGCTTCTTTTGATTACTATACCAAGTATCTCTCAAGAAACTCAGCCAAGCTCTGTTACCAATTCTTTTACATTAGAAGAGGCCATAGATTTTGCGTTAGAAAATAATTATACTGCAATCAACGCGCGAAGAGATGTTGCCAAGGCTCTCAAAAAAAAGTGGGAAACCACCGCACAAGGACTTCCGCAAATCAATGGGGCGGTTGATTATCAAAATCAATTAAAACAACCAGTAACATTAATTCCTGGAGAAGTCGCTGGTGGTGAACCAGGAACATTTGTTCCCGTAGTCTTTGGCACAAGACAACAACTATCGGCAACTGCTACCTTATCACAATTAATCTTTGACGGCTCTTATTTGGTAGGACTACAAGCTGCAAAAACCTTCTTAAAATATAGTGATAACCTAGAAGAAAAAACACAATTAGAAGTTCGTAAAAGTATTATCAATGCTTATGGCGCCGTATTACTAGCGAATGAGAGTGTGCGTATTCTTGAAAAAAACAAAACAACCTTAGAAACCAATCTCAATGAAACACAAAAAATATTTGAAAATGGTTTAACCGAAGAAGAAAATGTCGAACAACTACAAATTACTCTCTTACAAATCAGCAATCAATTAAGTAACACCAAACGTTTGGCAGACATTGCCCTTCAAATGTTCAATCTTTCTTTAGGAGTTGATGTAGATAGCAATACAGTGCTCACCGATAATTTAGAACAACTCGCTTTAAATGATATGGATCTGGCAATAGCACAAAAACCTTTTATTGCAGAAAACAGTATCGACTATAAAATTGGGTACAACCTGACCGAACAAAGAGGCCTTGAGTTAAAGTTAGAAAAAAGCCGTGCACTACCTTCAATCAGCGCCTTTGTAAATTATGGCACTGCAGCTTTTGATAATGATTTTGTTTTCTTTGATAGTCAAACACGATGGTTTCAATCATCAATTTTAGGTGTAGGAATAAAAATTCCAATTTTCAGTTCCCTTAAAAGAAGTGCAAAAACACAGCAAGCTCGTATAGCTTTAGAACAGGCAAATACACAGTTTATCGAAACTCAACAAACAATTCAACTTAACTATAACAAAGCTTTAAGTGAATATATGTTTGCTGTAGAAACCTATCAAACTAGTAAGCAAAATCTCGCGCTTGCAGAACGTATTGAAAACAAAAATCAAATTAAATATACCGAGGGATTATCCACCAGTTTTGATTTAAGACAAGCCCAGCTACAACTTTACAGTTCGCAGCAAGAAGTTTTACAATCAATGCTCGATATCATTAATGCCAAAGCAACATTAGAAACCATTTTGAACACACCACAAAAATAAGCCATATCATGAAAATACTATGTACTATATCCGCTTTTACACTTTTACTACTATCTTGTGGAGATAGCAAAAATATATCTGTTGAAAAAACTATCGAAAACGGAAATTTAAGCGAAATGCGTGCAAAAAGAGCAGAAGTTGTTCAATTGCAACAAACTATCAACAATGAACTACAGCAATTGGACGCTGCAATTGCACAAAAAGATACTGTTCAAAAACTTCCTTTGGTTACTACTGTCAAAGCAACCGATACCCTTTTTAAACATTATCTAGAATTACAAGGAAATACAGAAACTAAGAAAAACTTAGTTTTATATCCTGAAACTTCAGGGATTCTAACCCGTGTTTATGTAGAAGATGGACAACGTGTTAAAAAAGGACAGTTACTTGCAAAGATTGACGATGGTGGGTTGAGTCAGCAACTATCTCAAGTAGAAGTACAAACAGAGCTTGCAAAAACTACCTTCGATCGTCAAAAAAGACTTTGGGAACAAAAAATTGGATCCGAGATACAATATCTTCAAGCAAAAACAACTTACGAAGCTCAGCAAAATGCTGTAGCACAGATCAAAAGGCAATTAGCTAAAACTACAATTAATGCTCCATTTTCGGGTATTATTGATGATGTAATCACAGAACAAGGTAGTGTTGTAGCACCAGGTCAAACAGAGATTATTCGTATCGTTAATTTAGAAGATATGTATATCGAAGTTGAAGTACCTGAAAGTTATTTATCCCAGATCACCGAGGAAAAAGAAGTTTTAGTTGATTTTCCAGTATTAGGTAAAACGATTGAGACAAAAGTTCGCCAAGTAGGTAATTATATCAATCCTAATAATCGATCTTTTATGGTCGAAGTGGCTATCCCAAATAAAAACAAGTCAATCAAACCAAATTTGACTGCAAAGGTTAAAATCAATGACTATACCAATGAACAAGCTATTCTAATTCCCCAAAGTATTCTGTCAGAAAATGCTGATGGTGAACAATACATTTATATCACCGGTCAGCAAGACCAAGACGGGGTAGCTACTGCAAAGAGAACAATCGTTAAAACAGGAAGAACTCAAGGAGATTTAATTGAAATAATTGAGGGTATTAATGCAAATGATCATGTTATCAAAGAAGGCGCACGTAGTGTCAAAGATGGTCAAAAGGTGAAAATTTTAAACTAAATTCCAATGGAAAAAATTAAAAAAAACGTAGATAAGGAATTTGGACTGTCATCCTGGGCTATTAATAATAAAACAACCATCTATGTGATGATTGCTATATTTTTGGTTCTTGGACTATCCGCCTATTTCTCGATGCCTAGAGAAAACTTCCCCGAGATTAATGAAACTAAAATTTATATCAGTGTTCCATACCCTGGAAACACAGCAGAAGATATAGAACGACTCATTGTCGACCCCTTAGAAGATCAAATAAAAAATGTAAGTAATGTTGTAGAAATCCTATCAACATCTCAAGAAGATTACGCCATAATAACAGTCGAATTTGACGAAGAATTATCGGTTCCCGAAGCGAAGCAGAAAATAAAAGACGAAGTTGACTCAGAAAAAGCAAATGAAGATTGGCCTACTTTTAACGGAGCTAAAGTTGAACCTAATGTTTTTGATTTAAGTATTTCTGAAGAAACGCCGATCATGAATATTAATATCAAAGGAGATTATCCAGTTGATAAATTAAAGGAGTACGCCGAGTATCTTGAAGATGAAATAGAAGATCTACCCGAAATTAAAAAGGCAGACATTCGCGGAGCTCAAGAGCGAGAGGTCGAAGTTGCCGTTGATATTTACAAAATGATGGGGGCTCAAGTAAGCTTTGACGATGTCATAAATACTATTCGCAATGGAAACATGACCATGTCTGCAGGAAACATGATTAGCAGTGGCCAACGAAGAACCATTAGAATATTGGGCGAAATCACCAATCCATCGCAGCTTAATGATTTTGTTGTTAAATCTCAAAACGGTGCAGTATATTTAAGGGATATTGCCGAAATCAAATTTAGAGACGAAGACAAAACCACCTACGCTAGAGAATTTGGAGAGAGCGTTGTTATGTTGGATGTAAAGAAACGTTCGGGTAAAAACATGGTCGAAGCTGTTGAAAAAATCGATGTGATTTTAAAAGATGCTAAAGAGAATGTGTTTCCGAAGGATTTAGAAATTAGCGTTGCTAACGATCAATCTGCCAAGACTATAAATCAGGTAAATGATCTGGTTAATAATATCATCTTTGGTATTATTCTGGTGGTCGGTGTTCTCATGTTCTTTCTAGGTTTCAGAAATGCGCTTTTCGTTGGATTTGCGATCCCGATGTCAATGTTTATGTCGTTTATGATCTTATCGGCATTAGGCTACACAATGAATACCATGATTCTCTTTGCCTTGATTATGGGACTAGGGATGTTGGTAGATAATGGTATTGTGGTAGTAGAAAACGTATATCGTTTGATGGAAGAAGAAGGTTTATCTAGGATAGAAGCTGCCAAAAAAGGTATTGGTGAGATCGCTTTTCCTATTATCATATCGACAGCAACTACGGTAGCAGCTTTTGTGCCACTAGGTATGTGGCCCGGTGTTATGGGACAATTTATGATCTATTTCCCAATCACACTCTCTGTTGTATTAGGATCGTCCCTTTTTGTAGCCATCTTTATCAATTCGATGCTGGTATCACAATTTATGGAAGTTGGGGAAAAAGTATTAAAGAGAAAACAGTTGATCCGCTTAAGTATCATATTAGGAGGTATTGGAACATTGATTTTACTCTTTGGTGGTGAGGTAAGAGGTCTAGGTAGCTTAATGATTGTCACCGCAATTATGTTTTGGGTATACAAATACTTTCTTAAGAAAGCTGCAAATTATTTTCAGCGGAAAACGTTGGTTTGGTTAGAAAATCAATATCAAGGATTTCTAAAATTCGCTCTACGCGGAAAACGTTCCTATGTCTTTGTGGGAGGTACATTCGCACTACTAATAATCGTTTTCATGCTATTTGGAGCTTCTATTGGAAGTCAACGAACCAAAATTGAATTTTTCCCCGATAATAAACCCAATCAAATTGTAGTTTATATTGAATATCCGCAAGGAACAGATATAGAGAAAACCAATACAATTACAAAAGAAATAGAACAACGCGTATATGGAATTCTAAATGATAAAGAATACATCAACAGTGAAGGCTTCAATTTCTTAGTTGAATCAGCCGTATCACAAGTTGGCGAGGGAGCAGGTAACCCTCAAACCGATGGTGGTAGCAACGCAGAGATGCCGCATAAAGCAAAAATCACTGCTACCATGCGAGAGTACAAATACCGAAATGGTAAAGATTCTGAAGTATTGCGTCAAAAAGTGCAAAAAGCGCTTACTGGAATCTATCCTGGAGTAGCTATTTCTGTAGAAAAGGATCCTGTTGGACCACCTGCAGGATACCCGATCAATATAGAAATTGAAGGGCCAGACTATGATGAGTTGATCACTATTGCCGAGCGTATGCGTAATTTTATTAACGAAAAAAATATACCTGGTATCGAAGAACTTAAGATCGATGTAAACAAGGGTAAGCCAGCCATGCAAGTGGTGGTTGACAGAGAAAAAGCTGGTGAACTTGGCGTTTCTGCTGGACAAGTTGGTAATCAATTGCGTAGATCAATATTTGGTGAAAAAGCTGGTGTTTATAAAAAAGATGGTGAAGATTATGATATTTATGTTCGTTTTAACGAAGAAAATAGATATAATACCAGTTCACTTTTTAATCAAAACATCACCTTTAGAGATCCTGCAAGTGGTAGATTAAAAGAAATTCCCGTCTCTGCAGTAGCCTCGCAACGTAACACCTCATCGTTTAGCGCTATAAAACACAATGACACAAAACGGGTAGTAACGGTATATTCAGGGTTACAACCAGGTTTCACTGATGCAGGTGCCATCGTTTCACAGATTCAGAATGAAATGGCATCCTTTTCAGAATTACCGAGAGGGGTTAAAATAGATTTTACTGGACAGATTGAAGAGCAAAACAAACAAATGTCATTCTTAATGGGAGCCTTTTTCTCAGGTTTAGGATTGATTATGTTGATATTGATCTTCCAATTTAGCTCTATCTCCAAACCAACAATCATCATGATAGCAATCTTCTTGAGTTTTATCGGAGTATTTGGTGGTATCTTAATCACAGGAACGTCATTTGTAATTATGATGACCATGATGGGGATTATCTCCTTGGCTGGAATTGTGGTAAATAATGGGGTTGTACTTCTTGATTATACACAGTTACTTATAGACCGTAAAAAAGTTGCCTTAGATATTGAGGATAATCAATTGTTATCGAATGAAATTGTAATGGATATTATTGTTCGTGGTGGTAAAGCAAGATTACGTCCTGTGTTACTAACCGCTATCACTACTGTTTTAGGTTTGATCCCGTTAGCTATTGGATTCAACGTAGACTTCTTTTCACTCTTCAGTGAGTTTGATCCTAAAATATACATAGGTGGAGATAATGTTATTTTTTGGGGACCATTAGCATGGACGGTTATTTACGGTTTGATCATAGCGACTTTCTTAACGCTGATCATTGTGCCAGCACTGTTCTTTATCGTACACCGAATCAAAGTGCGTTTTAGCAAAAGAGAAGTGATTAGTGAAGTAGCTACCACAATGTAGTATTTCCTTAACTCACAGTAAACAAAAACGCCGCATTACGCGGCGTTTTTTTTGGTTTACATGAATGTCCTATTATTGATTTTCATTCAACGGAGTTGGAAACTGTTCGAAAATATTATGATCTGATTTATCAAGAGGTAATTCATCTAATCTATCAAACCTTCTTAAATCGATCCATCTATGTCCTCCTTCGGCGTATAAAGAATAACGTCTCTGTCTTAAAATTTCAGTGACTAATTCTGATGGTGAAGTACCACCCACATAAGGATCCAAACCAGCTGCATCTCTAATAATATCAATTGCAACTACCGCTTCTGGTGGATTAATAATATGGTTTGCCTCTGCATATAATAAAATTAGCTCTTCGTTTCTGATTATCGCTACAGGCGCTACGTTACTGTCGTATACAAAGACATCGTACCCTCCTGTAAGATTAGCCTGACTAAGTGGATTAGGAACCACAACACCAGATGAGTTTTCAGCCTCTCTAAAAACTATCTTATTTAATCTTTCATCATCTGCCTCAGCATCAGCAATAAAAGAAGGATGGGCGATTCGCGCATTTGCACCTGTAGAATTTTTTGCAAAAAACAGAGGATTAGCTATGTCGGCTCCATTAAGTGAGAAAGTAAAATAAACCCCCAAATTGAGGTCTGCTGTAAAATCCATAAAAGAATTTTGCAATAGAGAAAGCACGGATGCATAATTGCCGCGATATGCTTGAACTCGAGCAGCTAAAGCATTGTTAAACTCAATGAGACTAACCTGAAATCCTGACGGAAGCGCGAAAGGTTGAGCATCCCCTGCATTAGTAATATCTGTAGCCGCACTGGTTAACAACGCGAAAATCTCAGTTAAAGCTTCATCATACCCTAAAAAAGGACCAAGGTTTTTGGGATCTTCTACATCTACTCGAATTCCATTTTGATATTGTTGATTTAAGACCATTAATAATTCATGTGCCTTTATAGTATTTCCAAAACCACGGATATAAGCTATTTCTTCATTAGTAAATGATTCTGTTGTATTCTCTAATCCTTCCAATAACAAATTAACATCTTTTATAGTTGCATATCTTGCTGCATATGGATTCGTTGTATAAAAGGTATTAGCATCCAATATACCAGTGAGTAAATCTGCAGTCCATCTTGGGTCTGAACTTTGAAATCTCCAATATTCTCTACCTGCAACCGCCTGAGCATCAACTTGCGTACCCAACCGCACCCGCATATCAGACAATATACCATACACAGCATCTCGTAATTCTCCTCGTGATAAATCACTGGAGATGGACTCCGTACTCGGTCCATTTAAATCTCTCCCATCTTCGATCTCACATGATAGTAAAATCATTGAAGAAAGAATTCCTATTAAATATATATTTAAATTTCTCATTATTTTTCTTTTTTAAAATTCAACAGCTAAGTGAAATAAATATCGCTTTGAAGAAGGGAATGGTGTAACTTCAACCCCTGTAGATAAACCATTTGATCCAAAATTCGATACTTCGGGATCGTAGCTATTATAATCAAATATGTTGATCAAATTATTTCCTGAGAATCCAATTTTCAAATTCGATACATATTTTCCAAAAATTTGATCGCGATATTTACTAGGTAATGTGTAATATAAGCCCACCTCTCTTAATCTTAAGTAAGAAGCATCTTCTACAAATGGTGTCGCGTTTCCTGATCCAAAAGCTCCAATTCTATAAGGCCCATTAGGAGTAGCTCCTGCTGGATCCAAATCTACATCATCATAATCTGGACTAGTTCCTCCAAAATCGGTTAATAGATTAGTTAAATTAATATTATCTCCTCCTTGTTTCCAGTGCCATAGAAATGATAATGAAAAATCCTTATAGTTAAGGTTATTACTCCAAGTTACCTGAAAATCCGGTGCTGAATCCCCAAGAACTACCAAGTCACCATTTTCATTATTTCCAACAATCTGAGTCGCACTTTTTCCCTCTTCAATTCTAAATGTTCCTAAGCCAGCTCCGAAGCCACCCAAATTAAAGGGATCGACTTCTAATTTTGTGATCTCAGATTCATTGGTAAAAAATATCAGATTGGTATCCCAACTAAATTTTTCTTTCTGTACTACATTAGCGTTCAATGCAACTTCTATTCCTCTGTTCACCAGATTACCAGCATTAGAAAATTCTGTTGTAAATCCTGATGATGGCTCAATGTTTGCTTGCAGAATTAAATCATCTACGGATTTATTATAATATGAGAATTCCAAGCCTACTCTATTGTTAACAAAACTAGCATCGAATCCAACTTCAAATTCCTTTTGTCTTTCGGGAGATATATCAGAATTTCCCAGAGTGACTGGTACAACTATACCAGCAATACCGTTGATTAATGAATTAGTATATGTTGTAAATAACGCTCCATTAGGTGCAAAGTTTCCCGCCTCACCGTATGCAGCTCTTATTTTAAATTTATTAACCGCCTTTAAACTCCAAAAATCAAAACCATGTAAATTTATAGCTGCCGATGCTTTTGGATAATAAAATAACTCATTAGCATCTCCATTATTACTTGACTTATCTCCTCTTATTCCTAAAGTGGCAATAATCTTATCTTGATAATTTAATTCTTCCTGAACAAAAAATCCTTGATCTTCTTGTTCTTGTCGAAATTGTGTTACGCTGATATTTGCAGCTTGATCCAAATTTCTTTCGAATGCAATTAGATCTGAAGCAATGTTGCTGATACTATTACGAGAAAATGTCTGTTTAGTTATCCCTCCTTGGGTAGTGAAGTTTAAATTATTACTAGTCGTATAATTATGTACCAAAAATGCTGAATAATTTGCATCTTTATTTTCTGTATCTCCGATAGCGCTAAGACCATTCAGCCCTCCATTCGACAGTTTTTGAAATTGTAAAATTTTTGGAAAAAAAGCTGTAGTTACTAGATCATAATAATCAACTCCTCCCCCTAAAACTAATTTCAAATTTGAATTTTCCGAATCATAAAGCTTAAGATCAAGTGTTCCCCCTACTATAAATCGGTTTACATCTTCTCTATTAGTAATCAAATCCCTTGTTTGTAACGGATTTGACGCCCCGTAAGGGTTATCTGGATATACACCAAGTTCGTCTGGAAACAACTGAGCCCATGGTGGAGTAGACGTTAAAGCTACTCCGATAGTTGTTCCAGTATTGTCATTATTAAAAAATCCACGATTAGACCTAGAGTCAATATAATTACTAGACAAACTTAGTTTAGCTTTATCCTCAAGAAAACTATGATTGATATTTAATCGTATCGATTTTCTGTTATATCCCGTATTTTTAACAATTCCTTCTTCATCATTGTTTGAAAACGCTGCATAATATTGTGTGTTATCAGAACCTCCTGATATATTAACACTAGTATTTGTTATAAATCCTTTTTCACCATAAATCTCTTCCTCAAAATCAACTAACCTACCATTGTTTCTCGCTTCATTAAAAAGCGTTACTTGAGTATTTGCAGCATCCCTAGATCGTTGTTCTAGGATAGGATCCGCATTAGGAGAAAAGAATAAATTAAAGACACGTTCATCTGTAAAGTCTCTCTGACCTCTTCGATTCAAGATAGTATTAAATCCAGCATCTTGAGAAAAAGCTATTTTAGTTTTACCTTTTTTACCTTTTTTAGTTTTAATAATAATTACACCAGCTGCTGCTCTCGCGCCATATATTGCTGCTGCTGATGCTCCTTTCAAAATCTCCACACTCTCAATATCGTCTGGATTAATGTCTGCAATTCTATTAGAAGGGTTATCCTGATTACGTTCGCTTCCTCCAGTATTAGCTCCAGACACTGTATTGAGTCCTGCTCCCGAAATACTATTATTATTAACGTAAACTCCATCCACAATATAAAGTGGTTGAGAATTACCATTAATTGAAGTTACACCTCTAAGTTTCACAGAGATTCCTCCCCCAGGCGCGCCAGAACTTTTTGTTATCAAAGCCCCAGCAAATTTACCCGCTAATGCCCCATCTAATGTTTGAGGAGGGGTTAACCCAGCCAAATCTTCTGCAGACACGGAAGCTACAGCATTTGCCGAGTTACTTCGCTTAATAGAAGATGCTAATCCAGTAACAACTACTTCATCTAAAGATTCAGAAGACTCCTCTACTTGAATAGTAATCGGTCCTGTTGTATTTACCGAAACAAGCTCCTCGGTAAAACCTAAAGCAAAAACCTTGAGCTTCACAGGTAGCTTATCAACCCTTAATGTAAAATTTCCGTCCATATCTGTGGCGGTACCATTTTTGGTGCCATCCTCAATTACGTTAATAAAAGCAGCCCCCACGCCACTCTCTTGGACAATAACCCTACCTGTTATAGTCTCTTGAGCTATGAGTACTACCGGTAGCATCAATAAAATTAGCAACATCCATTTGCTATGATGTGATTGTTTTTTCATAATGATTTGTTTAGAATAAAGGCTAAAACTATTAAAATATTTTCATAAAAAAATATAAATCAATATGTATTTATCATGTTTACAGTAAATTTTATAGTAAATGCATTAAAATATCTACTGTTTGCAATCATATCCCTAATCACGACTATTCGTTATTTAATCATTTTACTAAATATGAGATTGGGTAAAGTAATTCTTTTAAATCTTCTTATTTTTGCTGCCTTAATAGAATAGTATATTATGTATAGAAGTCATTCCTGCGGCGAATTACGCATCTCAGATATCAATAAAGAAGTTACACTTTCTGGGTGGGTACAAAAGATTAGAGATAAAGGTTTTATGGTCTGGGTAGATCTAAGAGATCGCTACGGTATCACTCAATTGATATTTGATGAAGAACGCTCTCCAAAAGCTTTATTAGATACAGCACAAACCTTAGGTCGCGAATTTGTTATTCAAGTACAGGGAACGGTTATAGAACGAGAATCCAAAAATGACACTATTCATACCGGTGCAGTTGAAGTCTTAGTAAAAGAACTCACCATTTTAAATGAAGCTATAACACCCCCATTTACTATAGAAAATACTACCGACGGTGGTGAAGATATTCGTATGAAATATCGATATCTTGACATACGTCGTACACCTGTACAGAAAAATCTTATTTTTAGACATCAAGTCGCTATGCAAGTTCGAACATATTTGTCCGAACAGGAGTTTATAGAAATTGAGACGCCGTATTTAATTAAATCAACACCCGAAGGGGCTCGTGATTTTGTGGTTCCTTCTAGAATGAACGAAGGTCAATTTTATGCACTTCCGCAATCTCCACAAACTTTTAAACAGCTGCTCATGGTGGGTGGCATGGATAAATATTTCCAAATTGTGAAGTGTTTTAGGGATGAAGATTTAAGAGCCGATAGACAACCAGAGTTTACTCAAATCGATTGTGAGATGGCTTTTGTAGAACAAGAAGATATTCTAGCTACGTTTGAAGGACTTACACGCCATCTTTTAAAAACAATTAAAGGTGTAGATATTTCAAATTTTCCTCGTATGACCTATGATGATGCGATGAAAACCTATGGAAATGACAAACCTGATATTCGATTTGAAATGAAATTTGGTGAGCTTAATAAATTTGCTAAGCACAAAGATTTTAAAGTATTTAACGATGCAGAGCTTGTTGTAGGTATCGCTGTTCCTGGCGGCGCTTCATATACACGTAAAGAAATTGATAAGTTGATTGACTGGGTGAAGCGTCCACAAGTAGGAGCTTTGGGTATGGTATATGTCAAATGTAATGATGATGGTACTTACAAGTCATCTGTTGACAAATTCTATGACCAGCAAGATTTATCCCAATGGGCTGAAGCTACGCAAGCTAAACCAGGAGATTTAATTTGTGTATTATCTGGTCCTACCAACAAAGTTCGTGCTCAATTAAGTGCATTACGTATGGAGATGGCCGAGCGTTTGGGCTTAAGAAACCCAAATGAATTTGCCCCTCTTTGGGTAGTAGATTTCCCTTTGTTAGAATGGGATGAAGAAACTGCGAGATATCACGCTATGCACCACCCCTTTACTTCTCCAAAACCAGAAGATTTGAAGTTATTGGATACTGATCCAGGTAAAGTGCGTGCTAATGCCTATGACCTTGTTTTAAACGGAAACGAAATTGGCGGTGGATCTATTCGTATTCATGATAAGGAAACACAAGCTTTAATGTTTGATCACTTAGGATTTACTCCAGAAGAAGCTACGGCACAGTTTGGTTTCTTAATGGATGCATTTCAATACGGAGCACCTCCGCATGGCGGAATAGCTTTTGGATTAGACAGACTTGTTGCTATCTTAGGAGGACAAGAAACTATTCGCGATTTTATTGCCTTCCCAAAAAATAATAGTGGGCGCGACGTAATGATTGATGCACCATCAAAACTTGATCAAGAACAGCTCAATGAATTACATATTAAGCTAAGTCTTTAAAAAAATTAAATCCCGCAAAAAGCGGGATTTTTTAGTATCTTTCGTTTCTTAACCTAGTGAATATTTATGCAACATATTCAGAGAAAAAAGCTACTTATAAAATTTTTGAAATGGCGATATAGAAATATCTCGACTAAGAATTTCATTCTCTTACTTAGCATACTCATTGGTTTTCTTGCTGGTCTCATTTCGTTACTCTTAAAAAATGCTACGCACTTGATTCAAGTAGTTCTCGAAAAAGATCTTATACAATGGCAAACAAGTTTTTATTTTATCACACCTATTGTAGGTTTATCCATAGTATATTTAATATTAAAATATGTCGTAAAGAAAGATCTTAGATCGGCAATACCGCTAATATTATATTCTCTCTCTAAAAAAAGTGGAATTATTAATGCTGCACAAGCCTATCTCCCTCTGATTTTGGCACCTATCACGGTAGGTTTTGGTGGGTCGGTTGGATTATTAGGACCCGCTATTGGATCTGGAGCTGCCATGAGTTCTAACTTAAGCTCTTTATTTCATGTAAAAACAAAAACTAGAACTTTATTAATTGGTTGTGCTGCTGCGGGCGCAATTTCGGCTGTTTTTAAATCTCCATTAGCAGGTTTGGTGTTTGCCGTTGAAGTGTTTAGCTTAGATCTAACTCTTACTTCATTATTACCCCTATTGCTTGCCTCGGTATCCTCGATAATCACCTCATATTTCTTTTTGGGAGACGAAGTACTTTTTAGATTTGAGGTGGTAGAACGCTTTCAAATTTTTGATATTCCCTTTTATATTGTTCTCGGAGTTGGCACAGCCTTTTCCTCGATTTATTTTACAAAAATGTATTTTTGGATTTTAAAGTTTTTTGATCGCTTTACCAAAAAAATTCATAAACTTATTATCGGTGGATTGGCCATTGGTGTTATGCTTTATTTTATACCGCCGCTTTATGGTGAAGGATTGGGGTTTATCAATAGTTTATTACACGGCAATCACTTAACAGCCTTAGGTCAAACGCCTTTTGATCATTTAACCGATAATGCCTGGGTGGTTATTACTTTATTAATAGGAATTACAATCTTCAAAGCGATTGCGATGACTACAACTTTTGCTGCTGGAGGTTGCGGAGGAATTTTTATTCCTACCATGGTAATGGGCAGTGCTTTGGGAAATGTCATTGCCAAAATAATCAATAATCTTGGACTAGGACTACATGTATCTGAAGCAAATTTTACTCTATTAGGTATGGCAGGACTTATTGCAGGTGTATTACACGCGCCCTTAACATCGATTTTCCTAATTGCCGAAATCACATCCACCTATGAGTTATTTATACCGTTAATGATTACTACTGCTATTTCTTTTATAATTTCGAAAAATAGAATCGAACATAATATTTATACCCGTGAACTCGCAGAACAAGGACAATTATTAACACACAACAAAGATCAAAATGTACTTACCCTATTAAACCTTGAGGATTGTCTTGAAACCAATTTTGTAAGTGTTGAAGAAACTTTTACTCTTAAACAATTGCTAAGCGAAGCTGTTGCAAAATCCAACCGTAATCTTTTTCCTGTACTTACTAAAAATCAAAAATTAGTAGGCATTGTACATTTGGATCACATTAGGGATATTATGTTTGACATAACATTATATCACAAAACAACTGTTGGAGCACTTATGACCAAAGCTTCTACCATTATTGTTATTGAAACTGATAATGCCAAAACTACCATGCGTAAATTTCAAGACTCGGGAGCATGGAATCTTCCCGTCACTAAAGACGGAAAATATGTAGGATTTATTTCAAAATCCAAATTATTGACTGCGTATAGAAGAAAGTTGATTAATTTTGCATAACCAAAAGGCTTCTATACGAATAAAGCCGCTTTTTGCAACTTAAATACGCGATATGAACTATATAATTAAACTTCTTTTTATAATTTTTGCAGTCCTTATTGCTATCGGATATTATTTTAAAAATTCGGGAGATCACATAACAGGTGATAAACTTATTGGTATAGCAATTTTGCTAGGATCTTTCGTTCTAATGCCTGTATTTATCTACCATCGTTGGAAAAACAAGAAAGTACAAGACTACATGTTAACAAGTGATAATATACAGAAAATGAGAGACTTTAACGAGGGAAAAAATAGTTAGAAATTGTTTCACTTCTGAAATTTTTACAATATAATAACATTTTTTATTAGATTTAAAAGTAACTTTAGATCTCATAAAACATATTATATTACACACCATGGAAGGAACAGTTAAATTTTTTAATGAGTCCAAAGGTTTCGGATTCATAACCAACGACGAAACAGGAAAAGACATTTTTGTACACGCTTCAGGATTAAACGGCGAAGCATTAAATGAAGGTGACAAAGTAGAGTATCAAGAAGAAGAAGGAAGAAAAGGAATTATTGCTGCACAGGTACGCGTAATTCATGAGTAAGGTATACGTTACGAAGTTTCAAAAAGCACTGCTTAGGCAGTGCTTTTTTAGTTTTTAATTATGTCGTATCGTGCTTTGTAAACTTCAGCTTGATGCATTATATAAGAAAGTACTTTCAGCTTATCATCTAAAGCAACAATAGAATCCGTCTCCTTTTGTTCAGCTAAAAAATCTATAAAATTATACACTTCACTTTGAGGAATATCAATTTGATCTGTAATAAATTTTATGGAATACATAGCTGTAATACTTTGTACCGCAACATAAGTACGCTCATCCTTCAAACTTTTTTTAAAAACATTAAAAAGTCCTAATAAATTAATTGATCCTCTTCCAGATAGTCCATTAAGTGCTGTATTCTTGATATTAGACTGTTTATCATTAAAGCCAGAAACTCCCATTCGTTTAAGATCCGCTGCGCTCCATAAAGGCAAGACATCTTCGTATGTAGTTATATTTTGTAAATCTTTGGTTAAATTGCCTGTTAAAGTATGTGTGGACAGCATCACGGGTTCTAGTTCGTTCATTGCAATTTCTAAACGAACATTTATAGCTTTCACAACGAGATCATGCGGTTGCACTATATAGGTCTTATGAGTATGCTGTATTGAAGAGAAGATTAAAGTATCCTTTGCAAACATTCGCATAGTAAACCTACCCTTTATACTGGTAACAACGCCTGTGTTTTGCGTTTTATTATAAATATGAACTCCTTCAACAGCTCCAGATTCATCCAAAATAACACCAAAAATTTGCTCTCCCTCTTGTGCTGCGCCTAAAAGTGTATAGAGGCATAACATAATAAATGTAATTTTTTTCATGCAGTAGTCTTTCGGTACAAAAGACCCGTATGAGTGACTAACGTTGCATGGTAATATTTAGGTTAGGGTAGCAAAAATTGAAGAACTCCTAGTTCAAATTACGTTTTTCTACAAAAAAACGTTTTAAAAGTGTGCTGCATTCGTTTTCAAGTACTCCCCCACTCATTGTAGTTCTAGGATGTAATGTTGTGCCCATAGCAATACAACCGCGTTGCTCATCTCTTGCACCATATACTATTTTTTTTATTTGACTCCAAAACAAGGCACCCGCGCACATTTGACAAGGTTCAATGGTCACATATAAAGTACATTCATTCAAATATTTTCCTCCCAGATAATTTGCTGCTGCAGTTATAGCTTGCATCTCGGCATGCGCTGTAACATCGTTAAGCAACTCAGTTAGATTATGAGCTCTAGCAATAATCTGATCCTGAACGACTATTATTGCGCCAATAGGAATTTCTCCCTGTTCATAAGCTTGCTCGGCTTCTTGCAATGCTTTTTTCATAAAATAAGTATCGTCAAACGGCTCAATCATATTTTTTTTTCAAAATTACTAAAATTTAAATCATGCTACTAAAGATACACTACACCAGAATACTGCACATGAAAACAAAATCGTATTTTTTACCCAATCATAGCGATAAGAAACTCGCATATTAGCTATTTTTGTAGCTACCAATCAAAAAGACTTTCTCTTGATAGATTCTATAAAATATCCTTTGCTATCTGCTATCGAATATCCTTCTGATCTAAGAAAATTATCGTCAGTACAGCTTCTGGCATTAGCCCAAGAATTGCGGAAATTCATTATAGACATCGTTGCTTCCAAAGAGGGGCACCTCGGTGCAAGTTTGGGAGTTATTGAATTATCCATAGCCTTACATTATATATTTGATACTCCTAACGATCAGCTTGTTTGGGATGTGGGGCATCAAGCCTATCCTCATAAAATATTAACCGGAAGAAAAGATCGTTTTCATACCAACCGACAGTTGGGGGGTCTTAGTGGTTTTCCTAAACGAGAAGAAAGTCCATACGATACCTTTGGAGTAGGCCACTCTTCTACTTCAATATCTGCTGCTTTGGGGATGGCAATTGCTTCAAAACTAAAAGGAGATACAACCAAACAACATATTGCAGTAATTGGAGACGCCTCAATTGCTAGCGGAATGGCTTTTGAAGGATTGAATCACGGCGGTGTAACGGATGCTAACCTCCTAATTATTTTGAACGATAATGCCATCGGCATTGACCCAAGTGTGGGTGCACTTAAAGAATATCTCACCAAAGCAAAAGTAGGACGTAAGCCAAAGACCGATAATATTATTGAAGCGCTCAACTTCAAATACTATGGTCCGATTGATGGCCATGACCTACCTACATTGCTAGAGGAATTGAAACGGTTAAAAACTATACAAGGCCCCAAATTACTACATGTAATTACGACCAAGGGCAAAGGCTTAAAACAAGCCGAAGAAAACCAAGTGCAATACCATGCCCCAGGTAAGTTTAATGCGCATACTGGTGAATTATTGCCCAAAAATAAAGTTGTTATACCCCCCAAATTTCAGGATGTATTTGGCTTAACACTCCTAGAATTGGCGCGTAACAACTCAAAGATTGTAGGTATCACTCCTGCAATGCCTACAGGGAGTTCTTTAAAATATATGATGGACGAGATGCCTGATCGTGCCTTTGATGTTGGTATCGCAGAACAACATGCGGTCACACTAGCTGCTGGTATGGCAACCCAAGGACTTACGGTTTTTTGTGCTATCTATTCAACTTTTTTACAACGTGCTTATGATCAAATCATACATGATGTAGCTTTACAAAACTTGCCCGTAATCTTTTGTGTAGATCGTGCAGGTTTGGTAGGAGCAGATGGTGCTACACACCATGGAGTGTTTGATATTGCCTATCTCAATTGCATTCCTAATATGCTTATCGCGGCTCCTATTGACGAAATCGAACTGCGTAATTTATTATATACCGCTTCGCTAGGTCTCAATTATCCAATCGCGATACGATATCCCCGCGGACGAGGTACATTATTGGACTGGCAAAAACCTTTTAAGGATATTGTCATAGGTGAAGGAAAGTGTCTACGTAAAGGTAGTAAAGTAGCCATTATCTCAACAGGTACTATTGGTACAAATGTGACAGAAGCAATTCACCTAGCCAATGTAACGGTAAGCCATTATCATTTTCCCTTCGTAAAGCCACTGGACACAAGATTGTTAAATTCTATTTTTATGGAGTACGAAACTATCGTAACCGCAGAGGATGGTACGATTGTAGGAGGTTTTGGAAGTACAATTGCTGCCTACGCCATGCAACAAAAGTATAAAGGATCTATTAAAACACTGGGGATGCCCGACAGCTTTATCGAACACGGCACTCCAGATCAACTGCATGACCAATGTGGTACCTCAACCAATGCACTCATTGAAAAAATAAGAAATCTATAAGTATATTCTTACTTTTTATTCTTTTATGGAGAAATACTTCAAAATTACTCGATAAAATACTTATTTTGCGGACGTTATTAAACTTAAAAAGCAATATTATGAAAAAAATTAGTGTATTTATCCTACTTATCGCCGCAACTTTTGCCTCTTGCTCTAAAGATGATGATGGTGGATCAGAAATTTCTGAAGCGAATTTAGTTGGAAAATGGCAATGGACAGCTTCTACAGAAAATGGTAAGACATATGAACTTGATGAATGTGATAAGTTGGACAGTTTAGAATTCAAATCAAATGGAGAAGTAGTTGATACTTATTTTGACACAGTTTCTTCTGAAAACAGCACATGTGAACCAGCGTCTTCAACTAGTAAATGGTCACTTTCTGGAGATCAATTAACTGTAACCTCTGAATTTAGTGGTGTTAGTAGCACTAGTACTGGCACGATTAAACAATTAACTGATTCTACACTGGTTCTCGAGTTCATCGATGAAGATGAAGATGAAAATGGTGATGAGACAACTTTTGTATTCGTGGATACTTATAAAAGAATCTAAAAATAATATTTAAACCTTAGGTCATTAATCAACCAGTCTTTCAACTTTAAAAGACTGGTTTTTTATTTGAAGAATACCATGTTGCATAAAAGCTCTATTTATAGTTTATTTGCACCTCAAATCAATTTAATATATTATGAAAAAAATTAGTGTATTTATCCTGCTAATAGCAGCAACCCTTACCTCTTGCTCCAAAGATGATGACGGTGGATCAGATGAAAACGGTGGATCAGAAATTTCTGAGTCAAACTTAGTAGGAAAGTGGCTATTAACAGGTATTACTCGCGATGGAAAAGCTGTTGAACTAGACGAATGCGATCTTAAAACATCTTATGAATTCAAAAGTGATAAAACATCGATATTTGTAGAAACTGGTATTATTGGAGAAGGTACTAATGAAGAAGTATGCAGAGAATGGGCGTATCCAGCAAAATGGAGTTTATCAAATTCCACACTAACCATTATTTACGATGATGAGAATGAAGCTTTAGAAATCATTGAGCTATCAAATACCACTTTAATTTTTGACGATAGTGATAATGATAGTGAGGATTCTTCTTTTTCGACTTTTGAAAAAATGTAATAATCTATCTACTCTTATACAACAAACCAGTCTTTTAAAATTAAAAGACTGGTTTTTTTATGAATATGCTCCAAAAACCTTAAACTATCATAGTCACCTGTTAAGTTAACACCTTCACCTACTGATTATTTCAATAAACAATTATTCTATATAGTTCAGCGTAAGCTACAACATAGTCAGCGCTACGCTGGATACTTAATTTTATGTGATTATCGACCAACTTAGTGCGATGGTAAATTAAGAACTTGCGATATTTATAAAATTAGTACGCTGGACACCAAATTTATCGCGCTGACTACTCAATCCAAACCAATTAGATATGGTATGTAATCAAGATTTCTTTTTATATCGGCTAATATATCCTTGCTTACGATCTGGTATATGGTTAAAGACATATTTACCTGTCCGTCTTATTTCATCTACAGCTTCTTTAAGGTAACTACACGCCTTATCACGCATTAATTTAGATGTCGAAGTAGATAATTGATGGTTAGTTGCTTTGGCTTTGGTCGCGCCCAATTGTGTTGACAACGCTTGCGCCTTTTTAATACGTTCTTGTATGGCGATAATAGAATTTTGAGTTTTTACATACTCGCTTCCCAAAACAGCGAGGTCGCTTAAATCCTGTATCATATCAGCAGCGCTCTTACCTTTACGGGTTTGTTTTAAGGCGGCCGCTATACGTTGGTTATTTGGATATACAAATTTAAAATCAGCAATTAAGGCATTGCGCAATGCAAAACCTTCTTTGGCTGCATCTTGCCAAGATTTTTTAATTTCTTTTTGCTCGTAACGCTCTTTGATCCAAAGTGCTTGTGCATAGCGACACGCTCCTGCACGAATACCCAAAGTATCTACATACCTAGTCCAATCTAAACCTGCTGCTTTTAATTCGCGTTTATCCTGTTGTATCCACAGGGATAGATCTTCGGCTTCTTGAAGTTGTACATCTACTGGCATGGTGGGTGCTTTAACGGCTTCGCTTGGCATTGCGGCAAGCGTCTCTTGTAACTGCGTATAGTATTGTAATGACATTGGTTAGGTTTTAAGCGTACTAAGCTTAAAGATACTAAAGCTTACCAATTCTTCAGTATTTATTGACATTACATAATAAGATTTTTTTACATAGGTCATACCACATATTAAAATCTGTAAAGAAAGAATTCTATACCTATTCCTACAGTTAACAATAGTAGAAGGCCTTACACCTTAGCGCCACGTATTTTTTGAAACTTCAATAAGGCGTTACTATCGGTAAGACTTGCTACATAGTTACAGATACTTATCAAACGGCTATACAAATCTTCATTTTTATAATCGAAATTCGCGCCTTCAGCTCTTAGAATTAGTTTGTCATAATTAGAGCAATTATCCTCAATATAATGCTTTGTTGCTTCACAATACGTATGCAGTAGAGTGGCCAGTATTTCGTAACCCGCAATTTCCTTCTCGGTAACTTCCTGACTTTGGTAGATCTTAGATACGCTGATTTTGATAATATCGTCGATTTGAGCTTCATACTTACTTTTTTCGATCAATCCACTCATAAACGTCCCTGCCAAAATAGCCTCTTCATTGGCTATAAAGATATCGGCTGCTTCACGAATTAGGGTGTTTATTGCCAAAGCTCTTAAATAACTCAAACGGTCTGCGGTTGTGGTTAAGCTATTATACTTGGACGTATTGATGCTATCCTTCACCAATTTGATCAGGTATTCTAAGGCATATTCTTCTTGGATCAGCCCTAAATTGATTCCGTCCTCAAAATCGATAATGGTATAGCAAATATCATCGGCAGCTTCTACCAGATAAGTTAGTGGATGGCGACTGTAGGTTACCTCTTTACCAAAATTATATTGAAGCAAGCCAATTTCGCGAGCTACCTCTCCAAAGAATTCTGCTTCATTTTGAAAATATCCAAATTTCTTATGTGCACTATGCGCACTTGGCTTCTTAGGTAAAGAAGCTTTTGGGTATTTCATAAAAGCGCCCAAGGTAGCATACGATAACCGCAAACCACCTTCTATACCCGCACGGGATTCGGTAAGAATCTTGAAACCGTTAGCGTTTCCTTCAAAATCTATTAAATCTTGATATTGCTTAGCAGTAAGTTGGGATTGGTACTGTACGCCGCTTCCATTTTTAAAGTACTCACCAATAGCTTTCTCTCCCGAGTGTCCAAAGGGTGGATTACCGATATCATGCGCCAACGCAGCGGCGGCTACAATAGCACCAAAATCGTTAAAGTGATACCCGTGAACCACAGCCAGATGTGGATGCTTTTCTAGCAATTGTTTTCCCACTACTCTTCCCAAGGAGCGACCTACTACAGACACTTCGAGACTGTGTGTTAGCCGTGTATGGACAAAACTGGTTTTAGATAAGGGAATTACCTGTGTCTTATCTTGTAAACTACGAAAAGCAGATGAAAAAATGATACGGTCATAATCCACCTCAAACCCCAGACGGGTTTCATCTTGTTCTTTACGCAATCGTTTATTTGTATCGCCTTGTCTACGGAGCGACAAAAGCTCTTCCCAGTTCATCATAATCTAATTCGTCAATTAATATAGTAATGGATCGTAATAATAACTGTCCAAAGATACTATTATCAAGTTATGTATGAAATGAATTATCATCCCCAACCATAAATTTTGATAGCGATATCTAAGATATCCTAATAAGAGTCCAAATGGAAAAATCCAAAGTAGCGAAATAAAAGAAAAATGTACTAATGCAAAAAGAAATGCTGTAAGTAGGATGTTCATACGAATAGAGGTAACGTTCTCTAGTTGATTAAACAAAAAACCTCGAAAGGCTAGTTCTTCAAAAATCGCCGGAAGAATAGCTACAAATATAAAAGCCAAAAGAAAGGGATGTTCATACTCGGCATAGGCCGCGTAGTAATTTGTGCTTTCATCAAACAAGGCGGTATTGATCCATTCTATACCGTAATACACCAAGAAACCCGTTACAAAAGGTGTTAATATCACTCCTATCCACTCAAGAAGAGGTAATCGTGGTAGTGTGTACAATTTTATTATGTTTTTTACATCAAACATTATAAAAAGTATAATTAACATAGCCGATACGCTCTCAACAGCTATTTCTGTCGTTAGTGAGGTATCTTCCTTGTAAATTAGGTGTACTATAGTTAAGAATACAAGCTCTATAATATAAAAAACGATAATAAGATTAATGTGTTCACTACGTGTCTGTTTATTTTTAAAACCTATTGATGCTCCACAACTAGCACAATAATTTGAATCTGCCGTAATGGGCTGTGTACACGCATGACAAATCATAAGGTAGGTGTTGAGGTGCGTTGCGATGCAGAATATAGCCCTTTGATTAAAAGTGTAAGAAACACAACTTTCATTATAATTCCGCTCAAAAGGCTCATAGGCTCAATAACAGCGTTAATTGCAATAACAGTTAGGTATAACAATAAGGCCGACAATAATGCAGCGAAGGGTTTTTCTTTGGTCCAGAAAGCTAATAACAAATACAAAATAGAAAGTATAGCATTAGTAATTAGAATTGAGATCTCCTCTGTTTTGAAAAAATAAAACAATCCAAAAACCATAAATATTCCAGACGTCCAGTATAGAGTCTTTTGAGCAGATGCTATGCGTTTAACATCTACTTCTTGCTGTTGTTTGGCCATGACGCGCTTGGCATGAAACTGGGATTGCTCCTTTTCTGTACCCAATTGGGGATATCCGCAATGCGTACAAAATTTAGCTTGTTGTTTTATAAGCGTTGCGCATTGTGAGCATACTGGTTCTTGAAGGGATAATTCTTCCATAAGATAAGATTAGATTAAGTTGACAAAATGGGGAATTTAAAAGTATTAAAAAAAGGGAAGCTTTCGTAAGAAAACTTCCCTTTTAAGAATCGAAACATGTAAACTTATGATCCACACATTAGGCAGTCATCACCTTCTGCCTCTTTGGATTGTGCTATAATTGCTCTTAACTCTTCTGGACTTAAGGCTGTCCCCTCGGGGGCAACTGGCTCAGATTTAGAAGTTGATTTAAGGGTTTGAGCCTCGAGAATTTGTGCAGCATTTGCTGCTACTTTTTCTGCTTGCGGGACTTGCGCCACCTCTTTTTTCAACGTAAACTTAATCGCATCTACCGCCGATTTTGTTCTCAAATAATACATCCCTGTTTTGAGTCCGCTCTTCCAAGCATAAAAATGCATAGATGTTAGCTTAGACATGGTTGCACCTTCCATAAACAAGTTAAGCGACTGTGACTGATCGATGAAATATCCTCTATGACGTGACATATCGATAATGTCTTTCATGCTAAGTTCCCAAACAGTTTTATATAGTTCTTTAAGATCTTGTGGTATGATATCTATATTTTGGATGGATCCATTGGCACGCATAATAGCATCTTTAACCTCATCACTCCACAAATTAAGTTTTACTAAATCTTCTAATAGGTGTTTGTTTACAACGATAAACTCTCCCGATAATACACGTCGGGTATAGATATTACTAGTGTATGGCTCAAATGCTTCATTATTACCTAGTATTTGAGAGGTTGATGCTGTTGGCATTGGTGCTACTAATAACGAGTTGCGTACTCCATTCTCCAATACTTTTTTACGCAAATCATTCCAATCCCAACGACCACTTAGTTCTTCGTCTTTGATATTCCATAAGTTGTGCTGAAATTCTCCTTTAGAAATCGGAGAACCTTCATAACTTTGATAAGGCCCATCGATTTTTGCTTCTTCCATTGAGGCTGTAACAGCCGCAAAATATAATGTCTCAAAAATCTCTTGGTTTAATTTTTTGGCCTCATCACTTGTAAAAGGTAGTCGCAATTGAATAAAAGTATCGGCAAGACCTTGTACTCCTAATCCTATTGGACGGTGTCTTACATTGGAGTTTTCTGCTTCTTTAACTGGATAGTAATTACGATCTATAACGCGGTTTAAGTTTTTTGTAACTCGTTTGGTTATTTTAAAAAGCTCTTTATGATCAAACGCACCATTTTTGACAAACATTGGTAAGGCAATAGACGCTAAATTACATACAGCTACCTCATCTGGACTGGTGTACTCTAAAATCTCTGTACATAAATTTGAAGATCGTATAGTACCTAAATTTTGTTGATTAGACTTGCGATTAGCAGCATCTTTATACAACATATACGGAGTACCTGTCTCGATTTGAGATTCTAATATTTTTTCCCAAAGCTCACGAGCTTTTATAGTACGGCGCCCTTTACCAGCTGCTTCAAAATTTAAATATTTTTCTTCAAACTCATCACTATGCACATCAAACAGTCCTGGACATTCGTTTGGACACATTAATGTCCACTCGGCATCCTCTTGCACGCGTTTCATAAATAAATCAGGAATCCACATAGCATAGAATAAGTCTCTTGCTCGCATTTCTTCTTTACCGTGGTTCTTTTTGAGATCCAAGAAATCAAAAATATCTGCATGCCATGGTTCTACATATATTGCGAATGAGCCTTTACGCTTACCTCCACCTTGATCTACATAGCGGGCTGTATCATTAAAGACACGTAGCATGGGCACCACCCCATTAGAGGTACCATTGGTTCCTGCTATATAGGATCCCGTAGCACGTACATTGTGTATTGATAAACCAATACCCCCAGCAGATTGCGAAATTTTGGCTGTTTGCTTTAAAGTATCATAAATACCATCAATACTATCATCTTGCATTGTTAACAAGAAGCAAGAGGACATTTGAGGTTTTGGTGTCCCAGCATTAAAAAGTGTTGGTGTTGCGTGGGTAAAATATTTTTTGGACATTAACTCATACGTTTCTATAGCCGAGTCTAGGTCGTTAAGATGGATCCCAATTGCTACTCGCATCAACATATGTTGTGGCCGCTCGGCAATCTTACCATTAATTTTTAGTAAATAAGAACGCTCTAAAGTTTTAAAACCAAAGTAATCATATCCAAAATCTCTATTATATATGATTGTTGAATCCAGTTTTTCTTTGTTTTTTTGAATAACATCATACACATCATCGGCAATGAGCGGTGCTTTTTTATTAGTACGAGGGTTTATATATTCATATAAGTCGGTAATTACTTCAGAAAAGGTTTTTTTGGTGTTTTTATGCAAGTTGGATACAGAAACTCTAGCTGCTAGCTTTGCATAATCCGGATGTGTAATGGTCATGGTCGCCGCAATCTCTGCAGCTAGGTTATCAAGCTCGCTCGTAGTGACTCCATCATACAAACCCTCAATAACGCGCATCGCTACTTTTACTGGATCTACCAGTGGGTTAAGTCCATAACAAAGTTTTCTTACCCTTGCGGTAATCTTGTCAAACATAATGGGTTCTTTACGACCGTCTCTTTTAATTACATACATACTACGTGGTGGTTTTAAGTTCTTCCCTCAAAGAACATGCTACTAATTCGTTTTTTAATTTTACAGCTTGCCAGACATCTTTAAGCTATTGAATTGTTACTGCGTATATACGCTAAACATGCATCAAAAGCATCTCTTAAAATATAAGCAGGGCTGCCCCTTTATTATTTAAAGTCTTAGGTAGACACATCAAACTGAGCTAGCTGTAATGAATCTAGGCACTAGGTGTAACTAGCTCAGAATGAATATATGATTGGATTACGATTTACTTTAAAAATCGGCATCAAAACTTATCTTACTATCTTCGGTATCCTTGTTAAGAACGCCGGCTTTTTGATATTCTGAAACTCTTTTCTCAAAGAAATTTGTTTTTCCTTGAAGTGAGATCATATCCATAAAATCAAATGGATTTGCAGTTCCGTATTCTTTTTCACAATCTAATTCGACCAAGAGTCTATCGGTAACAAACTCCAAGTATTGAGTCATTAATTTTGCATTCATACCTATCAAACTTACAGGAAGCGATTCGGTCACAAATTCACGTTCTATAGTAAGTGCATCGATGATAATTTCTCGAATACGTTCTTTTGGTACTTTATTTACAAGATGATGATTATGTAAATGTACAGCAAAATCACAATGCACCCCTTCATCCCTAGAGATCAACTCATTAGAAAAAGTAAGTCCTGGCATTAGCCCTCTTTTCTTTAACCAAAAGATAGAACAAAACGCTCCCGAGAAGAAAATTCCTTCTACTGCTGCAAATGCGATAAGACGTTCTGCGAAAGAATCAGATTCGATCCATTTGAGCGCCCAATCTGCTTTTCTCTTGATCGCCGGAAAGTTATCGATGGCTTTAAAAAGCATATCTTTCTCTTTCTCATCTTTTACGTACGTATCTATTAATAAAGAATAGGTTTCAGAATGAATATTCTCCATCATGATTTGAAAACCATAAAAGAATTTGGCTTCACTATATTGAACTTCATTGACAAAATTCTCTGCCAAGTTTTCATTCACAATTCCATCAGAGGCTGCAAAGAAAGCCAGAATATGCTTTATAAAATATCGTTCATCATCGGTTAGCTTAGTTGCCCAGTCGGTTATATCTTGATGTAAATCAATTTCTTCTGCCGTCCAAAAACTTGCTTCGGATTTCTTATACCAGTCCCAAATATCATGATGTTTAATTGGAAATATTACAAATCTGTCTTTATTTTCTTGTAAAATTGGCTCTTCAACATTCATCATGATCCGTTTTATTTTTTGTAGTAAATTTTTGTTTCTTTCTTCCTATACAAAGATCAAAAAATACCTGAGAATTACTCCCAAAATTTCACAAACGTTTTCAACAAAGTTTTCAACACGGGGAGATTGGCTTTAGTTATGCGTATCGTCAGTGTTTTGGGTGTAAAATACTTATAATCAACGATTTAATTTAAAAAAAGCTTATGTAACTTTTAACGTTAAAAATTTGGAATAGCCCCTGATTTTACACTTACTGAGCGATTTTTAGGGTTTTTCACAATAATGGTATTACCCAAGTATATTTACGGGTAAACCGTAATAAAAATTAACTAAATTTCTGAAGAAAAAAGCATTTATAGACTTAATAAAACGATTTAAAAAGGGAATTAAGCATTAAAAAAACGTCAAAAAGACAAGAATGCTAATTATATTAAATTTACTAACTCACGTTTTTTTAACTGTGAAGAATGTAAGTAAGTGTAGAAGACCCTTTAATAGACTATTTATTCTTAAGTTTTTCTGCAACCTTTTCAAGTTCTTGATACCAATCATTCCCAAACTTTCGCACTAGGGCTGCTTTTACAAATTTAAATACTGGCACCTGAAACTCTTTTCCTAAGGTACATGCATCATCACAAATCTCCCATTTATGATAATTGACCGCAGAAAACTCGGAGTACTCTTGAACTCTTACTGGATATAAATGACAAGAAACAGGTTTTTTCCAATCGACTTCCCCCTGATTATACGCCTCTTCAATAGCGCATAAAGCTGTTCCTTTTTTATCAAAGATTACATACGCACAATCTGCACCTTCTATTAACGGTGTTTCCCAGTCACCATCGGTGCCTTTAACAAAGACTCCTTGTGCTTCGATCGCTTCAATTCCTTCGGGTCGTAAATATGACTTAACAGTAGGATAAATTTGTTCTAGAATTTTTGTTTCCTCTTCGTCCAAAGGCGCGCCTGCCTCTCCATCGATGCAACACGCTCCTTTACATGCAGATAGATTGCATACAAAATCTTTTTCTATAATTTCTTCCGAAATAATTGTCTTACCTATTTGAAACATGCTGCGAAGATAGTAGTTTTTATAAATTGAACCTTATAAAATAGCGTTGTACAAATGGCTTAAAGCTACTTTTTAATTCTACCCTTGTTTTTTTGCATTTTTGCGCTACATTTATAGCATATTAACATTTACTTTTGTCAAAGTATAAAGCATCGAGCCTATGTTTCCATTTGATTTCAAAGAAATTTTTACCGCCAGTATGATTCTTTTTGCAGTTATTGATATTATAGGAAGTATCCCTATCATTATTGATCTTAGAAAAAAAGTGGGGCATATCCAAAGTGAGAAAGCAAGTATTGTCGCATGTATCCTCATGATCGTTTTTCTTTTTTTAGGAAAAGAAATTTTAAACTTAATAGGTATTGATGTTAACTCCTTTGCCGTAGCAGGATCCTTTATACTTTTCTTTATTGCGTTAGAAATGATTTTGGGCATTCAACTTTATCGAGATGATGCCCCAGAAACTGCAGCGGTCGTTCCCCTTGCCTTTCCTTTAATTGCAGGAGCAGGTACGATGACTTCACTACTTTCGTTACGATCAGAATTTCATACTGTAAATATTATTATTGCCATCATAGTAAACATTATCTTTGTATATGTTGTTTTAAAATCCTCTGGGAGAATTGAACGGGTTTTAGGAAAACAAGGAATTAATGTTATCAGAAAAATATTTGGTGTAATTTTATTAGCAATCGCAGTAAAATTATTTACCGCAAATATCAAAGACTTATTTTAGATGAAAATTTTTATTTATATACTAATCGTTCTTGGCGTTTTACTTATGGGCTATAACAGCACTTTATTAGACACCAGTAACATTTTTGAAGGAGACAGCAAAACAGCATTAATTGGCATTATAGCACCTGCTTGCGCGATACTGCTTTTACTTATCTTACTTACTTCAAAAAAAATAAAAGACAAGAGCAATTAGAATACCTCCTAGTCCTATAATAGTGTCACACACATCAAAATAGTAATAGGTATTGAGACTAACATGAGTGCAATGAATATGGCATGAAGCCTTCTAAACATAAGGGCTTTTTGCAGTGCTCTTTTTAATTTTGCATTTACCGTTTTCTCTAACTGGTCACGTATCAGATCTGCAGACACATAGGAGGAGTCTACTAAGATTTCATGGTCGAGAAACATTGAAGCACTAGAATCTAAGAGGCGACAAGCCACCGCCAAGATAAAGAAAAATATAGGTGAACATATTGCGACAGGGATTAAATATTCATTCCAAAATACCATAGCTACATTTTCTTAGAATTATTAGAAAGAAGTAAAACTCGTTCTATCATAGCGTCATTTTTATTCAGCATTTTCTCAAAAACATTTGTTCCAAATAATTGCTCTGCCATTGTTGCCTTTAAGTACCTACGTAGAGGCTCCTTAAATTCTGATCCTTCCATATTGATATCTCGTCTTTTGGCAAATAACAAAAATCCCTTTACAAAAGCATCATCTATGATGGCGCTCTTTTTAAACGCTTCGAGCGTAAGTTCGTTATACTCAGCCCTTTTTTTATCCAGTGCTTCAAACACATAACGTCCTATAAAACCAGATCGCAGCATATAATTTAAAGTTTCTGCTACCCGCGTACTATCCTTTGCTATAAAATGATCAGGAATGATACCTCCACCACCGTAAACGATTTTTCCTTTTGGTGTTTTAAATTTTAAGGAATCGGCCACCTGTATACTATCAGCACTTTGTAACTCTCCGTTTTTATAGCGCTCAAGATATTCATTAAAATAAGCTTTATTCCCATTGGTATACGGTTTTTGAATCGACCGACCAGTGGGCGTATAATATCTTGATATTGTCAAGCGAACTGCGCTCCCATCACCCAATGACATTTCTCGTTGCACCAATCCTTTGCCATATGACCTACGACCTATTATAGTCCCACGATCATTGTCTTGTATTGCTCCTGCCAAAATCTCACTAGCTGATGCCGAATTTTCATTAATTAAAATACTTAGTTTTCCTTCTTGAAAATCTCCTTTACCCGTTGCATAGTTTTTTTCAACAGCTCCTTTTTTGTTTTTAGTAAACATAATCAAGGTTTCTTTTTCTAGAAACTCATCAGCAATACGAAGCGCAGGCGTTATAAATCCGCCACCATTATCACGCAAGTCTAATACAAGTTCATTCATTCCCAGATCTTGTAACTTATCGAGTGATTTTTTAAATTCGGTATACGTAGTCTCTGCAAATCTATTGATCTTGATGTAGCCTATGGTACTCGTTAACATATAAGCAGCATCTACACTTTTGATCGGTACTTTACCTCGTTTTACAACGACATCAAAAACTCCTTTGCCTTTTCTAAATACTTTAAGTTGTACCTGACTATTTAACGCTCCTTTTAATTTGGATGCAAGCTCATCCCTCAATAAATTTTCTCCATACAACGTATCTTGATCGGCCATTAAAATGCGATCTCCTGCTTTTAATCCAGACTTTTCACTAGGTCCACCTTTAATCGTACTAATTACCGATATGGTATCTCGATAAGGATAATAGCTAACACCTATACCAATAAAATCTCCCTGCATACTCTCGGTTACCCCTTCTAACTCTTCTGAAGATATATAAACAGAATGGGGATCTAGATTCTCTAAAATTCTATTTACTGTAACATCGACAATACTATCTGTATTAATTTCATCTACATATTCATAGTCAATATAATCAATTAAACGGTTTAGTTTTTCCTTTTTCACATTTGAAGAGAATAAGGTATCCGTTTGATCCTGAAAGTTTAATTTGCTTCCAAGAAATACACCAGCACCCATTGCCAGTCCAATCCAAAAAGGTATGTATTTTTTTGAAGTTTTCATCTTCCTCTCCTCCTAATCGTCTAATTCTAAAATCTGTTCTATAAGTACACCCGCCTTTTTTAAAAATCGCAATCCAGAATCATCTTTATATCCTTGTTGATACACCACACGATTAATTCCTGCTTGATGAATTAATTTACTGCATTCCTTACATGGTGACAATGTAATATATAGCGTAGCGTCTTTACAAGATTGCGTTGAAGAAGCTACCTTTGAAATAGCATTAGCCTCTGCATGCAGTACATACCACTTTGTGTAACCTGCCTCATCTTCACACGGGTTTTCAAAACCTGTTGGGGTACCATTAAAACCATCAGAAATTATCATTCTATCCTTTACAATAACCGCACCAACCTTTTTTCGATCACAATGAGACAACTTACCCCATTCTCTTGCAATACGCAAGTATGCTTTATCATATTTTAATTGTTTTTGTTTAGGCATACCTAATTTATTGTAAGAAGAAAATTCTATTTAATTTTAATACTTAATACTATACCTTATCACCAAATTTTTGCATGAAAAATCATGGGTAATACTAATCCTATCACTATAGAAGATATAACCATAATCCAATCTCTTCTTGAAAACCTAAAGATGGTTTGAAAGATAAAACTAATAATCATTACCAGTATAACCACCACAATCTGAGCAGCTTCAATGCCCAACGCAAATTCTAATAACGGCAACAATTTAGACCCAGTATTAGAACTAATAACCTTAAAGTAACTCGAAAAACCTAAACCGTGAATTAATCCAAAAAATATAGTAGTTCCATATAAAATTCCAGCTTTAGCATTTCTGGATGAATTACTCGCTGTAAACAATGTAAATAATGCAGCTGCAAGTATTGTGATCGGAATTAAAAACTCTATCATATTTGAGTTTACAGAGATGACATTATATGCCGCCATAAATAATGATAGTGTATGCCCAAGCGTAAAAAAGGTAACCAGTAATAAAACTCGCTTCCAACTATCAAACGTGTAAGCAACAGTAAGAACGATCAAAAATAATATGTGATCGTACGCATTCCAATCAAGTACGTGGTTAAAACCAAGTTTAAGATACAACCAAAATTCGGACATAATAGTAAGGGTTTGAATTTATGCTAAAATACAATTTTATGGATTCAACGCAGAACTACACTATAAATTCTTTAACAAAAATATTTTGAATACAGGAAAAAGTTTGGGTTACACTTTTACTATACACGAGACTATTTAATCCTTAAAAACATTGCAATTTATAATGAGCCAGCTTTTTATACTCTATATTACATCAACACACCTTTATAATGCTTGATTTCGTACCTTTTTTATTACCATAAACAATAGTAAGCCGATCTTTAAAAGAAAAAACCAGATCAAATTGATCTGGTTTTTATCGAAGTACTCGAGGTGGGAATCGAACCCACACTCCCGAAAGAACTGGATTTTGAATCCAGCGCGTCTACCAATTCCGCCACTCGAGCAATAATGGATGGCAAAATTAATAAAATAATCCATTTCTACCATTAAATAACTAATAATTTAACCTTAGAGTTCAAATAAATTTCTAAATTTGCACCTTGTTTTTAAACAATACACGTTAATCGATTATTAAACAATAGTTTACCTATGCCAACCGCAGTTACAGAAGCAAAATTTTTTGCTTGTAATCAAAGTACCGAACTTGCCGAAAAAATTGTTTCTATTTATGGGGCTACGTTAGGAAAAGTAATCACCTCGACCTATAGTGATGGAGAGTTTCAACCTTCGTTTGAAGAATCTGTACGAGGATCCCGCGTTTTTATCATTGGGTCCACCCATCCTAACTCGGATCACCTGATGGAAATGTTATTAATGTTAGATGCCGCAAAGCGAGCTTCTGCAAGACACATTACGGCTGTGCTCCCCTATTACGGTTGGGCAAGACAGGATCGCAAGGACAAACCTCGTGTACCAATTGCTGCAAAGTTAGTTGCCAAAATGCTAGAAACAGCTGGTGCAACTCGAATTATTACTATGGATTTGCATGCAGATCAGATTCAAGGATTTTTTGAAAAACCTGTAGATCATCTTTTTGCATCTACTGTATTTTTACCCTACTTACAATCGCTAAATTTACAAAATTTAACGATTGCCTCTCCAGACATGGGAGGTTCAAAGCGAGCGTATGCCTATTCAAAAGCACTTGCAAGTGATGTTGTTATTTGTTATAAGCAACGTGCTAAAGCTAACGTGATTTCCCATATGGAATTAATAGGTGATGTAACAGGTAAAAATGTTGTGTTAGTCGATGATATGGTTGATACTGCAGGAACCTTGACCAAAGCTGCAGATCTTATGATGGAAAGAGGTGCTTTAAGCGTACGGGCCATCTGTACACACCCAATATTATCTGGAGATGCATACACTAGAATCGAAAATTCAAGATTACAAGAATTAATTGTTACCGATTCGATACCTTTAAAACAAGCTTCAGAAAAAATTAAAGTAGTAAGCTGCGCAAATTTATTTGCAGATGTGATGCACCGCGTGCATCACAATGAGTCTATAAGCTCAAAATTTATAATGTAATTAATAACTCGTAATATAATTAAAAAATGAAATCATTAACAATCAATGCATCTCAAAGAGAAAGCGTAGGTAAAAAATCAACAAAAGCCATACGTAATGCTGGACAGGTACCTTGTGTAGTTTACGGTGGAGACACTGTTACACACTTTGCGGCTCCAGAATTGGCTTTCAAAGATTTAGTGTACACTCCAGACGTTCATACCGTGGTAATTGCGTTGGATAATGGAACAAAAATTAACGCTATCCTACAGGACATACAGTTTCACCCTGTAACCGATAGAATTTTACATATTGATTTTGTAGAAATTTTTGACGATAAACCTATCACAATTGAGCTTCCGTTTAGAACAACAGGAAACTCAAAAGGTGTTCGTAACGGTGGTGTGTTACGTTTTAATTTAAGACGTATAAAGGTAAAAGGACTAGCTTCAAAATTACCAGACGTTATCGAAGGAGATATCACCAATTTGAAAATTGGAAACAAATTATATGTTACTGATGTAGCAAGTGATGATTTTTCTATTCTTCACCCAGATAATACAGTTATCTGTATGGTTAAAACATCTCGTAACGTGGTTGCAGATGATGAGGATGAAGAAGAAGAAGGCGAAACACCAGCTGCCGAGGCACCAGCTGCTGAAGCTTAAGCTATCAAATCAAACAATTTAAAAGCATTCTGATTTATTTTCAGAATGCTTTTTTTATTTTTACTCTTTATTTACAATGCTTAGCGTGACCCAAAAGGGTCGGGCTATACACTTGTACTCCTCAATTGTTTTTTTTTGAGATTCTCAAAAAAACAATCTGCGGGGTATCGCTACTATCCCTCACGCAAAAAATGAAGTATGCGTTTATTATTTAAAAAATACTTTCGCAAGAGCGCAAGTAAAAACATAGAAGATCCAATGAAAAAATTTCTAATTGTAGGACTAGGAAATATTGGCCCAAAATATGACAATACACGCCATAATATAGGTTTTAAAGTTCTCGACACACTTGCTCAAGAAGAAAATCTAACATTTGAAACGCAAAAACTTGGAGACCTTACGACTTATAAATACAAAGGAAAAAACTTAATTTTACTTAAACCCAATACCTATATGAATTTAAGTGGTAAAGCTGTACGGTACTGGCTAGAAAAAGAAAAAGTGCCTATAGAAAACCTTTTGATCGTCACCGATGATCTCAACTTGGATTTTGGTATGCTACGCTTAAAAGGTAAAGGCAGTGCTGGGGGTCATAATGGACTTAAAGATATTCAGGCACAACTAAACACCTCCAACTACGCACGTTTTAGATTTGGTGTAGGTGCGAGTTTTGGTAAAGGCAGACAGGTAGATTATGTATTAGGCACTTGGGATAAAGATGAAATGACCGCACTTCCAGAACGTATTGATACAGTGCTACAAGCCATTAAATCATTTGCTACAGCGGGACTTAGCAATACCATGTCTAGCTTTAACGGAAAATAAAGGAGAAGTCTCCGTACAATTGATTAATTTTACCCACAAACTAGAAAGTTTTAAAGATAATTCTATAATCACTTTCTCTTTATGGATCATATAACCTATTGCAGTTGAAAAGGTATACAGATGCCAATACATACAATAATGATATCCCATCAGTAGTTACCATTGGTACTTTTGATGGCGTTCATATTGGGCACAAAAAAATAATTGAACGTTTAGTGGATGCTGCCAAGCAGAATGGTCTAGAATCTGTGATTCTCACCTTTTTTCCACATCCTAGAATGGTACTTCAGCAAGATTCGAATATCAAACTAATCAACACGATTGATGAGCGTATTCAAATCATTGAAAACACAGGATTGGATAATCTGGTTATCCACCCCTTCACCCGAGAGTTCTCCAGATTTACGGCTGGAGAGTATGTAGAAAAATTATTAGTCAAAAAATTAAAAGCTCGACATGTGATTATTGGTTACGATCACCGATTTGGTCGCAATCGCAATTCTGATATTACAGATTTAGCAACGTTTGGTATGCAAAACAATTTTACTGTCGAAGAAATTTCCAAACAGGATATTGATGATGTAGCCGTGAGTTCTACCAAAATTAGGCAAGCACTCAATGATGGAGACATTGCCAAGGCTAATAGATATTTGGGCTACAACTTTATGCTAACTGGAAAAATTGTGCGAGGCAAAGCTTTAGGTCGTAAACTTGAGTATCCTACAGCAAATTTGGTCATTGAGGAGCGTTATAAACTTATCCCTAAGCAAGGTGTATATATAGTACAATCAAAAATTGATGGAAAAATATACTTTGGTATGATGAATATTGGGACTAACCCTACCGTTAATGGCACGCATCAAACCATAGAGACTCATTTTTTTGATGCTAGCTTTAATCTTTATGAAAAAAAGATACAAATAGAATTATTACATCGTATTCGAGAGGAAAAAAAGTTCGAGTCCTTAGAGGCCCTCAAAACTGCTATGCAAGAAGACGAAGATTTTGCTCGTGATTTTATAAATGATATGCTATGATTAACCGATGGTTGTTTACCCAAATAGACAACAGTGCCCTTATAGTTTTTAGGGTAATATTTGGTTTCTTAATTATGCTCGAAGCTGTAGGCGCAATTTTTACAGGATGGATTGAGCGTACACTCATTGCTCCTAAATTTACATTTAATTTTATAGGATTTGATTTTTTGCAACCTTTACCTGGTAACGGGATGTACTATTATTACGCCATCATGGGCGTTTTTGGTTTCTTAGTTACGATCGGTTACAAATACCGTTGGAGCATGGCAGGCTATGCTATCATGTGGGGCGGTGTCTATTTTATGCAAAAAACCTCTTACAACAATCATTATTACCTATTGCTACTACTTTGCATAGTAATGCTACTATTACCCGCCGCTGATTATTTTTCTGTGGATAGCAAGCAACACCCTGAGAAAGAAAAAACCTATATGCCCCGTTGGTGTGTGCTTATAATTATTGCTCAATTGTGGATTGTATATACCTATGCGTCTGTAGCAAAATTATACCCAGATTGGATTGATGGAACCGTACCCAAAAACTTGATGGCTGCAAGAGCTTATTATCCTGTAATAGGTGCTTGGTTGCAAGCTGGCTGGGTTCGTTATTGTATTGCTTATACAGGTATTTTGTTTGATTTGCTTGTTATACCTTTATTATTGTGGCGCCGTACTCGCTTTGCGATTTTTATTGTAAGTATCTTTTTTCATTTATTTAATTCGATTGTTTTTCAAATTGGTATATTTCCTTATTTATCTCTTGGTTTCACTGTTTTCTTCTTTTCTAAAGAACGTATTCATCGATTGTTCTTAAAAAAGAAGCCTTTTTATACCGATAATAAACTACAGATTCCTAGCTATAATAAGTTTTTAATAGCAGCCCTATCAATATGGTTACTAATTCAAATAGCCCTACCCCTTCGCCACTGGTTGATACCTGGTGATGTTTTATGGACAGAAGAGGGGCATCGTTTAAGCTGGCGTATGATGTTGCGCAGTCGTTCTGGACATACAAAATTTTATATAGTAGATAAGAATATACCAAATGCTGAGCGGGAGCTCATTGATAAAAGTCACTTTTTGTCTAAAAAACAATTTCGTACAGTGGCAAGCAAACCCGATGCTATGTGGCAATTTGCCCAACGTATTAAAGCAGCCTATGCTACACAAGGTAGAGATATTGCAGTATATGTTGAAAGTGAAGTTTCGATTAACGGTAAACCCCGTAAAAAATTCATTGATCCCAACGTTGATCTTGCAAGCGTTTCTTGGAACTATTTTACCACCAATCCATGGATTATAAAATACGATAAATAACTTCTTTATACTACTCTTAAAGTCGCATCCCTCAAAAAACTTAAAAATGTTTTAAATACATTAAAATCAAACTTTTAAAAAGACTATGTTTTTAATTTTAGTATTCTCCTTTTAATTACTAATTGATATTTAACAAAAAAACATATTTTAGCCCCTTGTAATATTTTTGAACACTCCATATATCTTGTTAAAACTAATGCTATTTGCTTTATCAGGATATATCAAAATTATCATTAACATTAATACAACCCCTATGAAAACTTTTAAATTTAGTTTTTTAATGATTCTTTGCTGTTTGCAAGGATTTTCTCAAATTTATGTCTCACCAACAGGTGATGACACTACTGGAACAGGATCATCAACCTCACCATATAAAACCATAATTCAAGCGATAAATGCTGTACCCGTGGGTGGAACTGTTTATGTTGCATCTGGGACTTACCCCGCAACGGGACCTATATATATCGGTAAATCTTTAACTATACAAAAAAATGGTAGTGGTGATGCTATATTAGATGCCTCTGCATGGACAAGTTCAGACACCTATGTATTAGGAATTGTGAATACGAGCAATGTAACCATTGATGGATTGACAATTAAAAACAAAATTGGTAACGGTAGTAAAGGTATTTGGATATTAGCAAATGGTGGTGCTACAGCTGATTTGTCTAACATTACGATTAAAAACTCTAAGGTTACTAATATTGGCTGGATCAGTAATAACCTTTCTGCCATTCCTAGCAGTAGCAGTATAGTCGCTAATGCTATAAAAGTTGATGGTGGTAATGGCACTTACGCTATAACCAATGTTTCTATCGATAACAATACGGTGAATAATTGTGCTACAGGATGGGGAGAAGCAATTACTGTAACTGGTAATGTGGATGGTTTTGCAATAGCAAACAATCGTGTTTTTGACATTGCGAATATAGGTATCGTAGCCGCCGGTAATTATAAATCAACTGGTGCTGAAGCTAATAATCAAGCTAGAAACGGAATCATCTCTCAAAACGAAGTATTTGATTGCATGAGTGCTATAGCTAACAGTGCCGGAATTTATCTTGACGGTGCTAAACATTGTAAGATAATTCGTAATGAAGTGTATAATTGTGGTGTTGGTATCTCTGTAGGAGCCGAAGAAAATACATCTATAAATTACGGCGGTAATGCAATAGGTCACATTATTCACAACAATTCAATCTATCAAAACGTGATTACAGGTGCGATTTTTGGTGGTGCAATAAAATCAGGATACAGTACTATTTTACAAGATACACAGATATATAACAACACTTTTTATAAAAATCGAACGGGCGCTGCTGTTAATGGTGTTTCGACAATCAATGGTGCGAATGTATCTGAAATTGCAAACAATTTTGGAGGAGAAGTTCATTTACAAAACAGTGATGAACTTACTTTCAAAAACAACATCGTCTACGCTAATACTAATAAAAAAGTTTTGTTAGCTAGTAGCGGTTATACAATTAGCAATTTTGAATCTGATAACAATCTTTTTTATAGAGATGGTGATACGAATATTATTATCGATATTACTGGAACCAGTTTTAATGGATACACGACAAAAAACGGTTCTTATAATCTTACTAGTTTTAAATCCACCTTTAGTCTAGATCTAAATTCTGTAGAAGGTGATCCTAATTTTACTGACGCTGCTATCTATGACTTTGCTTTGACTAGCAGTTCACCTGCTGTTGATAAAGGAGATGAAAATTATAGTAGTGAACTATCAGGAACTGTAGATTTTGATGGCGATGCGCGTTATAGAAACAATAGAATTGATATTGGTAATTCTGAGTTACAAATTGGTGCTACTAATCTATCCACAACAACGCTAACTCAAAGTAGTAATAAGAGTAAGCCAATAGCTGTAGTTACCAATTCTATTCAAAAAGAAATTATTATTGATTTTGGAAATATTGCCAAAAATGCTAATGTCACTATTTTAAATCTTACTGGACAGCAATTATTTGCCAAAAAATATTCAAGTATACAAAAAATTAGTATTGATAGTAGTAAGCTAGGTAACAATGCACAGATAGTTCTTATCAAAATCGATATAGCTGAAAAAACAAGCTATCATAAAATATACCTAAAATAATACAGGAGTTCCTTTCAAAAATATTACATACTTCTATCCTATTGAGCGAAGCATACCATATATACAGGTACTTCGCTCAAGATGGTAGAAAATATAATTTTATAAATTAGTCCCTGATGATATTTACTTTCTTACTCATTATCGGCACGAGCCTAGAGCCATCGCGCTAGCCGTTACTTAATGTCGCTCGCGCCAGCTGGGGTTACCCTCTATTGAGATTGCTAATAAAATTGCTAAAGCGCTTGATGTATCATTGGATTACTTAGTAGGTAATAGCTCCGTTATTGTTACCGACAAAAAGATATTGGAACGTATTGAAGCAATTGCCGATATGCCTCAAGATAATCAAAACCAGATTTTCTCTGTAATTGATGCATTGATAAGAGACTACAACGCTAAAAAAGCGTATGCATAAAAAAACCAGCCACAAATTGATGTAACTGGTGCCTATCTTTTATTTCTTACACGTACACGCCAATCTGTGACGCCACAAGTTGCAAACTTGCGGTAGCGCATACTAGGGAACAGCTGGGGAGTTTATTGATGATAATTTATTGCTTAGACAGTTTAAAGCTGTTGAGCAGATGGATGATGAAGATAAAAATACCGTATCTAAACTGATAGATGCTTTTATTACTAAAAAAAGGATACAGGATATTTCAGCTTATTAATTCATAAAAAAAACCAGCTACAAAGCAATGTAACTGGTGCTTGTCTTTTATTTCTTACTCGTACCCGTCAAGCTTTGGCGGCACCCGTCACAGACGAGCGCTAGCGGGGGAGCGATCACTCTAGCGGCAGCAGGGGTACACACTAATCTTTGACACCACAAGTTGCAAACTTGCGGTAGCGCATACTAGGACGAGCGGGGGTACCCGCCAAGCTTTGACGGCATCCGTCACAGACGAGCGCTAGCGGGATTCAAAAATTGGATGATAAAAGTAAAGAACATCTCTTTGTCCTTATGAATGCGTTTCTTAGAGATCATAAAACCAACAAGCTTATCTACAATAGAAAATACCAGTTACATCATTGTAACTGGCTCTTGTCTTTTATTTGTCTTACTTTTACCTCTCACTCAGAACGCCACTAGTCAAAGACATAGCGGTAGCGATCACTCTAGCGGCAGCAGGGGCAATTTCGCTCGCGCCAGCTGGGGGGAGAATAATTCTCGATTTTGCTAATCTAATTTCTTCCAGAAAATAGTATTTATTGCATTTCCCTGCCTAGTTATACCGCCTTTATAAAAATACAACAATCCTTTGAAGAGTTTTTCTTTTTGAATATTTTTATATAAGTTATGATCAGATAGAGAAGTTATGTAAATAGAGTTGTCATTTTTCAACTTTATTTCAACGAAATGAAAGGCCTCAAACGGGAAAAATTTTACTGTACTATTTCTATACCAAGAAGGCGACGCATATATTGTTAATCCCTCTATCTCTTGTTTCTGTATTGTTTTCCGATGATTCTTTTCTTTGATCTCTATATATTCTCCATGAACTATTATTTCTTCTTTTGTACTATTGACAAAATAATCGGTAAGAAGTAATATCACTGGAATTAATTGTCCGAGAAGAATTAAGGAGAGTAACCATATAAAGTCACTTTCCTTAGTGATATATACAAAATAAATGTATGTAATGATAAAAGCTATGATTATAAAAAAGCTAAAGCCTAGATTTTTTATAATTGATTTTTTATTGATTTTGTATATACTCATTTTGTTATCTAAACATATTAAAGCCGCTGCTAATATTGGGAGTTGTAAAATTAAAATTAAGATTCTTAAATGCAATTTCCATTGCATTTTTAAATTCGTTAGCTGCCGCAAAGATAGAACCTACAACTATTCCTGGGCCAGTTCCAAGAAAGTAACCAGTAGCCCACGGAGTAACGGTACTAGTACTTTCCCAAGCAAATTGCCCAGTAGATATCTGATTTTTTAAATAAGAACGTCCGCTTAGAAATAAGGAAAGACCACTACCATAATTACCTAGCCTACCTCCCCATTTTCCTATTGCACCAGAATATCGTATAAAACTTAAATTCCCGTTTCGTCCCACTTTATCCATAATCGACAATGAATTTCTATAATCAGTAGCTGTTAATGATATTACTGCAGCCATATCCCCTAATGTGCCACCCCCAGAAAGAAAAGATTCTGCCTCTTCCAACACTTCTACACCATCAGTTCCCATAACAAAAGAAACTCCTGATCCATTTCCTCCACAACAGCTATCATTACCATTACCAGATTTATTAGTACTTTTACCTGCTTCTCCAGATGCATGAACAGTTGGCATATCAGAGTAAAAATGATCAGCTATTGAAGTATTAAAATCTTTTCCACTACCTCTATCCTGGTCTATAGGAGCAACCCCTGAAGTATTTATATCAAAATTATCAGTCTCATCCATTCCTCCAAAACTAATAGGCATCATCCCATCAGGATCTATATAATAGATAGGATTATCAAACGCATAATTATACGGAGAGTGCCTACGCATTTGTTCGGCAAGTGGATCAAGATTCATCCATCGTCCTATGGCAGGATCATAGTTTCTGGCAGTAACATCTATCCACTCTAAACCAAGTTCGTCTTGTTCTTCCATTCCATTAAACCCATACCTATGCTTTCTCCCGCTAATGGCAGAACTAGGGTGATTTATTCCTAGTTGTTGTTGCATTCCAAAAGGATAGTAGTTTACGCGTTTTTTTCAACTACGGGTCAGTTTTCAGCGGTTTACCTCCAAAAATTTTTCATAAGAACGATCCACCTTCATATATCCTTGCACTAGCTAAAATAGTAATTTCCCATTAAAGCCAGCCGCATGATCAAAGCTATCTTTACATAATTGGTAGTTATAGTCGCTCTTCCCTGTAGTCAGGGTCTATAACGCAACTATGTAAAATAGCCGCACACAGACTCCTATAACTGAAGATTCTGACTTCTAACAAACTATTTTTACGGAAGATACTATAATATTATACCCTCATAATCGTGTCGTAGACGTGATTTAGATGGCTCTAGTGGCATTTTGAGCAATTTTATGGATAGCTAACGCCCTTTGGTTGTTTCATTTTAAAAAGCATCGGAAGTCAGCTACTACAGCCACCAGCGCACTTCCGATACTTTTCAAAACGTTATTCTTTTTTCCGTAAGAGAGGAAAAACGTTTTTTAAAGCTGAAGATTTAGGCGGTGGATTTGTGCGACCAGTAATCTTCAGCTTTAAAAAATGATAGCCATCTGGCGATTGAAGATGCCTGCGTGGCGAACGCAGAACAAGGCGAGAGCCTAGCGGAGAGGAGCAGCCGACACACAAAAAAGAGTGTAACGGTTTTGTGTGCCAGACGATTTTTATGTTTTCTTATTTATCAGATATTAACTTCAACATAAATAATCGACTAGGCTGTGACCAAGCGGCGTAGCCCATGAAGTGGCGGTGGATTGCTTGAAGCAAGACAGAGTAGCCACGGGTGAACATAGCAGAAGCCTTGGAAGTGTAGCATCCCGGTGACGCCCGGGAGCAAGCCTAGTGTAGAGCGAAGTGAACACCTTATAACAGCTTATTACAAAAGCCCTTTTCCGGGCTGATGTAATAATAACTAATTGGAGGCGGTAGCCGACTCACTTGGCTTATTTACCATAATGATAACGACAAGCTGCTATCAATAATTGATCTTTTTCGTATTTGTAAACCAACCGATGTTCTGATGTAATACGCCTTGACCAATATCCTTGTAAATCTCCTTTTAAAGCTTCGGGTTTTCCTATGCCTTCAAAAGGAGTACGCATACAACTTTTAATGAGTTCGTTTATTCGTTTTACTATTTTCTTATCGACTTTTTGCCAATACAAATAATCTTCCCAAGAAGAAGTAGACCAAGTTAATTTCATCTATTCGATTAAATCTTTTTCTATACCGTTACCTGCTTCTAATTCTTTGATAGAGTTTAATAAAATATCTCTATTTTTTCCTGTTAGCAGATAGGTAGTTTCTTTTAATGAGTTGTATTCATCCAATGATATTAATACGAGGTCTTTACCATTTTTACGCTTGATAATGATATCGCTTACATCATTGACAACTTTATCGAACCAATGTTTTAGATTTGAACGAAAATCTGTATAATTTACTGTTTCCATAAAGCAAAGATAATAAAAAGTACTTAAAAAAGTACTTTTTATGTTGTTTTTAGTGTATTGGATGGAAGTTATTGATAATTTCATGTAGATTTTCTAGATCATCTTGCAAGTATCGTTCTGTAGAACTGATGTATTTATGTCCTGCCATTACCTGTGTTTTTCTAAGATTATATTGACCTAACCAGTTTGTAATTACTGATGCTCTGATCTGTTTAGCACTTTCTACTTTTTGATTTACTTTCTTTAGTTTTTTAATAATCGTATGGGTCATTGTAAATCGTTCTCCAGATGGGAAGAGCCTGTTACTGTCACTATTTAATCGTGTTAATAAGTGAGGTCTGATGTCATTTAGATACATCATAAAATCCATCATTTGCCAAGGCTTTAACTCTAATTCCCTGGCATTACTTCGTTTTCTACTAGGAACATAGATTTTACCTTTATTAAGCTGTACATCTTCTACTTTTAATTTGCTTAAGTCTGCGGTATCTAATCCTTGGTACACAAGTAAACCAACAATGATTTTATTACGTTTTGCTGTGTAGCTGTGATATATTTCTTGATAGTTGTCTGTAGCATAACTGTAATACAAGTATTCAAGTTCTTCGGATTCTAATAAGTTGTAATGTATCGTTCGTTGTGTTCCTCGTACATTCGTGTTTTCGATTGGATTATCTATTCGATAGGATTCACTAATCAGATAGGTAAAGTAAGTTTTTAGGCTCGATAATCTGTGATTAATAGTTCGCTTGCTATTACCTTTTCTAGTTAGATGTTTGATGTACTTTAAACAAGTTTTATAATCGATTTCTATAGGGGTTGTAGATTGTCGTTTGCACCATTTGGTAAAATAAAGTTGCTCTCTCTTTTTTGATGTAATAGTCTTTTGAGTATAACCTTCTTCTTCTAGATAAATGTTATATGTTTTCATGTTTTATGCTTTTTAAAAGATGTGTATATTCCTGCCTTCGCAGGAATGACAATTTTATCGATCTTGCTTTGCAAGGTGTACATATATCTGTGTACTCTCTAAGCTGCTATGCCCTAAAAAATGTTTGATACTTTCTAGTGGTACTTCTTTTTGCAATAAATGGGTAGCAATAGAATGTCGTAGTGTATGTGGTGTGATGTGCTTTTCTATAATGATTTTGTTTTCTGTGGCTGCTACAATAGCTTGTAATCGATTGGCAAAGCTCATTCCTTGTAATCGTGTACCGTGTTGATTGAGTAATAAAGCTTCTGTATTATCCTTGATATTAAAATCTGGTCTGCCATCGTAGATATACTCTTCTAAGATTCCTAGATTGTATTTGTTGATCGGTACAAAACGTTCTTTGTAATTCTTCCCTTTACGAACATAGATACGCTGCTTATCAAACAGCACATCTTTGATGTCTAAGTGTACCGCTTCATTTCTACGAAGTCCACAACTGTAGAAGATCGTTAAGAGTGCCTTATCTCGTATTCTAATACATTGTCGTTTATGACTATAATTACAAGCTGCAAACAACTCTTTGATTTCTGATTGTGATAAAATATTGATTCGCTCTTCTGTGGGTTGACTCTCTGATTTTAAATGTATGTTGATCCCTTTATGATTGTGATTTTTTAGGTATTCTCTAAACTTCTTTAGTGCTTGTTGGTGTTTATTAAGATAGGATTTACTAAGTGCGCCATCGATACGTTGGTTACTTCTTTCTTTTAAGACTTTATAATAATTAGTGACATCTTGTGTGGTAATAGTATTAATATCGCTGTGCCCGCGGCACTCTAACCAATAAAAGAACTCTCTAAGATGGTTTGGTAAGTTATAAACTGTAGTTTCTGCATACCCTAAGATATCTAACCACTCCTTAAAGGAGATTAATAATGCATTGTAATTGGTACTATTTAATTTTAGTTTTTTCATTTTATTGCCTGCGGTGGCTCACCGCTTTTTTCATACGGTATGTGTTTTTTGGGAAGTAGTAGCGAGTTGATTATAACTCACTAATTATCTTATTATTAACCTCGCCATTTGAGGTGTGGCGACTTGGTGGCGAACTGGCGAGATTGAGACGATCCAAACAAGTATTTAATGCTGTATCTATTTGAGATTTGAGTGTGTCATATTCTAGGATATCGATGACCTCGAAGCAATAACTTTTGGTTTTGGCATTCTTCTTTCTTCGTATATAACCTTCTTCTTGTAATTGCTTATTATATCTACGCAAAGTCGTTTCTTTTACTCGTAAATTTCTTCTGATTTCTGTATTTGTAAATGTGGTTTGATTATTCTTTTTTAGATAAGATTTAAGTCTTTCTAGATGATTACGTAATGCTCCTGTAATGGTATCACTTTTTCTAAGCAATACTTCTTTAATGATTTCATTAGCTTGTTGTATATCCTCGATCGTAGTTTCTATATATTCTTCGCCTGTTTGCTCATCATATTTTTTCTCTCGTTGATGTTGGCAGTAAAAGGTAACAGCTTCTATAAATTGTAGATAATGACTGTTAGTTCTTCGTGGTTTAAATACGGATTGTGGGAGGTCTAGATATTCTGCATAGGGATTGATTACTTTGATAGGTTTTAAGGTTCTTTGTACATCTCGTAAAAATCTAGCTGCAATAAATTCATCATCCTTATTTATTTTGCCTGCGGAGGCTCTCCGCTGGTATTGCATGATCTTTTGATCTTGGTTACTGGATTCATCGATATATAATAAAAAGTTACGGTTACTATTATCTTCGTAAATACTTTCTTGCGTGGTACAACCTGCTACAGACACAGGGCCTTCTACCGTTAAGTGGATTGTTTTGGTATTTCCCTTTCGGTCTTTATGCACTACCGTTTTAGTAATTCGCTTTTTAGATTGTAATTCTCGTAATGGATAGAGTACAGATTCTGCTCCGTCTAAATCTTCGATTAAGATTAATTTGTTTTTAAGTTCTGTACGATTGAAGTAATAAAAGGCATTTGCCGATAATACTGTAATTTCTATTTTATCTTCATCGGGGATTAACTCAGCAACTTTACTTTGTAAATGCGTTTTACCAACTCCCGAGCTACCAAGACTAATACAATGCAATGGATTTGATATTTTACGGCTTGTAAAGATTAAGTACATTAATAATCTGTTGGTTTCTTCTCCGATTACTCCGGATTGTCCTATTAATTCATTTGTCTTTTGTAGTAAGTTTTTAGATTTTAAAAACCGTATTACTGCTTGTCTTTCTTTGCCTGATAATTCGGGTATAGGTTCTTCTTGCTGATTCTCTTTATTGATCTCATCAATACGATATTGTTCTAACTCACTAGTGAGATCTTGTAATGTTTTTCTGGTAATGCTTGTGCCTATTTCTATACGCTCGGCAATAGTTCTAACAAACTTCTCGATCATCGTATCATTATACAAGTCGATACTATGGCGCATTACATTATGACTTTGAGGCTTTTTGATACTTAATGTGACACGCATACGCTCTAGATTATTGAACTTAATACCACCCAAAACATGGATTTCTAGGTCTTTTGTTTGATAGCTATAATTGTTGGGATTGGTGGTATTTAAAGCACTCATAATTATTTGTAGATATATTTTCTACTACAAATATAATTTTAAATAGATAATAATTCTACTAAATAATCAATATATTTTCTATTTATTGATATTTATAGAGTTTATCTCTACTTTTGTACCATGAGTATTGGTAAAAACATACAAACTATTCGTACAAAGCTTGGTTTACTTCAAAAAGAAGTTGCCTTAGAACTTGACCTTGATAAATCGTCCTATTCTAAGGTTGAAAAAGATATGAGAGAGGTTAAAGTGTCTGAACTTAAGATATTATCTAACCTGTTTAATATGTCTATTGATGACATTATTAATCACGATGAAAATACCACGCCCAAAGAAGTAATTTTAGAAGATAAAAGCGAGAACGAACAGTTTAAACTTATCAATCAACTTGACGAAGAAGATAAATCTACCATTCTTAAAATCATTGATACGATGCTTACCAAAAAGAAGTTTAAAGATTTCTTTAATAAAAATGTGTCCTCTCTATAGGGTATAAAAAAACCAGCTACATTTCTATAACTGGTTCTTATTTTTATCTTGATTTTATCCTTTTGAATATGAAGGTGCTTATCGTTGCTAAAATTAATGATAAGATAATAAAATAAAACCACCAAACATACCACAAAACACCTAAGAAAAAATATTCAAGTGTTCTTCCAATATTCTCAAAATAACTCCCTTCTAATTTAAGTGCTTCAAAGCTTTCTTTTATTGAAAGGAAATATCCAATTAGACAAGTAAAAAAGAGAATTACTAAAAAGTGTTTTAAATATGTTTTCATCTTTTAATTACCGTTTGGGTTTTGTGTTTCAAATAATTTATTGTAATCCTGGATACTATACTGTTGCCCATTGTAATTTACATTTTGAAAAGCACCATCAGAATTGAAGTTTATTTGTAAATTATTATTTATTCTGTTATTTCCTCCTTCTCCTTTTAAATCTAATGGAGTTCCTTGTAAAGCGCTAACACCAATAAAAACAGAGTTTCCTGCACTATCACTAATAAATGATTCTGCAGAAGGAAAATTATCTCCTGTTATATTTGCAGATATACTTAAAACTCCTGTTTCTTGGTTAGAAGATATAGAAAAAGCACCATCAACATCAATATTTGGTGTTATAAATGCTGGTGTTAGTGGATTCGCTCCTTCAATTTCAGTTTGAAAACTCACTTGTTTAGCTCCTGTGCTCATTTCTCCTGTTCGTACATTTTTCAATCCCTCTTTTGTAGGTGCTGTATCAACTCCTAAAATAGGATGATGACTTGTATCACTTATTTGTTGACCGCCTGATACACTTGGTGTACTTTGGTCAAAATCTATAGCTACAGACTGACGAACTCTTGAAGTAACATTTGATGAAGTTGTAAAACCTCTATTATCACCAGAAAAACCACCACCAAAAGTTTTGTCAGGATGAAAAGCTCTCGTATGTATAGATACGGCTTCTAGTCCTTCTAATTCAAAATTTGCTATTACTTTATTTTCCGCAAAAGCATAAGTTGAATTATATAGATAATCTTCTGCTAATGGGTCAACTTGCCAAAAACGTCCAATTGAAGGATCATGAAAACGATACTTAAATTCGTGAACATTTAAACCTAAATCTTCTGTGTGTTCTTGCCCTTGGAAGGTTTGATAGTTATGGTTTCGCCCTGTAATCAGCGAGTTGTACCCTTTATGTTCGAGTCCAAAAGGATAGTAGTTTACGCGTTTTTTTCAACTACGGGTCAGTTTTCAGCGGTTTACCTCCAAAAATTTTTCATAAGAACGATCCACCTTCATATATCCTTGCACTAGCTAAAATAGTAATTTCCCATTAAAGCCAGCCGCATGATCAAAGCTATCTTTACATAATTGGTAGTTATAGTCGCTCTTCCCTGTAGTCAGGGTCTATAACGCAACTATGTAAAATAGCCGCACACAGACTCCTATAACTGAAGATTCTGACTTCTAACAAACTATTTTTACGGAAGATACTATAATATTATACCCTCATAATCGTGTCGTAGACGTGATTTAGATGGCTCTAGTGGCATTTTGAGCAATTTTATGGATAGCTAACGCCCTTTGGTTGTTTCATTTTAAAAAGCATCGGAAGTCAGCTACTACAGCCACCAGCGCACTTCCGATACTTTTCAAAACGTTATTCTTTTTTCCGTAAGAGAGGAAAAACGTTTTTTAAAGCTGAAGATTTAGGCGGTGGATTTGTGCGACCAGTAATCTTCAGCTTTAAAAAATGATAGCCATCTGGCGATTGAAGATGCCTGCGTGGCGAACGCAGAACAAGGCGAGAGCCTAGCGGAGAGGAGCAGCCGACACACAAAAAAGAGTGTAACGGTTTTGTGTGCCAGACGATTTTTATGTTTTCTTATTTATCAGATATTAACTTCAACATAAATAATCGACTAGGCTGTGACCAAGCGGCGTAGCCCATGAAGTGGCGGTGGATTGCTTGAAGCAAGACAGAGTAGCCACGGGTGAACATAGCAGAAGCCTTGGAAGTGTAGCATCCCGGTGACGCCCGGGAGCAAGCCTAGTGTAGAGCGAAGTGAACACCTTATAACAGCTTATTACAAAAGCCCTTTTCCGGGCTGATGTAATAATAACTAATTGGAGGCGGTAGCCGACTCACTTGGCTTATTTACCATAATGATAACGACAAGCTGCTATCAATAATTGATCTTTTTCGTATTTGTAAACCAACCGATGTTCTGATGTAATACGCCTTGACCAATATCCTTGTAAATCTCCTTTTAAAGCTTCGGGTTTTCCTATGCCTTCAAAAGGAGTACGCATACAACTTTTAATGAGTTCGTTTATTCGTTTTACTATTTTCTTATCGACTTTTTGCCAATACAAATAATCTTCCCAAGAAGAAGTAGACCAAGTTAATTTCATCTATTCGATTAAATCTTTTTCTATACCGTTACCTGCTTCTAATTCTTTGATAGAGTTTAATAAAATATCTCTATTTTTTCCTGTTAGCAGATAGGTAGTTTCTTTTAATGAGTTGTATTCATCCAATGATATTAATACGAGGTCTTTACCATTTTTACGCTTGATAATGATATCGCTTACATCATTGACAACTTTATCGAACCAATGTTTTAGATTTGAACGAAAATCTGTATAATTTACTGTTTCCATAAAGCAAAGATAATAAAAAGTACTTAAAAAAGTACTTTTTATGTTGTTTTTAGTGTATTGGATGGAAGTTATTGATAATTTCATGTAGATTTTCTAGATCATCTTGCAAGTATCGTTCTGTAGAACTGATGTATTTATGTCCTGCCATTACCTGTGTTTTTCTAAGATTATATTGACCTAACCAGTTTGTAATTACTGATGCTCTGATCTGTTTAGCACTTTCTACTTTTTGATTTACTTTCTTTAGTTTTTTAATAATCGTATGGGTCATTGTAAATCGTTCTCCAGATGGGAAGAGCCTGTTACTGTCACTATTTAATCGTGTTAATAAGTGAGGTCTGATGTCATTTAGATACATCATAAAATCCATCATTTGCCAAGGCTTTAACTCTAATTCCCTGGCATTACTTCGTTTTCTACTAGGAACATAGATTTTACCTTTATTAAGCTGTACATCTTCTACTTTTAATTTGCTTAAGTCTGCGGTATCTAATCCTTGGTACACAAGTAAACCAACAATGATTTTATTACGTTTTGCTGTGTAGCTGTGATATATTTCTTGATAGTTGTCTGTAGCATAACTGTAATACAAGTATTCAAGTTCTTCGGATTCTAATAAGTTGTAATGTATCGTTCGTTGTGTTCCTCGTACATTCGTGTTTTCGATTGGATTATCTATTCGATAGGATTCACTAATCAGATAGGTAAAGTAAGTTTTTAGGCTCGATAATCTGTGATTAATAGTTCGCTTGCTATTACCTTTTCTAGTTAGATGTTTGATGTACTTTAAACAAGTTTTATAATCGATTTCTATAGGGGTTGTAGATTGTCGTTTGCACCATTTGGTAAAATAAAGTTGCTCTCTCTTTTTTGATGTAATAGTCTTTTGAGTATAACCTTCTTCTTCTAGATAAATGTTATATGTTTTCATGTTTTATGCTTTTTAAAAGATGTGTATATTCCTGCCTTCGCAGGAATGACAATTTTATCGATCTTGCTTTGCAAGGTGTACATATATCTGTGTACTCTCTAAGCTGCTATGCCCTAAAAAATGTTTGATACTTTCTAGTGGTACTTCTTTTTGCAATAAATGGGTAGCAATAGAATGTCGTAGTGTATGTGGTGTGATGTGCTTTTCTATAATGATTTTGTTTTCTGTGGCTGCTACAATAGCTTGTAATCGATTGGCAAAGCTCATTCCTTGTAATCGTGTACCGTGTTGATTGAGTAATAAAGCTTCTGTATTATCCTTGATATTAAAATCTGGTCTGCCATCGTAGATATACTCTTCTAAGATTCCTAGATTGTATTTGTTGATCGGTACAAAACGTTCTTTGTAATTCTTCCCTTTACGAACATAGATACGCTGCTTATCAAACAGCACATCTTTGATGTCTAAGTGTACCGCTTCATTTCTACGAAGTCCACAACTGTAGAAGATCGTTAAGAGTGCCTTATCTCGTATTCTAATACATTGTCGTTTATGACTATAATTACAAGCTGCAAACAACTCTTTGATTTCTGATTGTGATAAAATATTGATTCGCTCTTCTGTGGGTTGACTCTCTGATTTTAAATGTATGTTGATCCCTTTATGATTGTGATTTTTTAGGTATTCTCTAAACTTCTTTAGTGCTTGTTGGTGTTTATTAAGATAGGATTTACTAAGTGCGCCATCGATACGTTGGTTACTTCTTTCTTTTAAGACTTTATAATAATTAGTGACATCTTGTGTGGTAATAGTATTAATATCGCTGTGCCCGCGGCACTCTAACCAATAAAAGAACTCTCTAAGATGGTTTGGTAAGTTATAAACTGTAGTTTCTGCATACCCTAAGATATCTAACCACTCCTTAAAGGAGATTAATAATGCATTGTAATTGGTACTATTTAATTTTAGTTTTTTCATTTTATTGCCTGCGGTGGCTCACCGCTTTTTTCATACGGTATGTGTTTTTTGGGAAGTAGTAGCGAGTTGATTATAACTCACTAATTATCTTATTATTAACCTCGCCATTTGAGGTGTGGCGACTTGGTGGCGAACTGGCGAGATTGAGACGATCCAAACAAGTATTTAATGCTGTATCTATTTGAGATTTGAGTGTGTCATATTCTAGGATATCGATGACCTCGAAGCAATAACTTTTGGTTTTGGCATTCTTCTTTCTTCGTATATAACCTTCTTCTTGTAATTGCTTATTATATCTACGCAAAGTCGTTTCTTTTACTCGTAAATTTCTTCTGATTTCTGTATTTGTAAATGTGGTTTGATTATTCTTTTTTAGATAAGATTTAAGTCTTTCTAGATGATTACGTAATGCTCCTGTAATGGTATCACTTTTTCTAAGCAATACTTCTTTAATGATTTCATTAGCTTGTTGTATATCCTCGATCGTAGTTTCTATATATTCTTCGCCTGTTTGCTCATCATATTTTTTCTCTCGTTGATGTTGGCAGTAAAAGGTAACAGCTTCTATAAATTGTAGATAATGACTGTTAGTTCTTCGTGGTTTAAATACGGATTGTGGGAGGTCTAGATATTCTGCATAGGGATTGATTACTTTGATAGGTTTTAAGGTTCTTTGTACATCTCGTAAAAATCTAGCTGCAATAAATTCATCATCCTTATTTATTTTGCCTGCGGAGGCTCTCCGCTGGTATTGCATGATCTTTTGATCTTGGTTACTGGATTCATCGATATATAATAAAAAGTTACGGTTACTATTATCTTCGTAAATACTTTCTTGCGTGGTACAACCTGCTACAGACACAGGGCCTTCTACCGTTAAGTGGATTGTTTTGGTATTTCCCTTTCGGTCTTTATGCACTACCGTTTTAGTAATTCGCTTTTTAGATTGTAATTCTCGTAATGGATAGAGTACAGATTCTGCTCCGTCTAAATCTTCGATTAAGATTAATTTGTTTTTAAGTTCTGTACGATTGAAGTAATAAAAGGCATTTGCCGATAATACTGTAATTTCTATTTTATCTTCATCGGGGATTAACTCAGCAACTTTACTTTGTAAATGCGTTTTACCAACTCCCGAGCTACCAAGACTAATACAATGCAATGGATTTGATATTTTACGGCTTGTAAAGATTAAGTACATTAATAATCTGTTGGTTTCTTCTCCGATTACTCCGGATTGTCCTATTAATTCATTTGTCTTTTGTAGTAAGTTTTTAGATTTTAAAAACCGTATTACTGCTTGTCTTTCTTTGCCTGATAATTCGGGTATAGGTTCTTCTTGCTGATTCTCTTTATTGATCTCATCAATACGATATTGTTCTAACTCACTAGTGAGATCTTGTAATGTTTTTCTGGTAATGCTTGTGCCTATTTCTATACGCTCGGCAATAGTTCTAACAAACTTCTCGATCATCGTATCATTATACAAGTCGATACTATGGCGCATTACATTATGACTTTGAGGCTTTTTGATACTTAATGTGACACGCATACGCTCTAGATTATTGAACTTAATACCACCCAAAACATGGATTTCTAGGTCTTTTGTTTGATAGCTATAATTGTTGGGATTGGTGGTATTTAAAGCACTCATAATTATTTGTAGATATATTTTCTACTACAAATATAATTTTAAATAGATAATAATTCTACTAAATAATCAATATATTTTCTATTTATTGATATTTATAGAGTTTATCTCTACTTTTGTACCATGAGTATTGGTAAAAACATACAAACTATTCGTACAAAGCTTGGTTTACTTCAAAAAGAAGTTGCCTTAGAACTTGACCTTGATAAATCGTCCTATTCTAAGGTTGAAAAAGATATGAGAGAGGTTAAAGTGTCTGAACTTAAGATATTATCTAACCTGTTTAATATGTCTATTGATGACATTATTAATCACGATGAAAATACCACGCCCAAAGAAGTAATTTTAGAAGATAAAAGCGAGAACGAACAGTTTAAACTTATCAATCAACTTGACGAAGAAGATAAATCTACCATTCTTAAAATCATTGATACGATGCTTACCAAAAAGAAGTTTAAAGATTTCTTTAATAAAAATGTGTCCTCTCTATAGGGTATAAAAAAACCAGCTACATTTCTATAACTGGTTCTTATTTTTATCTTGATTTTATCCTTTTGAATATGAAGGTGCTTATCGTTGCTAAAATTAATGATAAGATAATAAAATAAAACCACCAAACATACCACAAAACACCTAAGAAAAAATATTCAAGTGTTCTTCCAATATTCTCAAAATAACTCCCTTCTAATTTAAGTGCTTCAAAGCTTTCTTTTATTGAAAGGAAATATCCAATTAGACAAGTAAAAAAGAGAATTACTAAAAAGTGTTTTAAATATGTTTTCATCTTTTAATTACCGTTTGGGTTTTGTGTTTCAAATAATTTATTGTAATCCTGGATACTATACTGTTGCCCATTGTAATTTACATTTTGAAAAGCACCATCAGAATTGAAGTTTATTTGTAAATTATTATTTATTCTGTTATTTCCTCCTTCTCCTTTTAAATCTAATGGAGTTCCTTGTAAAGCGCTAACACCAATAAAAACAGAGTTTCCTGCACTATCACTAATAAATGATTCTGCAGAAGGAAAATTATCTCCTGTTATATTTGCAGATATACTTAAAACTCCTGTTTCTTGGTTAGAAGATATAGAAAAAGCACCATCAACATCAATATTTGGTGTTATAAATGCTGGTGTTAGTGGATTCGCTCCTTCAATTTCAGTTTGAAAACTCACTTGTTTAGCTCCTGTGCTCATTTCTCCTGTTCGTACATTTTTCAATCCCTCTTTTGTAGGTGCTGTATCAACTCCTAAAATAGGATGATGACTTGTATCACTTATTTGTTGACCGCCTGATACACTTGGTGTACTTTGGTCAAAATCTATAGCTACAGACTGACGAACTCTTGAAGTAACATTTGATGAAGTTGTAAAACCTCTATTATCACCAGAAAAACCACCACCAAAAGTTTTGTCAGGATGAAAAGCTCTCGTATGTATAGATACGGCTTCTAGTCCTTCTAATTCAAAATTTGCTATTACTTTATTTTCCGCAAAAGCATAAGTTGAATTATATAGATAATCTTCTGCTAATGGGTCAACTTGCCAAAAACGTCCAATTGAAGGATCATGAAAACGATACTTAAATTCGTGAACATTTAAACCTAAATCTTCTGTGTGTTCTTGCCCTTGGAAGGTTTGATAGTTATGGTTTCGCCCTGTAATCAGCGAGTTGTACCCTTTATGTTCGAGTCCAAATGGATAATAATGCTTTTCTTCTCTGATTTCAGAAGTGGCAATATCATCAATGCTACAATCCCATTGTAAGTTAGAAACTAACATAGCTGTGGCTCCAGTAGAAGTATTGGGACCAACGTTAGTAAATTCTACTAAAATAGAAGTTACAGATTCTATAAAATTTAAATTAATGTTAGCCTCAGTACCCGAAGAAACTTGTATGTTTCCTTCAAAAACACCGTTCCCCATATCATCTACAGCCGATCCTATGGTATAATGTATACCTGATAACAGAGTAATTGGATTACCTTTATAGAATGCTGTAATTTTTACTCGATCTGTAAAATCGTTACTATCTCCTAAACTTCTTTTATCAATGTCAACTAAGGAGAACTTCAATCCCGTAACAGCATTACTAAAATTAATTTCGTATCGCATATACTTATTCACTAAATTGCTTGAAGGGTTTGCCTGTAAACGCACACCTACTGTCCCGTTAAACGTAGCATTTGCCATATTAAAACCTGTGAAAAAATCACTGATTGCATTACTAGTACTCACTACAGTACCTCCAGTCTCCACCATTGCTGGTTCAATCATAGGAGAACTAGTTGCAGGTCTGGAAGACCAACCATCCGCTACTGTATCGTAACCTAATGAAGTTGGATTACACACTGGTGGAGCGGTTTGTTCACCGCCGATTTGCCCATCTCTATTTATATCGGTATAGGACAATCGAATATTTCCTAAATGGTCTTTGTATTGATAAATATAATCATATCCACTAACCGTACTTGGTTCGATATAGCCTTCGGGTTGATTAAAGAATTTAAGCTCTCCATTTTCATAAATATAATTGCCCGCATATTCAGTTGTAAAAGAACTCCCATCAGTACTAATCTTTTTTAGTTTAGCCCCAGTGGCATCGTAAATATACGTAATATTTCCGGTATGAGCAGTACTGTTTACTGTAACGGTGTCAGGTAAATTTAAATGATTATAAGTGATCTTAGTGATCCCTTTATTGGCATCGCTAATCATATTCCCATTGGCATCATACGCATAATCATCTCCTGTGTTGCTACCATCTTTAAAACCAAAAGCTTTATTTCGATTATCGGTAACCGCTAGGAGCTTGTTCCCTGTATCATAACGATAATTTAGACTATCCATTTTTCCAAAAAGGGTAGCGTCCGTATTTATGTGACCTGTACGATCTAGTGTTTTGATATTGCCCATACTATCGTAAGTAAGATTGCTCAGATCATAGTTACCGCTAGAGCTTTTTGCTGCGGTAATACGGTTTAGCGGATCATACTGGTAGCCATAAGCTCGCTGAGTCTGATCACTTGCCGTTTGCCAAAGGGTTTCGCTGATGTTTCCGTTATAAAGCGCTGTGGCTCCCAGATTAGTTTCTGTAGTATTGTAATTAATTCCAAAACCAAAGAGCTTGCTCCCTAAGCTATTGGCATCATTGATTCCAGTAAGCCAGCCGCGTATGTTATAATGATAATCAACTTCTTGTAAGCCTTTTGCGGGTTGCAGACTATCATACACACCACCTACATATTTCTTTTGTAATTGCCCCAGCGGGTCGTACGTATTGTGAGCAATTTGTTCTATAGCACCTCCATCGAGTTGTTGGTTATGATTAAGCAGTCTCCCCATATGATCGTATTCAAAAGTATCGATCGTTATAATAGGAGCATTATCACCTTTGGTATGGGTGGTCTTGGTTTCTAATACTTTTCCTACAAAATCAAGTTTGTTTTTTATAACATCGGTAGTCTCCAGATATTCATTCTGACTGGCGATATAAATGGGTCTTGCTTTTTTATCATAATAAGTCACCGTAGTGGTCCACTTATCCTTTCCTAAAACTTTTACCCTGCTTCCTGTGACCAGTGTCTTCGTGCGATTACTTATCGGTTCTTCATACACACTCGCGGGTGATGCAAAGGGTGCTACAGGAGTAGCATCTAAGAAGTCATAATTATCGTAGTAATTTATGGTCAGGACTTCGCCACTTTGTACTTTTGGGTACCCACCATCGTTATAATAAAGCGTAGTACCTCCAATCAATGCTGGAGCTGCAGGCTTTACCCAAAGGTGTTGAGCAAAGGCATTGGCTTCAATCTGGATTTGCTTTCGGGTTTTAGTAGGAATTGTAAGTTTACCTGTGTAAGCAATCCTGCCAAAAGCGTCATATTTGGTAAATAACCATTGATCCTTTTGTTTCAGCAAAGTGTCCTGTGTAAGAATTGGCTGATCTAGTTTATTATAGACAATATACTCCCAGCCCTTACCTGGTATTTTCTTTTCGATAAGACGGTTTCTATAATCATAGTGATATTGATAACAAAGCTCGGATAACTCTGTAGCATCTACCCCGTCACTTGTTTTGACTTTGGGCGGAATAACATAGGTCAAATTTCCAAAAACGTCGTACACGTAATAGGTATCTATAGTTTCTGTAATACCTCTAGTTACTATTGAGGAAGAAGCGCTATAGGTTCTTTTTAAAACAACCTTTCCTTGCTTGTCTTTAAATTCTTCAGTGGTATGTAGCTGTCCATCGGTGAGTGTCCAGTTTTCATCTTTGGTGATTGTTTTATAAAGTTGATTGGCGTCATAGTCACCGACTTTGGTAAGGGAGGGCACTTCGGTGTTTGCAGGATCAGCGAAGGTTACATCAAAACGAACTACTTCTGCTGCTGTATTGGTATCCCAACCAAATTTGATGGTGTGATCGGTATCAGTGGCAGGATTGGCTTTCCAGGCTGTTCCCGGAGCGCCTTGTTCTAACACGCGGTTGAGTGGTGAGGGTTCAAAAATACTTTGTGAATAGGCATTGACTTCCGTTGGATTCGTAATACCTGGAAAATCTTTTGGATAGGTATTTAAGTAATAGCTATTAATATCGTTGGTGACGTTGACAGTTTTATAGCTACCCGCGGGGGTATTTGAAACATAGGGCATGTACTGTTTTTCTTGTCTTCCATAAGCATCATACGTAATATGCGTCACGATATCTCTTTCATCAGAAGAACCTTTAATGGCGATTTGTTGTTTTGGTCTGCCTAGCCCGTCGTAATAGGTGATGTTTTCAATACGTTTAATAAGAACATCTGTACATTGTGAGACATCTAATTCCGCCTTAGTTACTCCCTGTTGCGGTAGGATGTTATGTATATAATTCTTATCTGATAAGGATACCTGAGCTGATGCAGGTAAAAATATCGTAAAGAAACAATAAAATATATAATTTTTCATTTTTAAGTTTTAAGATTGTTTACCATTCATGTTCAGCCCCTCCTCCATCATCGGGCATCGTAACTATAACAGACATAGAAACGGATTTGATCTGTCCCGTTTTACTATCACGAACCCTAGCGGATATAATATATTCCCCAGTAGTTGATGATGTAAATTGTAAGGTTGTACTGGTATTATTTGAAGTGGATACGTTAGAAGGGTTCACTTGTCTGATAGTCCATGTTACTGGGTCTATTGTACCAGAACCACCGTTGATTGATAAGTTGAAGGTAATACTTCTAACGGATTGATTTAAATTGCCGCTTACTGGTGAGGCTGATAGATACATAGAATTATAGACATAGACCATGGCTGTTCCCGTATTAAAGGTAGCATGACTTGGTATCCTTAGGTCTATAGCTTTAAAACGTATGGTATAAGTACCACTCGTGTTAAATTTATAGGAAAAGGTAGTACCCGTAGCACTTTGTTTTGTGTTATTAATATACCATTCGTACCTACGACTACCAGAGCCACCAGATATGCCTGAGGCAGAGAAACTAACGGTGGATCCTTTTATAATATGTTTTTTAGAAATTGTAATTATAGGAGAGGAAAGTGGAGGGTGTGAATAGACAATTACTGGTGCACTTTGAATAGATTTCCCTGTTATATTATCTATAATTTTAACAAAAAATTCATGTCTACCTTGTGTACTATTAGTGTAGGTATAATTTTCTTGGCTTGTTAGTTTAATCCCATTGCGGTACCACTCAAATCTATAATCCTCTGAGCCTCCACCAATGTTAGATAATATCAAAGGAATATTGGACCCCTTTAATACATCATTGTAGGTTACATTAAGAATTGGTTGATTTAAGTTCGGATATTTGACATTAATAACATTTGATGTACTCACGGACTTATCTGTCTCCCTATCATAGATAGATACTGTAATTTTGTGAGTCCCCTCAGTTTGAAAAGTTTTATTGAATACCGAGTTTGCTCCGCAGCTTACTTGAAGATCGTCTATATACCAAGTATACACTAGATTTGACGTTGAAATAGAACTGGATGTTATTGCTGAGAATGTAATAACTTTTTTTGGTACAATGGCCAGTGGACTATTTATATTTAAAGATAGGTTATACATACTTGCAACTCCACCCTCATAATTATAATTTATCTTTTTGAGTATCTGTTCACGATCATCCAAAATATATCGCAGACGATTAAATTCATCATATTCATAATATTGAACAACACCCTTGGCATCAGCCATACTAGTAACTCCAATAAGAGGGTCGTAGGTAGAAGACGCAACCTGAGATGAAGAAAAATAAGGATCCTCACGTAATTCCTGAAGCAAACCTTGTAATGTTATCTCTTCATTTTTAGAATTCTCTTTATCCGAGACTTCTTTAATCGAATCTATCTTATCCAGAACTGATTCTGGCATCATATCGTAACTTGCATTGTCAATTTTGGCAATAGGTAACGTATTTTTATAACCCCAAATAAACAAGGTATGTATTCCTTTTTCGTTATAGATTTCTAATAAATTTCCTAAATCGTCATATTTATGATAAAAAAGTCGATCTTCTAATAAGTTATTATTCTTAGCACTTTGAATAATCCGTGGAACTACAAATTTATTATTCCATACTTGATAATTTGTTTTATGTGATAATGTCTTCTCTGAAGCTTCTATACTTTGATTATTATTCGAATCAGTATAGTTACTAACAAGGGTAGGTTTTGCCAAAATATTTGCATTAATTAATGTAGTATTATTCTCGTCTGTAGGATAAATTAGATGCTGTGATTTGGTATCTCTAAGAGAATCAATAAATTTAATTTTTGATAGATAACCTAGATATGGTTTGTAATCGTATAGGGTAATATTTTTAATTTCCCCATGCTCATAATAGTTAGTTTTTTCCTCTTCTTTCTTATGATAAAATTCAGAGCGATGATATATAGTTTCTGAACTATAATCGGACTCAGAAAACGTCGTGATAGGATTACAACCAGCAAAAAATTGATATCTCAAAAACTTTTTTTGTGCTCTAAAGCCAACTGCAAGCGTATTATTAGATAGGGCTTCGTTTAGTGGATACGGATATTCTATTGTATTTTTGAGTTTGTTATTATAAACCTTTACTAATACATTATTTTTATTTGCGAAACCCTCTTCCTTATATTTATTAAAGCGCCAGTCTTTTGTATCTTTGTAGATAAAATTAGCTCCTCCACGGCCACCTCCACCGCTAAAATATTGTACTTTTTTACCATTACCCTCATCCCCCTTGTTTAAGATCTCAACCCTACTATAATACACGGAGTTCCCTTGAAAATTTGAAAAAGGCAAATTACTATAAGCATGTACATTATAAACATTACAGTTGAAGCACCCCTCATATTGTTGAGTTGTTCTCATATATGTTTGACTGGATAAAGAGCCACTACCTGTTCCATCCTCTTTCAGGTATTTATAGCTTTTAAATATTGAATCATTAGGAGTATTAAAGTCGACAGTATTAGCTATTCGAATACCTCCTATAGTCGTAAACAATATAGCTCCCGGAGGTTTTCTCTTAACATATCTAATCAAAGCATATGTTCTGGCACGAGCATTAGCAGCAATAATATTCATAGAAACTGTAATTTTTTTTTCAGATGATGTGATAAAAGAATACAGACCAAAACTATCATCAACTCTTCGAGCTTCCTCATTTGAACCTACATTAGATCCGACGCCACCCAGCTCCATTGTAACCATTAATCTACGGCGATTAGTCGATTTATAGTCACTGAAAGCTCCAGAAATTTCAACTGTAGATTCAGACATACCATAATTACCATAACATCCAGCAAATAAATCAACTGAAAAGATATGATTATCCGTGGGTATAGTAATTGTTTTTTCTAAGGTGTTTAATGTCCCTGAATCATCAGAGTCTAGCTCTATCATCATCATACCATCAAATTCAGGAACATAATCCCCTAAACCATTGTATACATTTGAGGTCCCAAATGGAACTTCATTTGGTTCATAATTGATCTTTGTATATCCATTAGTAGGATACACTATTTTTTTCAAAGCTCCTATACGAGTGTCCTCAAAAGAAATTTCACGATTCCCCTGTATTAAACCTTCTAAACGTCCTGAATTATTAGCTCCATTATAAAACCCCCAATAATCTTGAGACCGATAATCTATTACTTCTGGAAGCGTTCCATAATATTCAAAACTATAATATGGCAGTATAGATTCCCCTTTAGATTTGGTAATAGCCTGTAATGTCTTACGTGCTGAAGGAATTGAATTTGAGTATTCGAGATTAAACTGACTTACCATGTCTCCCTGATTGTTCACAAGTTCTATCTTTTCTAACATCGCGCCGTTCGAATCTATTTTATTACTAAAATCTAAGGAACCTTCAGGAAAAACTATTTTTCTTAATATTTTGGGTCGTATAACAGTAATATTACTATTACTTATCCATGAATTAGTTACAATTTGACTGCAACCACTTCCCTGCACGGTACTTTTAGTTTCAGTGTAGCTAGTCTTAGTATAATTGTATGAATCATACACGAACGAAATTTCTTTTGAAGTGTTTGGGAATTTTATCTTAGTTAAATACCAACCTGATATATAATTATGAACTGATGTGGGGTATTTGTTCAAAGCGTGTTCAATAGCATCAAATTCATATATAATACCTAGATCGTTTATAACCGTAATTTTTCCCAAAAAATTATTTTCGAAAATAATTTTATAATTTTTTTGTGGCATAAAAACAGGTTTTGCTTTAGCATTAAGATAGAAAGAACCTTGTGCTCCAAATGCTTTAATCATAAATTTATCTGGCTCAGTATCCCATTGGCCGTTTGCTGAATTTTCAAAAAGTTGTTTCAATACCCCCTGTGACAGCTCTTGTTTGTAATATGGCTCTACAAAATTAACCCCAACACCATTTGGGTTATCCATGTTTCCGCCAATATAGCCAAACGACATCGACTCATCTGGATTGCCATTAATCTGTCTAGTAATCAAACCTAGACCATTTAAAGACCATCCAAGACCTACTAATCCAACATCTTCTTGAACTACAAGTCCGGAATAGTTATATGATAAGGATATTGGATACTCAAATTCACCAACTTTAATAGTGTAAATTGGAACGGAATAATCAATTTTTCCCGCGGCTAGATTAACAGGAATATTCCCATATTTCATTTGTTTGGTCGCTTCGGGGGCTATAGGATAGACCTTGGGAAACGATAGTTTTGTTTCTTCTTGACTATTCATGAATAAAAAATTAAATAGTAAAAGAATCAAAGCCGTTCTCATGACAATACATTTAAATTGGTTAACATTTTATCCTACAAACATAAAGTTAATATTTTATTAAAAAAATAAACTGAGAGGGGCTTTTTCCCCTTTTTTTAAAATTTTCGACAAAATGTATATTTTTTTAGATGAAATACCATAAATATATAGTTTTTAAAATAAATTTATATTATAATAGATACAAATGAAGTACTAGTATTTATTTTTTTATATATAAAAGACATCTATCTCGTAGTCCATTAATCAAATGTTTATAGCTATTATCTTTTCCTTTTTGGTTTCTTAAACCCACACTTTTCTTTACATTTGTTTTTTTCATCGCGATAGGGATAGCAACAGCATCCTTTTTATGAAACGATTGAGGCTATTGAGCACCTTTTCTGTCATAAAAAGATACCGTGAATAGCCCGGCATACTTGGTATGATCGCCCAAAAATTATAATATGCTACTAGTACAAAACATCATAACTCATAAAGAAGCTTATATCAAAGGATTGGCAAAGCGTAACTTTGATGCTGCTCCTGTTTTTGATCAGGTTATCGAATTGGATGAAAAACGTCGTGCCACACAAGCACAGTTAGACAATACCTTGGCTGATTCGAACAAACTATCCAAGGAGATAGGTATTTTATTTAAAAATGGTGAGCAACAAAAAGCAAATTTGCTTAAAGAAAAAACATCTCAGCTTAAAGAGTCTTCTAAAGAGTTGGCAGTAGTTTTACAGAACACTCAGGATGAATTGTTACAGTTATTATTCACCATTCCTAACATTCCGCATACATCTGTTGCTAATGGCCAAAATGAAGAGGATAACGAAGAAATATTTACAGCGGGCGAAGTTCCTAAATTAGCAAAGGGTGCGTTACCCCATTGGGAACTTGCTAAAAAATATGACATTATAGATTTTGAATTGGGTGTTAAAATTACTGGCGCTGGGTTCCCAGTATACAAAGGTAAAGGTGCTCGTTTACAACGTGCGTTGATCAACTATTTTTTGGACAAAAACATTGCTGCTGGGTATAAAGAATATCAAGTACCCCATCTCGTTAATGAATTATCGGGATACGGTACAGGACAGTTACCAGATAAAGAAGGTCAAATGTATCATGTTACGGGCGACGATCTTTATTTGATACCTACAGCAGAGGTTCCTGTGACCAATATCTTTAGAGACGCATTATTGCAAGAAACTGATTTGCCAATTCAATGTACTGCATATACACCTTGTTTTCGACGTGAAGCTGGTTCGTATGGAGCTCATGTGCGCGGATTAAATCGTTTGCACCAATTTGATAAAGTTGAAATCGTACGTGTTGAAAAACCAGAAAATTCGTATGAAGCCCTTGAAGGTATGATGGAACACGTAAAGGGAATTCTGGACGAATTGAAATTACCGTATCGAATTTTACGCTTATGCGGAGGGGATACTGGATTTGTAGCGGCACTAACATATGATTTTGAAGTGTTTTCTACAGCTCAGGATCGCTGGTTAGAAATCAGTTCTGTTTCTAATTTTGAATCGTATCAAGCAAACCGTTTAAAATTGCGTTTTAAAGATGCTGATGGTAAAAATCAATTGGCACACACACTTAATGGAAGTTCTTTGGCTTTACCTCGTGTACTCGCAGGAATTTTAGAAAATTATCAAACAGAGCGAGGTATTAAGATTCCCGAAATTCTTGTACCGTACTGCGGTTTTGAATATATTGAGTAACAAAAAACTTTTGTCCTAGGCAGCGATCAAAATATTTTTCTATCCCTTCTTATTCAGTAAAGAAGGGATTTTTATGTATCATCTAAAAGCTTTGTATTAAAGCTACCCTCTTAAGCAAACGTAAACAAAAAAGAATCTTATCATTACTGCCTATAAACGAAGTGCTTGCCTCTTCACTACTTTGTACCTATCTTTACAAAAAACCTTTTGTCGTATGCGCAATCTATTTTTTTGTTTTCTGTTTTTACTTAGCTTCACAGCCGTGAGCCAGTCCGAACAATTGGCCAAAAATTATTTGCAACAAGGTCAATTTGAAAAAGCGCTTACAATTTACAAGCAGCTATATACGCAAAACTCTTCGAGAGTTACTTACATTCTGGGTCTTGTAGAATGCCAACAACAACTCGAACAATTTGATGAAGCCGAAAAATTAATTCGAACTGCTATCGAACGTTCACAAAACTCTTCTCAACTATATGTAGAGCTGGGACATCATTTTGAGATACAACAACGTATCGAAGAAGCCAATAAACTATATGATCAAGCATTAACCACTGCGAATTATCAAAATATAAATCGTGTTTATACATTGGCTCAAACATTTGAAAAATACAATTTATTGGATCGCGCAGCAGCAACTTATGAAAAAGGAATGACTGCAAATCCAGGAGCTAACTTTAATATCCAACTCGCAAAAATTTATGGAGAGCAAGGACAGCTTGAAAAAATGTTTAACAGTTATCTTACGCTTATACAATTACAGCCCAATTATCAAAACATTGTGCGACGTAACTTTAGCGCCTATGTGACCGACGATCCGATGAATGAAGCGAATCAGATTTTTAGAAAACTACTGATTAAGAAATTACAGCAAAATCCAGATATCATTTATAACGAAATGTTAAGTTGGTTGTTCGTGCAGCAAAAAGATTTTAAAAAAGCTTTTGCTCAAGAAAAAGCCATTTTTAAACGCAAAGATGAAGGATTACAGGGCATCATAGAACTTGCTCGAATTGCTATTGCCGAAAAAGATATCAAATCGGCTACTACTATTCTTGATTATATTCTGGATAATCCCGCGGCATCAAGCGATCTAAAACTTACTGCTCACAAAATTATTTTGAAATCAAACGTTGATGGCGCCACAAAACCCGAATATCCAGCTATCGAGAGTCAATACACCGCTGTCTTTGAAACCTATGGAACGGGACGTGAAACCATAGGACTGCAAATTGATTACGCACATTTTATTGCTTTTTATCTAGATGAAAAAGTAAAAGCCTTTAAATTTCTAAAAAACTTATTAGAAACTGAACGCCTCTCAAGGTTTCAAACCTCACGTATTAAAATGGAAATGGCCGATATTTTGATTCTAGACCAAAAGTTTAATCAAGCGCTTATTTATTATACTCAGGTTCAAAATGCTTTAAAAAATAATTTTTTAGCTCAGGATGCACGTTTTAAAGTGGCACAGACAAGTTATTACAAAGGTGACTTTACGTGGGCACAGACCCAATTAAATGTATTAAAATCTTCTACCTCTCAACTAATTGCAAACGATGCTATGGAGCTTAGTTTACTTATCAGCGATAATTCTTTAGAAGATTCCACCCAAACAGCGCTTAAGATTTTCGCAAAAGCAGATTTGTTACGCTATCAAAATAAAACCGAAGCTGCCATTGCCATGTATGAAAAGATTTTGACTGATCATAAGGGTGAAAAAATTGAAGACGAAGCCTTTATGAGACAAGCCGAGCTGTATGAAAAGATAGGAGCCTACGATAAAGCCAAATTAAATTATCTTAAAATCATAGAGTTTTATGGAAATGATATTTTGGTTGATGATGCCTTATTTGCATTAGCCAATTTATATACCACAGTGTATAATGAGCCCGAGAAAGCCAAAGAACTTTATGAAAAACTAATTTTTAACCACGCAGATAGTATCTTTTTTGTCGATGCGCGAAAAAAATATCGTGAGCTGCGAGGTGATGCTATTAACTAATTTATTTTTTATAAATCATTTCCGCGCCCCTGAAGCAGATAATTACCTATAAGATGAATGCGCTATGAGGGTAGAGAATTTATGTATCTTTGCCCTATGTTTGTCTTATTCAATATCATTAACATCTTAGAAAATAACTAATAAAATGCAGATCTATAATGTCACTATTAATGTAGAAGAATCAATACAGGAAGAATGGTTATCTTGGATGCAAAAAACGCATATCCCCGATATGCTGGCAACAGGAAAATTTACACATGCATTGATGACAAAAGTTCTGGTAGAAGAGGATATGGGAGGCATTACGTATTCTGTTCAATACACTACGGTTGATAAGGATGCTTTACAACGTTATTATGCAGAAGATGCAGAACGCCTGCGCGCGACAACCAACCGCTTTGCTGGAAAAATGGTAGCTTTTAGAACAGAACTGGAAATCATACATCAGCAAACAAAAGCGTAAACGAAGGGCTGCTACAGTCTGCACTTGTATATATGAATAAGAAACAATCCTCAAAAAATTATCGGAAATTTACGAAAACAGAGATAAGATCTTCTGCAAAGACCGCTGTAGCTGCAAAGAAGCATCTTGGACAACATTTCTTAGAAGACGAAGAAGTAGCCAAGGCGATTGGCGATACACTAAGTTTGGATAATTACATAAACTGTATTGAGATTGGACCAGGAATGGGCGTCCTCACAAAATACTTATTACAAAAAGATATCAACCTTATTGCAATGGACTTGGATACCGAATCCATTGGATACCTTAATACCTCTTTTGCACTAGAGTTTTCAAAACATATCACGGGAAAAAACAGTTTTCAAGTTATCGAAGCAGACTTTCTTAAGTATGATTTAGACCTGCTATTTCCCAGAGAACAGTTCGCTATCACTGGTAATTTTCCCTACAACATTTCTAGTCAAATAGTTTTTAAGACTTTGGATAATCGATCACGAATCCCAGAGTTTACCGGTATGTTTCAAAAAGAAGTAGCCCAGCGTATCTGTGCAGGACCAGGAAGTAAAACGTACGGTATAATTTCTGTACTTACTCAAGCATTTTATGATGCCGAATATCTCTTTACCGTACCTCCTACTGTATTTAATCCTCCACCAAAAGTTGATAGTGGTGTATTACGCTTACGTCGTAAAAATAATTACACCCTGCCATGCGAAGAAAAATTACTCTACACTGTTGTTAAAACTGCTTTTAACCAACGCCGTAAAACATTGAGAAACAGTTTAAAAAGTATTCTACCAGATCAAATTGATACTGCAGATCTATTGTTCTCAAAACGACCTGAACAATTAGCAGTAACAGAGTTTATTGACCTAACATTGATTATAGAACACTATCAAAAACTTCCATAATATTATAAATCATAAATTAGTATTTCTGCCATAATTATTTTGACGAACTATTAGGGGTTTAACACAATCTTAAAATCTTACTCATTAGTTTGATTATCTTTGTGTGCATTTTTAATTCACCTCTCAAAAAAAAATTTATGCAATTTCAGATTACGCAAGAGCTTATTGACAACGTCAAACTTCTCATAGAAGAAACTAATGACGCTCAATTAAAGTATTTACTTGACGAAATTCATTTTGCCGATCTTGCAGAAATTGTAGACGAACTTAATCTTTTCGAAGCAACCTATCTAATTAAACTTTTGGATAGTGAAAAAACCTCGGAGACATTGATGGAGCTAGAAGAAGATGTTCGCGAACGTATTCTTGAAAAACTCTCTGCCAAAGAAATTGCCGAAGAGCTGGAAGAAATGGATACCGATGATGCTGCAGACATTATCTCTGAGCTTCCCGAAGAACGCGTAGATACTGTTATAGCCCAAATCGAAGATGGTCAACATGCCGAAAATATTGTTGAGCTTCTCGCATATGGCGAGGATACTGCTGGTGGATTAATGGCCAAAGAACTTGTTAAAGTCAAAGAAACATGGACGGTTGCAGGCTGTGTACGTGAAATGCGACGACAAGCCGAAAATGTTACCAGAGTTCATTCGATTTACGTAATTGATAAAGAAGGAAAACTAAAAGGTAGATTATCTCTTAAAGATCTATTGACGGCATCTACAAAAACACACATTAGTGAAGTTTATATTCCTAAGGTGGATTACGTAACGGTAGACACCAAAGGTGACGAAGTTGCAAGGATCATGCAAAAATATGACTTAGAAGCGATTCCAGTCGTTGATACCAGTGGCGTACTGGTAGGTCGAATCACCATCGATGATATTGTGGATTATATTAAAGAAGAAGCCGAGAAAGATTATCAAATGGCTGCTGGTATTTCTCAAGACGTCGAGGCAGATGATAATATTTGGGAACTAACCCGAGCTCGCTTACCTTGGCTTATTCTTGGATTGCTAGGCGGACTTGGCAGTGTTTTTATCATGGAAAGTTTTGAAGAAATAATGGTTAACCCTCAATTTAGAAGTCTCTTTTTTTACACACCACTAATCGCTGCTATGGCTGGTAATGTAGGTGTCCAATCTTCTGCAATTATCGTTCAAGGTTTAGCCAATAATAATGTAAAAGGGAGCATACTCCAACGTTTGTTAAAAGAAATAGGCCTTAGTCTTATCAACGGGCTCGCCTTAGCGGCCATTATCATAACCTTTGGCTTTATAATGGGTCAAGAATTTACTTTTAGCATAACCATAGCACTAGCTCTTATGAGTGTTATTATTGTAGCGGCATTAGTAGGTACATTTGTACCTATCATTTTGGACAAAAGAGGTATAGATCCCGCCATTGCAACCGGTCCTTTTATCACCACAAGCAATGATATTTTTGGAATTTTTCTCTTTTTCTACATTGCCAAAATGATACTAGGGTTTTAGGCGGACTGCAAGCACCGGGCTTTACACTATAGTTTTATAACACTTTTAGCAAGTGTTACAAAAGCTGCCGTTGCAATCCCTGCCCGTAAATAATACAAAAATCGAACCAACGAATTTTTTAATAAAATCAACTAGTTCGATTTTCACATTTTTTAGCAACTCATTGTATTAAAATTGTTGATCGCAGGTATACTCATGAGTACACGCGATATATCTTCTGCAATACGCAGGACCTGTTACAGAACCACTGCAAGAACAGCCGCAGTTTGATAAATCTACACTTGCGCCCCCATTTATAAATTGCTGGCTTTTTTTTGATAATACAGTTACCCCCTTAATACTTAAAAAATTAGTTTTCATGTGTGATACAATTTAAAGTTATTTAGCTAAATTTAAAGAAAAAAAACTACATTACATGACGCAATCTTTTGAAATTGAGTTAACTGTACCCAAATCAGCAATCGACCAAATGAATCATGTTAACAATGTTGTTTACGTTCAATGGATACAAGATATTGCGCAACAGCATTGGCAATCTAAAACAGACACAACTATGCGATCAGAATTTGTTTGGGTTGTTATGGATCACTTTATAGCCTACCATGCTCCCTCTTTTATTAACGATACTTTGAAACTAAAGACATGGATAGATCATTATCAAGGCGCAAAATGTCAGCGAAATACAGAAATTACAAACCTTGACACTAATAAAACAATTGTTACTGCAAAAACTCATTGGTGTTTACTACAATCCACAAGTCTACGACCTACACGTATAACCAAAGAGATTAGTTCTTTATTTTAAATCTTCATCTATGCACGCAATTAATATTAAAAATAAACTAACAAAATTTAAGGAACAATGGCATCCTCATCGCATAGCAATGGTAGATGATAATCATGTCCTTTTGGCTAAACTAAAGGGGGATTTTGTGTGGCATAAGCATGATAATGAAGATGAGCTTTTTCATGTTATAAGTGGCACCCTACTTATGCAATTTAGGGACAAAACTGTTGAAGTAGCAGCGGGCGAAATTATAGTGGTCCCAAAAGGAGTAGAACATTGTCCTACAACAAAAAACAATGAAGAAGTACACGTTTTACTTTTTGAAAAAATAACAACTAAGCATACTGGAGAATCACAAACTGAACGTACCGTTTCAAACTATGTGGATATGTAAGGCTACGCAGTAGCGTTATAAAAAATTGTACCTACAAACTTCTTCTAGATATGGTAAGACCTCTTATACCTAGAGAGATTCTATATCTATAAACGTACTAACTCTTAAACTGATAATGATCAATTGCAACTAATAAAACTAATTGCATAACAAAACTAGTTGTAATACACATAAACTAATAGTATTTTGCAGCATAAAAATTAAACCTATGCAAAAATCGAAATGCCCTCAATACTTGGCTCTAAGCATATTTGGTGATAAATGGACGCTATTAATAATTAGAGATATACTTATAGAGGGAAAGCGCTATTTTAGAGAATTTCTACAATCTGATGAAAAAATAGCTTCAAATATTTTAACGAATAGATTAAAATTTTTAGAAAAAGAACGCATAATTCACAAAAAAAAAGATCCTGATCACAAACAAAAAATAGTCTATTTATTAACCCCAAAAGGTGTTGATTTGCTTCCCGTTTTGTTAGAAAATGCCCGATGGAGTATTAAGCATATGTCTGTAGACAGCGAAGAAGTTAAAAAAGCAAAAACATTTCTCGCTATATCTCCAGAAAAAATGCAATCTGTAATGAAAGAGTTACATCGCATTCATCACCAATAAACTAGGCTCAGTACCTCCCAAATGTTTCATATCACGATATTAATTTGCGTATTTTTGAAGTACTAATTAAATACAAATGAAAATTCTGCACCTTGACAGCAATCATCCATTATTAATATCCCAATTACAGGGTTTAGGCTATATAAATGACGAAGATTATACCTCATCAAAATCTGATATCGAAGAAAAAATAGCATCCTATCACGGAGTTGTGATACGCAGCAGGTTTAGCATTGATAAATCTTTTCTAGATAAAGCTATAAACTTAAAATTTATCGCGCGCGTGGGGGCAGGTTTGGAAAGTATAGATGTAGTTTACGCAAAGTCAAAAGGAATAAAACTTTTTTCGGCTCCAGAAGGCAATCGAAATGCAGTAGCCGAACATGCATTAGGTATGATTTTATCTTTATTTAATAAATTGACTATTGCAAATCATGAAATTCATGAAGGTCAATGGAATCGCGAAAAAAACCGGGGAACCGAACTGGATGGTAAAACAATCGGTATTATAGGTTATGGAAATATGGGGCGTGCATTCGCCAAAAAATTAAGAGGTTTTGATGTTGAAGTAATTTGTTATGATATCAAAAAAGATGTTGACGATAGTAATGCTACTCAAGTTGAGCTGGATGAGTTGTTTACAAAATCTGATGTGTTAAGTTTACATACTCCATGGACACCTTTAACCGATAAGATGGTTAATGCAGACTTTATTTCCAAATTCAAAAAACCCTTTTGGTTCATAAATACAGCGAGAGGTAAGAGTGTTGTAACTGCAGATCTGGTAGCAGCCCTTAAAAAGGGTCAAATATTGGGTGCAGGTTTAGATGTTTTAGAATATGAAAAGTTATCTTTTGAACAGCTCTTTACTACACCAAACAAAATGCCATCGCCCCTAATAGAACTTTTACAGTTTGAAAACGTTATCTTAAGTCCACATATTGCTGGTTGGACGACAGAATCAAAAAGGAAGCTTTCACAGACCATTGTCAATAAAATAAAAGCATCATTTTGTTAGAGAAAATTTTTATTCAACTTGTTTCAAAATATCGCGATGATACCAAAGCTAATTTGGTGTTATGGAATGCTATATCAAAAAAATATAATTCTAACCTGCGTTATTATCACAATATAAAACATTTAGAACAAATTTATAGTCGATTACTCTTAGTAAAAAATAAAATCCAGAATTGGGACGTTGTCTTGTTTTCTTTGTTTTATCATGATTATATCTATAGTGTTTTAATAACAACTAACGAAGCCAAAAGCGCCAAGGAGGCGGTATTAGTGATGAGTGACTTAGGTATTGCTAATAGTGATATTAAAGCTTGTAAAGCTATGATACTTGCAACCAGGGGGCATAGTGTATCAGATTCTAGTGATATCAATTATTTTACAGACGCAGACCTTTCTATCCTTGGACAAGAATGGGAACTTTATGATAACTATCGCAAAAACGTTAGAAAGGAATACAATATTTATCCCAATAGCGTTTATACCAAAGGACGTATTAAAGTTCTACATGAACTTTCTAAGCATTCAAAAATATTTAAAACCGAACCTTTCTTTACTTTATACAACGCACAAGCAAAAAACAACATAACCAAAGAGATTCAATTGCTGTCTGAGACATTATAGTTAGTAAGAAAAATTCTACACCAATATATTTTATACAGGATCTGGTAAACTTTTAGGATCAGGACCATATTGATTGTCTCCTTGATCTCCTTCGGTCACATAAAGAACAAATAACCATATCGATCCTATTAAGGGAACAAGTGCTATTAAAAGCATCCAACCGCTTTTGCCAGTATCATGTAATCGTCTCACGGTAACTGCTAATGAGGGAACCAGAACTATTAAAATATAGACCATATAACAACCCATAAAAACAAAAGCAAGGGATGAAATTTCCATAGCTACAAAAATTCCAGCAAGAATAGCCAATCCAAGTACTATAAGACCACTAAACAAGGTAAACATCCAATATTCTTTTCTTCTAGCCCTTCCTTCAAAATTTGCGAAATTTTCTTTAATAACTTTTAAATACCAATTCATATAATAGTGGTTAAGATTAGATATTTCAAATATATTAAAAATTAACAACCTATTAACTTTTTAGAAGTGTATAGTGTTAAAAAGACTTTTTTATAGTATTTTTCATACCTTTAAAAGATAAAAAATTCATAAAATGAACAACGACAAAAAGAACTTTGGAGAAGATATCGAAAAAGGTGCTAAGGAAGTTTTTGAAAGCGCTAAAAAAGCAGCAAATGAGTTTACCAACGAGGCAAAAAACTCTTTCGGATCCGAGGATAATAAGAAATTAATAGCTGGGATTCTCGCCATCGTGGTGGGTTGGACTGGGATTCATAAGTTTTTACTTGGGTATACAAAAGAAGGAGTTATTCAAATTCTTTTGTCATTTTTATGTGGTATTGGCGGAATTATCGGATTGATCGAAGGTATCATCTATCTTACAAAATCTGATGAAGATTTTTACCAAACTTATCAAGTTGGTCGTAAACCTTGGTTTTAATTATTTGATTAAAGCCATATAGGTTTAAATAGGTTCATCCTCTGGGCAACCATATATAAAACCTTAGAAACGGGTATCCAAGGACCAATCTGCACTCAAGAGTTGTATTTATTACAACCTGACTACTGGTTAAGGTTTTTAACTTACAGAACTACTTTATACCGTGTTCTTAATAAAAAAGGAGGCGGTATTTACCATGTGATAGATCTGTTATCACACTATTCACTTATCTCCATTTTTAAAATATTTCTCTTCTAGCTCTTCTTGAAATTCTTCCATAACAGGCTTTACCGTACTTTCTGGTAAATCGGAAATTCTTATATACATTAAACCATCTACTGCATTGTTAAAAAGTGGATCGACATTAAATGCAACCACCTGCGCATTTTGCTTAATATATTTTTTGATTAATACTGGTATGCGCAAGCTACCTGGTTCGACTTCGTCAATAATTTTATCAAACTTATTTAGATCACTTCTACTCTCATCAAAAACAAAGTCTTTATCTGCATCTTTCAGTTTAACTTTAAACTCTTTTTTGGGACGCACATATTGTGCAACATAAGGATCGTAATAATGAGATTTCATAAACTCTATCATAAGAGATTTTGAGAAATTACTAAACTTATTACTAATACTTACGCCACCAATAAGAAACTTATGTTCTGGAAAACGTAGGGTACAATGTACAATCCCTTTCCATAATAAGAATAATGGCATAGGACGTAATTGATATTCTTTAATGATAAAGGCTCTACCCATCTCGATAGATTGACTCATCATCTTATAGAGCTCGGGTTCAAAACGAAATAATTTCTGCAAGTAGAAACCATCTATTCCATATCTAGCATAGATATCAGATCCCATACCCATACGATAAGCACCAGCAATTTTTTGTTCTTTATTATCCCATAAAAACATATGATGATAGTAATCATCAAAAGGGTCGAGATCTATAGATTCATTAGTTCCTTCTCCAATAGCCCTAAATGTTATTTCTCGTAAACGTCCTATTTCATGAAGTACCGAAGGAATAAATTCTCTTTGCGCCAGAAAAACCTCATAATTTTTACTTATCAATAATCTTTTGTCGTTGTCACGACAATACTGCAACTCCGCTTCTATTTTTTCAGTTTCTCCCTGACCAGCAATTTCTTTGGGTAATCTGGGTAATTTTAAGTTTTGCGGTATCGATTCTCGTAGCGTTTTTTTCTCGTATGGATTCGCCAACATATACGTTTTCTTACGTAAAAAATTAGTAAGATCTTCGAGATCTGGATATTCATCTTGGTCCTTTACAGAAATAGCATGACCAATTCTAACCTTAATAATTCGCTTATCTTGATTAAACAGCTCACTAGGCAATTTTGCTGTCCTTAAGGTACCATTTATCGCAGATAGTTTATAAAACAATAAACTATTGCGTGCATGAAAATATATTGGAACTACAGGAACTTTGGCTTTTTGCACCAACTTCATTACTGCAGGTTCCCATGGTCTATCGACTATACTTTTACCGTCCTTATGTGTTGACACTTCTCCCGCTGGGAAAATTCCTAAAGGTTGTCCAGCTCTTACATGTAAAATTGCATCTCTTAAACCGGTATAACTGGATTTGGCAGCTTTTCGATCTTCAAATGGATTGACCGGCATGATGTAAGGCTTAAGCGGAATAAAATTATGTAGTAAAAAATTAGCTATAATTTTGTAGTCAGAGCGATGCTCGAGCATGAGTTTTAATAAAAGAATCCCATCCAATCCTCCAAGAGGGTGATTTGACAAGGTAATGAACGCGCCCTCTTTTGGAATTCTTTTAAGATCTTCCTTAGGTATCTCATATGTAACATTGTAAAGCTCCAAAGCTGCTTTTAAAAAAGCTGCTCCTTTAAGATGACTTATCGCATCATATTGCCGGTTCACTTTGGATAAACGAGTAACTTTTAGGATAATCCACCCTATAAATGTTCCTATAAAACCTAATTTATCTAATTGAAGCCCTTTGGCTACTTCTTTTGAGCTGATTATCGCCATTAATACTTATTTGTGCAAAGGACAAATATAGGAAATTCATTCTATTGCATTACTCACTGTTTAGCAACCATTTGATACGTTTCCTTGGTCAATTGTTTTAATAAAATATCCTTGTTTTGTTCCAATTTTATGATGGCGTTTTGATCAAAGTGTCGTATCGTATACAAAGTAACATCTTTTTGAAAACTAACTTTAAATTTTGCCCTCAATTGCTGAAGTAAAACTTCAAATGAATTAAATTTATTATCCAAACATACCGAAAAACTTATGGCAGAGTTTTGAATCAAACCTACTTTGAGTTGATGTAAGTGAAATAAATTAAAAAGTTCACCAATATTATCTTCGACGATAAAACTAAAATCCCGGGCCGATAGGGATACTAAAATTTGATTTCTCTTAACTATATAACATGGAAGCACTGGTGCTAAAGATGTGCCTTTTTTGACAATGGTTCCACTTTTTTCTGGTTCAATAAAAGATTTGACAAATAAGGGTATCTCTTTACGCTGTAATGGCTGTAGTGTTTTAGGGTGAATTACCGAAGCTCCATAGAATGCTAACTCAATAGCCTCTTCGTAAGATATATGAGAAAGTAATTGTGGTTCTTTAAACAGCCGTGGATCTGCAGTAAGTACACCAGGCACATCTTTCCAAATCGTAACGCTAGTGGCATTAAGACAATATGCTAGAATGCTTGCAGTGTAATCACTACCTTCTCTACCCAAGGTAGTGGTAAAATTGTTTACATCAGAACCTATAAATCCTTGGGTCAAGTACCACGTTTTTGGAGACAAGGTCCTAATCCTTTGTTGTGTCTCTTCCCATAATACACCAGCATCACGGTACACCGAGTCTGTCTTAATTAGCTCGCGCGCATCAATCCATTTGTTTATACAACCTCTTTCATTTAAATATGCACTTAAAATAGTGGAAGACATTAATTCTCCATAGCCAATTATTTGGTCATAAATAAAATCATATTGTGTTGATTTATTTCTTGAAAGCGTCAATTTCAAGTCATGAAACAGTCCATCAATTAGTTTAGTTACAGGATTCGGTTTCTTTTCAAAAAGTGTTGTAACTATTTCTATATGATAATCTTTTAGCGCTGCTATTAGACCGGTTAGTTTTTCTTCTTTTTTAAGATACGCTTCCAAAATAGCTTCAAGAGCATTGGTGGTTTTACCCATAGCCGAAATTACCAATAGTAAAGGTTCTTTATTATAAGCGGCAAGTAGGTTGGCTATATGTTTTATACCTTCGGCATCCTTTGTAGAAGCACCTCCAAATTTAAATACCTTCATATCTGTTGTTTATTTCGGCATAGTTTTTTTTGAAATAAAGGCTTGTAAACCATCTTTATCCATTTGGGCCAAATACCAATCTTTTAATAATACAGCGCCACTTTTTTCATAAAAATCGATTGCATTTTTGTTCCAATCCAACACTACCCATTCTACTCTCCTTACTCCCTTAAAATTCGCAAAATTCATAACTTCGGTATATAGTGCTGTACCTATACCTGTACCGCGCATAGCAGAGGTGACGATTAGATCCTCAAGATGTATTGATCGTCCTTTCCAGGTAGAAAATCGATAATAAAAAATAGCCGTTCCAACGATTAAACCTTCTACCTCTGCCACAATACACTGAAATAGTGGATGTTCTCCAAAACCTTCAGACACCAGTTCTTCTTCATCAATCTCCACGGCTTCTGGTTCTTTTTCAAAAACAGCTAACTCATGGATTAGTTTTAAAACTTGCCCCATATCATTTGGGTTAGCATTGCGAATAGTAAACTCCATAATCAAAATTTTACCAAAGCTATAAAATCTAGCGTAATAACAAGTATTCTGATCATAATGAAGTTATAAATTACAGCAGATTAAAAAATTAGTTTTTAATTTAGATTTCGAAATCGTTATAGTTGATCAAAAAATAATACTTTTGCCAAAAAAGTTTCACAACCATGTCCAGAAATAATCAAACGCTAGGAGAATTTATTATTGAAAACCAAAATGATTTCCCCTATGCAAGCGGAGAGTTATCTCGACTTATAAACTCTATTCGTCTAGCTGCAAAAATGGTAAATCACCAAGTAAATAAAGCAGGATTAGTTGACATTACTGGAGCGATTGGTGAAACTAATATTCAAGGAGAGGATCAGCAAAAACTTGATGTTTTAGCGAATGAGACATTTATCAATACGCTAACTAATCGTGAAATTGTATGCGGTATTGCATCCGAAGAGAATGATGATTTTATTACCATCAAAGGACAGAAAAATGACCATCGTAATAACTACGTGGTGCTCATGGATCCTTTGGATGGAAGTTCAAATATTGATGTCAATGTATCGGTTGGAACTATTTTTTCTGTGTATCGTAGAATAACGCCTACAGGAACCCCTGTTACGTTAGAAGATTTTTTACAACCTGGTAACCTACAAGTAGCAGCAGGATACATTATTTATGGCACCTCGACAATGCTTGTCTATACAACAGGACATGGGGTCAATGGATTTACCCTTAATCCGGCACTTGGAACCTATTATTTATCACATCCCAATATGAGATTCCCAGAAGATGGCCATATCTATTCTGTAAACGAAGGTAATTATGTTCACTTTCCTCAAGGGATCAAAGATTACATTAAATACTGTCAAGAAGAGAAAGACGATCGCCCATATACTTCACGTTATATCGGATCTTTAGTAAGCGATATTCATCGAAATATGATCAAAGGAGGTATTTATATGTATCCTAGTACGTCAAAATCACCCAAAGGAAAACTTAGACTTCTCTACGAATGTAATCCTATGGCTTTTATTGCAGAACAAGCTGGAGGCAAGGCTACAGATGGAGTAAAGCGTATTATGGATATTAAACCTACAGAGCTACATGAACGTACACCTTTTGTATGCGGGAGCAAAAATATGGTAGACAAAGTTGAATCCTTCATGAAAAAGTAACCACCCTCCTAACTTTAACATACATTTTACTATTTATTTTCTTAAGCCTGTAATAATTCTACAAGTGTTTAACAATTCACGCTTTGTTTTTAAAATTTTATAGCTAATTTTACCAGAAGCGTATTGAAAAACTAAAATCCTTTACTTATGGCTAAAGAAAATAAAGCTATAGAATCCCCTCAAAATGAAGCCGATCTTGCTACTTCAAAAATCGAAGCTATAAAAAATCTCATTTTTGGGGAGAATATAATAGCGTATGATTCTGAGTTTGATACGGTAAAAAAAGACATTCTTAACAAACGAAAGGAGTTAGAAGATCTTGTCCAAGATACTCGTAAAGAACTCCTGCAAGCCATTGACAATCTGAGTACTGATATCAACATTCGAATTACTGATCTCGAAGACACCCTTACCGATAATGTAGCTGCTTTGGAATCCAAAAAAGTGGATAAAAAAACACTGGGAGATTTATTAATTGCGATGGGAGAGAAAATTAATCAAAAATAACATAGCGTATCCGCTAATATGAACGAGCAGGATAAATTAGTTCTTTTAAAAAAACTTCTCCTAACAGAAGAGAATGAGTTTGCGCAATCTATCGCCAAAAAAGTAGAAGAGCTCACCACGCTAGTTCATCAAAAAAATCAACTTTCGCATAAAGTCGATCCAATTATTGACGACAAATTAGAAGAATTTGTAAAAGAAATTCCAAAAACGCTCGGACCTACCATAACCGAAGCTTTAAAAGAAGAAATAAAAAACTCACAAGACGCTGTTGTTAATGCACTTTTTCCTATAATAGGTAAAATGATTAAGAAATATATCGCTCACGAAATGAAATTATTGAGCGAGAACATAAGCAACCGTACAAAAAATGCTTTTTCTTTTAAAAAATGGCTGCGCAATACTAAGGCAAAAGCAAGTGGGGTTAAGTCTGGAGATATGGCAATTGCTGATTATGGAAAGCCAAAGCTTATACAAATGTTTGTTGTTGAAAAAGAATCTGGTTTATTAATTGCCGAATATAGTCCTTTGTCTAAAGGAACAATTGACAAAGAAATGGTTGCAGGTATGCTTACAGCTATTAAAAGTTTTGTCGAAGATGCTTTTGAAGGAGGTGATCAAAATTTAGAAACTATAGAGTATGAACTCCATACCATACATATTCAAAACTTCTATTCTTATTACATCGCAGCAGTAATTGCTGGTTCCTATAGTATCATGTTTAAAGAAATATTAGAAGACCAAATTTTGGACTTTGCACAACATCACATATCTAGAAAAGATCTAGAAGACAGTATGCTCTTTACTAAAAAATTAAAAAAACATTTTGCAGATGATATCGTCTAAAAAAGTAGTACTCTTAGGGCATTTTGGGGTAGGGAAAACCTCATTATTTCGTCGGTTTATAGACGATGCCTTTTCCGAAGATTACAAAGTTACTTTGGGAGTACAGATAAAGAAAAAAGTTGTTCAACTACCAAATGGTAATGATCTGTCTATGATTATTTGGGATACCGAGGGTCATACAGACATAGAAGATACTCGTAAATCTTATTTACTAGGTTCGCATGCATTCATCTATGTATTTGACATAACCAGAGAAGAAACCTATAAAAATATTCATCAAGATTTGGCATATTTAACTAAAATACACGCAAAAGTATTGATCAAAGTTATTGGCAATAAAATTGATTTGATAAAAGAAAAGACAGCCAAAGATCAACTTAAAGCGCTAGCAATCGATGTCGATTGTTTTACCAGTGCAAAAACAAACAAAAATGTGTATGAATTCTTTTCAGATCTTGCCAAGGAACTAACGCTTTAATTATGAATTCAAAGGGAGAAGTTAGACCATTTCATCAAAAAACTCAACACATTTCCATTCAATATGACGGAATAATAACTTTTACAGAGGGTGCACTGTTTAAGCTCAAAAAAGGTATGTCATTGTATGATATGCATCCTTTTTTTGAAATTATACCCAGTCTTGTAGAAACGCGTGAGGATTCGCAAGCAGATGTTGATCATAATTTTGCTTGTATTCATTTAAATGATGCCGATGTAGAAAGAATTTGTGATATCACATTAACAATTTCTGCGCACGGCATCGAACTTTTAATTTTTGATTACACCTATAAATATTCCGAGCTTCACGCCGTAGCCCAACAAAAAAACGAATCCATTCTATTAGCGCGCGCTCTAGAACTGCGTAACAAATTTCTTCTGGAAAAAGAAGAGTTTAAAAATAGTTTTATTGCCAATATTAACCATGAGATAAGAACTCCGCTTACTTCTATCCTAGGGTTTGTAGAGATTTTGGAAAAAACCAAACTCGATTATGAGCAAGAAGAACTGGCCCGTATCATTAAACGTGAAAGCCTGCATCTTAATGCACTTATAGATGACATGATCGATATCTCTGTAATAGAATCGGGAAGACTAAAATTAGCCGAAGAACGTTTTTCTCTTAAGAAACTTTTACAAGGTTTTGAAAAGACTTATAAAAAAGTAGCCGCTAACAAAGGAATTACTTTTCACATGTCGTATGAAGACACGATAAGTGATCATGTAATTGGTGATCCTACAAGAGTGTATCAAATTATAAACAACTTGCTCAATAATGCGTTCAAATTTACCGAAGAAGGTACTGTAAAATTAACCGTGTCCAAAAACTATCAGCGTGGCAACAAAACCAGTATTAGCTTTAAAATTGAAGACACAGGGTCAGGTATATTTCCAGAAAATCTAGATCATATTTTTGATCGCTTCTCTAGATTTAGTCAAGATAAAAAGATTGCAGGAACAGGTCTTGGACTAGCGATTGTAAAAAATTTAATTGATGTCTTACAAGGAGATATTAAGGTAAGTAGCGAGGTTAATAAAGGCTCAATATTTTCTTTAAAATTACCATTTACTATAGAAATCACAAATAAAAGTCCAGCGCGAAAGAAAAAAACATATACTTTACCCGTAAGAGATAAAAAATTTAGAATTCTAGTTATCGAAGACGAAGAATCAACTCAATATCTCGTTATGAAATTACTTATTAAAGAAGGTGATTTTTTTATCGATGTAGCTATGAATGAAGAAATGGCAATTAATTTTATCGAAAAGAGAGTATACGATCTCATTTTAATGGATCTACAATTACCGCATACAAATGGATATAATATAACCAAAACGATACGCAATGATTATGGCGATACAATAATTTCAGAAATCCCTATAATCGGTTTTACCGCCAATGCCAAAGATGGTGAACGAGAACGTTGTCTCAAAGCAGGAATGGACGATTTTATAACAAAACCTTTTAAACAACAAGATCTATTAGATAAAATAACCAAACAGATAGCAAAAAAAGCTGCCCGATAAGGCAGCTTTTTTAATACAAATAAAAAGTTATTTTAACGATTCATCATTTTAATTTCTTCAGCAAATGTATCACTATCTACACCCTGCTCTATCAGGTTAAGTGCTTTATCTACAACATATTTTACATTATCGGATTTAAAACCAAGACCTACACATAATTTTTCTAACAAAAGAACCTGATTGTCTCCCTTAATGTGATCTGCAAACACCATACGCGCCAGATCATATAACCGCTCTAAGCGAACATCATAACTAGATGGAGGATTTATGGGATGCGAAGCATAATCCTTTAATATTTCGCGATAATCATTTTCAGAAATGTCAAGATTTCTAGCTAATCTATCCAAAAAAGCTTTTTCATCATCGGTTATTACATTATCGCTCATGGCGACTCTTACGATCGCAGCAAAATGATCCTGATTTCTTTTCTGAAATCCGCTATCAAATAAATCAGATATAGACATTGTAGTAGTTATTTAATTTTCCGCAAATATAAGTAAACTACACACCTTTTAAAATTTAATTATTGTGTTTTCAAACCATCACTAATTTATATGTCTTCACATCCCACAATTCAAAATCTTAGCATCCATTTACAAAAAACTTGAACAATGTATAAAGAAGTATTAAAGTTCATTTAAAATCTCACGTTCAGGTTAATCTTTTGCTAAACACTTTCGGTAAGCTTTGCACATTCAGTATTTTCAATCAATAATTACCTATAAGGTCCATTCATGAAAACACCATTACTTCAATTTACCGACAAGGGCATCTTTTGTGCGGTTGCCAACGTCTATTTAGATCCATGGAAACCTGTAGATAATGCAATCATTTCTCATGGACATGCAGATCATAGTCGTTGGGGACACAAAAACTATATTACACATCATACCAACGTTCCTATAATAAAGCATAGACTAGGTGATATCCATGTGAGCGGGAGACATTTTGATGAAACCTTTGTGATTAACAATGTAAAATTTAGCCTGCATCCCGCTGGCCATATAATCGGAAGTTCACAAATACGAGTCGAACACAAAGGTGAAATATGGGTTTTTACAGGCGATTATAAAACTGAAGATGATGGTATTTCTGTACCTTTTGAACCTATAAAGTGCCATACATTTATTACAGAATGTACGTTTGGGCTTCCTGCCTTTAAATGGACTCCCCAAGCCGAGGTTATGCATAATATCAATACATGGTGGTCACAAAATCAAAGCGAAGGCAAAACTTCAATTCTATTTGGATATTCTTTAGGAAAAGCACAACGCTTATTAAAATATTTAGATCCATCCATCGGAAGCATATTTACTCATGGTGCTATAGAAAACATGACCGATGTATTAAGGCCCATGGTAGCATTTCCAAAAACCACGCGTATTACTCGTGATACCAAAAAAGAAGAACTAAAGGGCAATATAGTAGTAGCTCCACCCAGCGCTCACGGCAGCACTTGGATACGCAAAATGGTTCCTTATGTTACAGCATCGGCCAGTGGTTGGATGGCCTTTCGAGGAGCACGCAGAAGACGAGCCATTGATAAAGGATTTGTATTATCAGATCATTGTGATTGGCAAAGCTTACTCACTGCAATTGAAGCTACTGGCGCCACAAAAATAATCACAACTCATGGATACACCGACATTTTTTCACGCTATTTGAGAACCATCGGATATGACGCACGAACCGAAAAAACTCAATATGAAGGAGAATTAGCCGAAATAGAAAGCAAAACAGAAACTGAAGATGTATTATGAAGCATTTTGCCGATCTAATAAAAACTCTTGATAGCACCAATAAAACAAACTTAAAAGTTGCTGCATTAGCTAATTATTTTAAAAAAGCATCCGATCAAGATAAAGTTTGGACGATAGCTATACTTTCTCATCGTCGTCCTCCCAGACCCGTAAATACAACTTTGTTGAGAACTTGGGCATCAGAACTAGCCAACATTCCATTATGGCTGTTTGAAGAATCCTATCATATTGTGGGAGATCTGGCCGAGACCATCGCACTTGTAATTCCCCCCTCAACAAATACATCCCAAAAAAACCTTACGCAATTTCTCGAAGAAATTATAGCGCTTAAGAAGAAGAGCGAAGAAGAAAAAAAAGCCTATCTTTTTGAAAATTGGACACACCTCAACTATTACGAACGCTTTGTATTTTCTAAATTGATTACTGGGAGTTTTAGAATTGGTGTAAGTCAAAAACTAATGACACGTGCCTTAGCACAAGCGACAGCTATAGATGAGGATATCTTAGCTTATAAGTTAATGGGTGACTGGGATCCCAAAACTATTAGTTACCACGATTTGATTGTAGAAGAAAAAGATGCAGATTTCTTATCAAAACCCTACCCCTTTTATCTTGCTTATGCTGTTGAAGATAATGCAACCAATCTTGGGCCGATTTCAGATTGGTTAGGTGAACATAAATGGGATGGCATTCGATCACAAGTTATTATAAGGAAAGGCGAACTCTTTGTCTGGAGCCGTGGTGAGGAGTTAGTTACCGATAAGTATCCAGAATTTGATTCATTTGTTAACGTAATTCCAGACGGTACTGTACTAGATGGTGAGATATTACCGTTTCTAGAAGGAGATATTGGAACCTTTAACGATTTACAAACCCGCATAGGTAGAAAAACAGTTTCAAAAAACCTCTTACTCAAAACCCCGGTAATACTCAAAGCTTATGATATTTTAGAATGGAACGGAAAAGACATTAGATCCTTACCATTTGAGCAACGCAGAATTACATTAGAATCCTTATATAAAAAAATTAAAACAAACGACACAGATCAAAAAGCAATACCCTTACACCTATCAGAAACTATCTCATTTAATTCTTGGGAAGCCGCAGCTGCAGAACGCGAGCGGTCAAGAGAGGTGAAGTCTGAAGGTCTCATGCTTAAACGTAAAGACTCTCCATATCTCGTAGGACGTAAAAAAGGAGATTGGTGGAAATGGAAGGTAGATCCCTTAACCATAGATGCTGTACTTACTTATGCTATGCGAGGTCATGGTCGTCGTTCTAATCTTTTTACAGACTATACCTTTGGTCTTTGGAACGATGACAAAACAGAACTCGTAACTTTTGCAAAAGCATATTCTGGTTTGACCGATGCAGAATTTAGAAAGGTAGATCGTTTTATTAAAACTAACACTATAGAGCGTTTTGGTCCCGTTCGTAGTGTAACTCCGCAACTTGTTTTTGAAATCGCTTTTGAAGGTATTGCCATCTCAAAACGTCACAAAAGTGGGGTTGCTACTAGATTTCCTCGTATTTTACGATGGCGACAAGACAAAAAAATTGAAGAAGCTAATAGTATAGAGGATCTTAAAGAATTGATACCATGAATCGTAAAGAACTTCTTACCATCGCAGAAACTTGGTTTTCAAATCAAGGTTGGAAGCCTTTTGCTTTTCAAAGACAAAGCTGGAACGCGTTTCTAAGTGGTAAAAATGGACTGCTTAATGCACCAACTGGTAGCGGAAAAACGTATGCATTATGGGTTCCTATAGTTCTAAACTACATTAAAAATAATCCTGACTATAAAAAAAAACATCCCAAAGGTCTCAAAGCTATCTGGATAACCCCTCTAAGAGCACTATCTCAGGAAATAAAACAAGCGGCAGAACGTGTTGCCAATGAGCTAGACACCCAACTTACCGTAGGTATTCGGTCTGGAGATACCTCTCAAAAAGAACGGGCTTCCCAAAAACGTACCATGCCAGATTTGCTTATTACAACTCCAGAGAGTTTACAGTTACTACTAGCCTCAAAAGGCTACGCCAAAACCTTTGAAAACTGTTCTGCGATTATCATTGACGAATGGCATGAACTGTTAGGTACTAAAAGAGGTGTACAAATCGAATTGGCGCTATCCCGAATAAAAACCATTACCTCAACCATGAGAATTTGGGGTATTTCGGCAACTATAGGAAACTTAGAACAAGCCAAAGAAGTCCTTTTAGGCCCTACTACACCTGCTTTAAAAAATTCGGTCCTTATCCGTGCAAACTTAGCAAAGAAGATTGTAGTCAAAAGTATCATTCCCAAACAAATGGAAACTTTTCCTTGGCGTGGTCACTTGGGAATTCACTTACTTGACGATGTAATACCCATACTTAACCAAAGTCGCACAACTTTACTATTTACCAATACAAGAAGTCAGTGCGAGATATGGTTTCAAAAGATACTAGAAAAATATCCAGAATTTGCTGGAGAGCTAGCAATGCACCATGGTAGTATTAGTAAAGAAACACGTCTCTGGGTCGAGTCTGCAATACGTAATGAGACACTTAAAGCGGTTGTTTGCACCTCGAGCTTAGACCTGGGTGTAGATTTTGCACCAGTTGAAACTATAATTCAAATAGGGGGACCTAAAGGTGTTGCTAGATTTTTACAACGTGCAGGTCGTAGTGGTCATCAGCCTGGCAAAGTAAGTTTAATCTATTTCTTACCAACCCATGCGATTGAACTTATAGAAGCTTCTGCCTTGCAAAAAGCTGTAAAGCAAAATGCAGTCGAAGATCGCATACCACACCTTAATAGTTTTGATGTATTAATTCAATACTTAGTAACACTTGCCGTCTCTGATGGTTTTTATCCTAAAGAGATCTTTGAAGAAGTACAACAAACATTTTGTTTCCAAACGTTAACAGAAGAGCAATGGGCATGGGTGCTCAATTTTATAACTTTAGGAAGTCAATCCCTACAAACCTACGACGAATACAAACGTGTTGAGGTAGAGGTAGATGGATTATTTAAGGTCAACAACCGCGGTGTAGCCATGCGTCATCGACTACAAATTGGCACGATCGTAGGCGATGCAGCTCTTACTGTAAAATATCAAACGGGAGGCTATATTGGTACTATCGAAGAATTCTTTATTTCAAAACTAACGCGCGGAGATGTTTTTACTTTTGCTGGTCGCAATCTAGAATTTATTCGCATTAAGAATATGCAAGTACATGTACGTAATTCAACAAAGAAAACTAATCGTGTACCAAGTTGGTCTGGTGGTCGTATGACCTTTTCGGCACAAATGAGTGAATTATTACGAGAAGAATTATACCTTGTAAGTTCTGAAGCTGATAATAAAACATTATCGCTATCCAAAGAACTTAGAGCACTATCCCCCGTCTTTACAAGACAACGTAAGGAGAGTATCATTCCAGGTCCCAATCAATTTTTGATCGAAACCTTTAAAACTCGTGAGGGGTATCATCATCTATTTTATCCCTTTGAGGGACGTTTTGTTCATGAGGCAATGGGCAGCCTTCTGGCTTACCGTATTAGTTTGCTTTATCCAGTTACTTTTTCAATTGCTTTTAATGATTATGGATTTGAGTTACTATCCGACCAACCGGTCAATATGCAAGAAGTAATTGATAACAACCTATTCTCATCGACCTATTTGAAACAAGATCTTCAAAAGAGTTTAAATGCAACCGAAATGGCGCGACGCAAATTTAGAGATATCGCTGTCATCGCGGGTTTAGTGTTTACAGGCTATCCCAGCAAAATGATTAAGATGAAACATTTACAATCAAACTCTCAATTGTTATTTGATGTGTTTAGAGATTATGAAGCTGATAATATATTGTTTCAACAAGCCTTTGTAGAAACTTTTGAGCATCAGTTAGAAGAAGGTCGACTGCACCTCGCTATGGAACGTATACAATCACAAGAAATTATTTGGAAAGCTTGCAAAAAAGCGACTCCTTTTTCCTTTCCTATTATTACCGACCGCTTACGCGAAAAACTATCAAGTGAAAAACTAGCAGATCGTATTAAAAAGATGACCGCAATTTTGCTAAAAAAGTAAAACTTATAATAAATTTGCAGTTAACTTCACAGTATTACAAATCATGCCTCAACCCCATACAATTTTAAATAACACTTTTAGTTTTCACCCCTGTGGTGGATTGTATTGGCACGAGACCGATATGTTACTTATAGCCGATGTGCATTTAGGTAAGGTTTCCCATTTTAGAAAACATGGAAGTGCTGTGCCTCATCAAGCAATTCAAAAAAATTTTGATCGACTTGATGCTATTATTGAACAATTTGATCCTGCGGTGATAACTTTTATGGGAGATTTATTTCATAGTAGCTTAAATAATGAATGGAAGTTATTTGAAACGTGGGTAGCAGTACATTCGAATCGTAAAATCGTTCTTATCGCTGGCAACCATGATATCATTTCACCCCTACACTATGAAGCCTTAAATATTTATAGTACTGATGAGTGGGCAATAGGAAATTTTTTATTAACTCACCATCCCGAGACACGTGCTGGCTTCTTTAATTTTTGTGGCCATATACATCCAGGAGTAAAATTGCAAGGTTTGGGACGACAAGTACTCAAATTACCATGCTACTTTGAGACATCAGATCAAATGATTTTGCCTGCTTTTGGTGAGTTTACGGGGCTATACATTCTTACACCCGACGAGACCGATAAAGTGTTTGCACTAACAAAAGAAGAGGTTATTAAGGTAACTTAAAACAGGATGTTAAACTCCTCACAATTTCCATTTCTAGCGTGAGTATTAAAAAAGCTTCCTTAACTTTCTGTATTATTATAACCAATGTACAATGCAGAAAAAATTATCGGTTCTCAATCTCATTTCGGTACTCCTTGTGATAGCAGTTAATTATAGCGCACAAGTTTTTAGGTTCAACAATACTACAATTGGAGAGCTTAGTAAACAGTATGCTAATTTATTTACACCAGCGGGCTATGCTTTTTCTATTTGGGGGTTGATTTTTATCAGTTTATTGACATACAGCCTTTTTCAAATACGCAGAGCTTTTTTTAGTTCTAAAAAATCAGGATTTATACTCGCTACAAGCTATTGGTTTTTTAGTGCAAATCTACTTAATGTAGCTTGGGTACTAGCGTTTACTTATGACTACACGGGTATTTCTGTCTTAATAATGTTTGCACTACTCTTCTCTCTACTTAAAATTGTACTCGCAACTAATATGGAACGTTGGGACGCTCCTATTGAGATCATCGCATTTGTATGGTGGCCTATTTGTTTGTATAGCGGTTGGATTGCTGTCGCATCGATTGCCAACACTTCGGCATACTTAGTTAAAATAGATTGGGGTGCCTTAGGTTTGTCAGAAATAACATGGACGATTATTATGATAATCGTCGCTGTATTGGTTAACTTGTTTATGCTTGTTACGCGCAATATGAGAGAATTCGCTCTAGTAGGCGTATGGGCACTGATTGCTATATATGTTAAACAAAATACGTCACACCCTTCAATTGGAATAGTAGCCTTGATTGGTATTGTCCTACTTATATTGGCTGTAGCACTACATGGTATTAAAAATCACAAGACAAATCCCGTGAAAAAATTAATAGAACGGTATCAGAACTAACTTATCTGAAACTCATTCTTCTTTATCTAAAACGAATTCTCAAATGCTTCTTGCGAATTCTATATTATTACATCTCATTTACTAATTATAATTACATTTATCCCATCAATTCACCCCAAATATAATTGATAATGAAAAATGTAGTTACTAATTTAAAGAAAGTTCTTCCTTTAACTTTTATAAAAAAAGGGAGAACTTTTATTCCTCAAAATGTTAGAAGCATTCTTTTTCTAACTGCCATATTAACCAATACATCCTGTTATATGGTCACTGATCTCAAAAATCTCTCTTAATTCTTTTTAACCTATTGTGATGCTAGTACTATAGCAATCAATATAAATATCATTTTATCGAATAATTAATTACTAAACTAAAATTACCCAAATGAAACATCAAAAATTATTTAATCTCTTGCTACTAGCATTTCTTATGACGGGAATGCTTAGCGCACAAAACATTTATGTGTCCAAATCGGGAAACAATAATAATAGTGGAACTTCAGAAAACAATGCTTTACTTACTATACAAGCAGCAGTAAACAAAGCAAATCCAGGTAATACTATCTTAGTGGCATCAGGAACATATAATGAGAAAATAACATTTCAAGGCAATGCAGATTCTGGTAGTGCTGGTCAATATGTTACATTACAGGCAGCTTCTAATAATGTAGTGATCTCTGGTTCAGGATTATCTGCATCTGGCAGACAAGGTCTTGTAAATATTAATAACGCTAGCTATATCAAAATTATAGGTTTTGATATTAAAGATTTTCAAACCTCAAGTAGCAGTCAAAGCCCTATAGGAATCTATGTTGTAGGATCTAGTTCTAATATAGAAATAGCCGAAAACAAAGTTCACAATATCAAGCACAACAGTACATGTTCTGATTGTGGTGTAGGTGCACATGGTATTGGTGTATTTGGTACCACTTCCAATGGTATCAAGAACATTACGTTGCGTAACAACGAAGTATATAACAATGTCCTACAAAGTAGTGAAGCATTTGTTATCAATGGTAATGTATCTGGCTTTTTGGTTAAAGACAACTATGTACATGACAACAATAACATTGGTTTTGATTTTATTGGTTATGAAGGCGAGTGCAACTGCGACGAGTCTGAGGATAGAGTACGTAATGGATTGGTAATAGGTAACATCGCAGAAAATAATAGTTCTGTAGGAAACCCTTGGTATGGCAATGATGCTAGTGCTGGTGGTTTTTATGTAGATGGAGGTACCAATATTGTTTTTGACCGTAATATTTCTTCTGGTAATGACTTAGGTTTTGAATTTGCCAGCGAACACGTAGGTAAAAAAACTGAAAATATTATCATGTCTAACAACCTCGTATTTAACAATACAGAAGTAGGTGTAGCTATGGGAGGTTGGAACAACACGAATACAGGTAGTGCCGAAAATATTTATGTTGTTAATAACACTTTCTATAAAAACGATAATGGCTGGGGTACAGAAATTACTTTTCAATATAAAGTAAAGAATGCAACCATTGCTAACAATATCATCATGGGCTCATCTAATGTAGGCTCTAACATGTCAGGTTTAACTAATAGTGGTAATGCTAACATTACATTTAATAAAAACCTATGGTGGGGTAATAGTACTTCTGGGCAAAACAACTTACCTGGTTCAAAGGTAGTTGCAAATCCTATGTTTAAAAACCCTGCTAACGGTGACTTTACAGTAACTAACAATTCTCCTGCAATAAATGCTGGACAAGCTACAGCTAGTATCTCTAGTTGGTCTAACGCTTTTTGGGATGAGTATTACACAAATGGTACTATTCCGTTAAGTGGTAACAAAGACTTAGACAATAATAACCGAATCAAAAATACTATTGATTTAGGTGCTTACGAATTTGGAGCAACAGTTGTTGTTCCTCCAACAGCACCAGCTGCACCTTCTAATTTAAGTGCTACGGCTAGCAGTACTTCTAGAATTACACTTGTGTGGAATGACAATGCTGATAATGAAACTGAATATCGTATTGAGAGAGCACCAGGTACTGGTAACAATTTCTCTCAAATTGCAATTGTAAATGCAGATGTTACTACGTATCAAGATGGTAATTTAACTGCTGGTACTACATATTCTTACAGAGTAATTGCATACAATACAGCGGGAACGTCTTCGTATAGTAATAAAGTCGAGGCTACAACAGCGCCTATTAGCTCGCCACTGCCTGCTCCATGGGTTAATGGTGATATAGGTAACCCTACAATCCAAGGAAGCGCATCTTACAACAATGGTACATTTACTATTAATGGAAGCGGTAGTGATATCTGGAATAACGCAGACCAATTTCATTATATGTATCAATCGATTACTGGTGACGGAGAGATCGTTGTAAAAATGAACGATATCACCAATACTAATAACTGGGCAAAAGCGGGAGTAATGATTAGAGAATCGTTAACTGCAGGATCCAAGCATGCAATGCTAATTGCAAGTTATAGTGAAGGATTAGGATTTCAGAGAAGAGTCTCCAACAACGGCGGGACTACTCATACATCTGCTACTGGTACCACTCCAGTTTGGCTTAAGTTAACACGCTCTGGTGATGTAATTAGCGCATCGTACTCTACCAATGGTAGTAACTGGACATTAGTTGATCAAGAAACGATCGCTATGAACGAGCAAGTATATATCGGTTTAGCAATGACTAGTCATAATAATGAAGAGTTAGGAACTGCTACTTTTGATAATTTGAGTGTACAAACAGGTACACCTGATAGTTCTATTTCAATTACTGTTGATGGTAATGTTTCAGACTGGGATAATGTACCAAGTCTTGCTACTAACGGAAACGGTGGTTTAACTACACTTAAAGCTTATGATGATGGCGAATATCTATACATCATGGCTCAAGGAAGTACAAGCACTAACGCTATCTTTTTCTTAAACACAGATGATGATACAGCTACAGGTTACAAAAATGGATTATGGTCTCCAGAAGGTAGTGATTATAATATCGAGAACGGAACTTTATATACGTATACTGGATCTGGAACTTCTTGGAACTGGAACAATGTTTCTAACACCGATATTACTTATGTAAAAAATGCATCTGTAATAGAGCTTAGAATAGCTAAATCAAATATTAATAATCTTGCTGGAAGAATTGGTATTGGCTTAGATGTCGAAAACAGTTCATGGAACACAGTAGGTACGATTCCTGCTACTGGTAATCCTCTTGCATACTATTCATTTGAAACTTTAAGTGCTTTATCAAAAGAACCAATACCTGCAGATACAGCAGTAATAAAGGCAATTGCACCTAATCCTTTTATCAATGCTGTTAGCTTTGAAATGATTACCGAGGTACCAAATGAAGTTTCTATAGCAATTTATAATCTGCAAGGAAACAAAGTAAGAACCTTAAAACGCAGAGCAAAAGGAAACGATACCTATACCTATACGTGGAAGGGTAATAATAAAAATGGTAAAACTGTACCATCTGGTATCTATGTTGCCAAAATTGTTATGGGTGCTACTGTTAAAAATGTAAAAGTCATTAAAAGATAAGAACAACTATTAACCAACCAACCCAATCATACTAACTAACCACTGACCACCCCTTTAGGAAAATTCCTAAAGGGGTTTTTTTTTGTTTTTAAACTACGAATATTCATTTTTTAACGTTTATATAACATAAGCATAAGCTACAGATACCTAAATCAATCAATTAGATAACTATTTTAGCAAAGCACAAAAAATATGTGCTTGTATTTTTTTATAAACTCTTAACACAAACCCTATGAATTTTTCAAAATTATCCCTGTACACACGTACCCTGCTCACCGGTATTTTTATTACTCTATCTTTTATTTCTTGTGAAAAGGACTCGCTTTATTCTCCCGAAGAAATACAGGAAGTTCAGGATGTAAAAGAAATATCTGATACATCACTACAAAAAAACGCTGGATTTTTACGTCAACAAGAAAGTCTTGGCGGACACACCATTGAGCGTCATGTAGCCAAATCAACTGCATATCTACAAAACCGCCTCAACACAAGTTCTATAAGTGCTGCTAGTACTTTTAATGAACTTAATCAAGCTGGTCAAGTTATTGTAAATGCTATTAATGCAAATAGCAGTAAAGTAAATAATTGGGTTAACGGTAGTGGATCCAGGCTCACCCTTAATTACACACATCATAGAAACATAGGGGTTGTTTTACGTAGAGGACAATCCTCGCCAACACCTTCAAGTAAATTTTTGGTGGTATTACAAAAACGTTCAAATGCACCTAATGGATATTATGTACTTACCTCCTACCCTAATTAACGTTATTTTTATTTAACGTAGATCCGAAATCAATGATACTTCCTATTTTTGATTTCGGATTTTTTAATACAGCACATTATGTTATATGAAAACTATGCACATCTATATCAATTCTTTACTGGATATTTTCCTGAAGCAGATTTGGACGGACTTACCGACACTCAAGTAGTAGCACTTTATATCACAGAAAATGAACAAGATGTTATCACAAGTACACATCAAGAATTACTACGCGTTATGACCGATACAAGTGTATGGAACGAAATTGCCGAAGCAGCAAATCGCTATTTTGAAAATGAAAAAGCGTTACAGGCATGGTTAGCAATGATCGCAAAACAGTTTACCCTATAATCTAAGCAATACGGGTAATATAAGAAAGATCATTTAAGAGCTTGTAACCCAGTATTCGTCCTTTTGATATAAATTCTACATAGTTTCAATGAGATCCAAAAAGTTTCCTGTAACAGTTAGCTCTCGCTTAGAGCCAACACATAATTCTCCTGTAAGATAAAATCACATTCTGAGGAAGTGTTTATAGTGTCCAGGCAGGGTATACAGTGCTCCTGCGACACTTGGCACCCTTCCTGTGAGCTTTGTACCCCTCCCATGGTCGCAGGACAAAGTATCTACTACCATGGAAGACTTACTATCCTCGCAGGAGCACATTATAACTATGCAGGAAGATTTGCAGGTGTCCCCGGAAGGTACAAAGTGTACCCTGCGAAGCATACCATACTCGCAGGGAGTAACACCTAGTGTTGCCAGAATGTGATTTTTAAGAAATTATCGTTGGTAATAGCGACTTACATAACCTTGATAACGTTCGGGTTGCTTTCTAAACGCATATTTACCGCTTTGACGAATCTCGTCGACCGCTTCTTTCATATGCGTATATGTTTTATCCCGCATCATTTTGGCCTCGCTGTTATCCATTACAGAACCATTAGCTTTGGCAAGTAATTCTGCCATAGCATCGGCATCTGTAGCTGCTTTGTTCAATAGGGTAGTATCAAACTTAATTGTTTCGAGTAGATCAACATTATCTTTACCCAGAGCACTAAGGTCACTTAGATCTTGAATCATATCGGCATGACCAGTACCATCTGCTACCTCGCCAACCCTACGTATAAGATCACTACGTTTACGAAACGCAAAGCGAAACGCTTGTAGCAACTCATTACGCAGTGCATACGCAGTTGGGGATTGCTCATCCCATTCTTTTTGAGCCTCTTCACGATTGTAACGCTCGAGATACCATTGTGATTGTGCGTAGCGCAATGCGCCTGCACGTATAGGTAAATCGGTCACATACGTTTCTAGATCTAAGCCAACGTTGGTGAGAGCTTCTTGATCTTGAGTTGCCCAGTGATACAGATCCTCTGCCTCTTGCAAGGCGGTATCTATGGGTAATCCTGGGGTTAGAATTTGATCATTGGTGATGTTTGCAAGTACTTCCTGCTTGCTGTCATAATTGTCTTTTGACATACCGTTTTGGTTTTAAAAGTGAATAATTAAATTAAAATTTATCGTTGGTGGGGTATGTTTCTAAAAGTGTTTATTGGTTAAAATGTTTATTATGTTACTATATCATTTATAAAATCTAACGCGCGTACCGAGAGATGCCATACTTATTTGTATGGTGATGTTAAACTTCTGTAATGTGGTGGGGTGTTGTGTATTTGGGATGTGACTAAAGTATAAAAAGTATTGAAAATGCAGCTCAAAAATTGGTGAGCCTTATTAACAAAGTTTTTAACATGAGGGAGTTAGACGACACATTGACTCTCGTGTATCGCTTCAGGACTCAAGAAAAATCCTTTTTGGATGACTCTGTATTTGATCACCACATTCTTTAAAAAAAGCATGTGAACTTTAGACAAAAAACTCAATTCAAATGAGATCTAAATCAAGGGCTGTATCTGCTCTGCTATAGTAATACAACAGTATCACACCATATACTGGATATCACCTGCCCAGCTTGGATAACTAAAGATCATTTCTTTTAACTTGGTCGTAGTAATACCTTGCTCAATTGCCATCATAAATAGATTGATAATTTCGCCCGCTTCGGGACCAACCAGATGGGCGCCAAGAATTTTATCGGTATCAGTATCTACTATAGTTTTATATGCATAATAGGATTCATTAATCCGCTTAGCATTATAAAACTTGGCGGCACTACGATTAAGAACTGTTACCTTGTTATACTGTTTACGTGCCGCTGCCTCAGACAATCCTACCGAGGCGATATTAGGTAGTGTAAATGCCACCGATGGCGTCACAGGAAAACGAGCTTTGGTTGAGTTACCTTCCAAAATATTTTGTGCTACCACGGCTCCCTCGTTACCAGAAAATGGTGTAAGCGGCACGGCATGATCTGATACATCACCACAGGCATATACATTTTCATTACTTGTGTTTTGCAAATAAGCATCAACTTCGATTCCGTTTTTGTTATAGGTTACATTACCATTCTCTAATGCCAATTTTGAGATAGATGGGACACGCCCAGTAGTATTAAATATTCGTTCGGCCTTTATACTAGCTTCTTTATCATCTACAGTGTAGTAAACCCGTTTGTTCTTTTGTAATGCTTCAATACGTGTTACAGATGCATTAAAGATAAAGGTGATCCCAATATCTTCTGAAGCTTTAACCAAGTAAGCCACCATATCTTTATCAAAATTGGAGAGTGGGCGATCTCCATGATCAATTATAGTTACTGTAACTCCAAATCGTGCTGCTATATGAGCAAACTCCATCCCGATATAACCAGCGCCTATAAAAACCATTGTATCGGGTAGCCTATCCTGATCTAAAAAATCATCACTCACCAAGGCCAAATCTCCTCCCTCGATATCCAGAGGCCTAGGGATTAATCCAGTTGCTATTACAATTTTTTGCGCATTTACTGTTTTACCCTCTACAGATAAAGTAGTAGGATCGATAAATTTTGGAGCTTGATGATACAGGGTTATATCCTTCTCCTTGAGATCCCTTTCGGTCACGGCAGGAATGGCATCGGTAAATGTTTTCTTAAAATTTTGTACTGCTGTCCATGACAATTTTGGTAAGTTAGTTACCCCTTTGCCTTGCAATCTATCGGCTGCTTGTATAACCTCGGTTACCCCTAACAACACTTTTTTGGGATCACACCCGCGATTGGCACAGGTTCCACCATATTCTCTATCATCTGCAATGGCAACTTTAAGGCCTTGTTCAGCACAGTCATCTGCTACTTGTTGACCCGCAATACCACTTCCTATTACAAAAACGTCAAACGTTTCATTTTTCATACGCCCTACTCTTAGTATTTTGATTCAATATCTGCATTTATTACGAAGTAGAATGCGGCTTTAAGCATACTTTAGCATTTATTCCAAAAGCATGTTATCACTCCCTTATTTCAATAACCAACGTATTGTAATTTATGAGTTGTACAAACAGCTTTTATGTAGCTTCCCCTATATTTTGAGAAGCACTAGTGCTAAGGTTTGCTTCGGCTTTTAGTTGACTAATACTTTTGACACTAATAAAGAGCTGTATATACAGTACACAAGCCTTCAAACAATTGCGGTGTGATAAACAGGTGTTAAGAATACGTTTAATGGATTAATTCTTTTCTCTTGAAGTTATAAAGAGTGTTATATTTGCTTTTAAAAAATCGTATAGTTTTGAGTAAAACTAAGATCACACAGCACTATGCACAGTCTCAGCAACAGCTCAAACTGCAAAAAGCGCTATCCCAATCCCAAGCAAACATTCATTTACAAGGCCTTATAGGCTCTGCATTATCTTTTACTATAGCCAACGCTTTTAAAGAAGGAGAACAACCCTATCTCTGTATTTTTGATGATAAAGAAGAGGCTGCCTATTACTTAAATGATTTAGAACAATTACTGGGGGATCAAAATGTTCTTTTCTATCCTGGTAGTTACCGTAGGCCTTATCAAATTGAAGAAACTGATAATGCAAATGTACTACTGCGAGCAGAGGTACTTAACCGCATTAATTCTCGCAAGAAACCGGCACTTATTATCACCTATCCCGATGCGCTATTTGAAAAAGTGGTAACACGTAAGGAGCTTGAAAAAAACACATTAAAAATAAAAATTGGCGATACGCTCTCACTGGATTTTGTAAATGAGGTTTTATTTGAATATAAATTTAAAAGAGCCGATTTTGTTACCGAACCAGGAGAATTTTCGGTACGTGGTGGTATTGTAGATGTATTCTCATTTAGTAATGATGAGCCCTACCGTATTGAGTTTTTTGGGGACGAAGTGGATACGATAAGAACTTTTGATGTAGAAACACAATTATCTACAGAACAAGTCAAAAAGGTTACTATTATTCCTAATGTCGAAAATAAATCGATGCAGGATTCTCGCGAAAGCTTTTTGAAGTATATAGCGTCCAAGACCGTTATTTTTGCCAAAGATCTTGAAATACTTTCTGCACGTATTGATAAAAATTTTAAACAAGCTTACGAAGCTTTTGAAAAATTATCTAAAGACATTAAACGGGGTACACCAGAAGAGCTTTTTAGTTCTTCTGAAATGATACGAAAGCAATTATTGGATTTTACGCTTGTAGAATTAGCCAAACGACCTTTGACAAAAGCTGACTATGTAGTAAAACATGCCATAAAACCGCAACCTTCATTTAATAAACAGTTTGATTTATTAATTCAAGATCTTAATGAAAATTATGAACGTGGTTTTAAAAATTATATCTTTTGTGTCAGTGAACAACAAGCAAAACGTTTTCACGATATTTTTGATGACTCTGATCTTGATGTTAAACAATATGAAACAATTGTTTTCTCAGCCTATCAAGGATTTATCGATGAAAATGCTCAAATCGTTTGTTATACCGACCATCAAATTTTTGAACGCTATCATAAATTTAATCTTAAAAATGGTTATGCCAAAAAGCAGGCTATTACGCTAAAAGAATTAACAAATCTCGAAGTTGGTGACTATGTTACGCATATCGATCATGGTATTGGTAAGTTTGGCGGTCTACAAAAGATTGATGTTGAAGGCAAAAAGCAAGAAGCTATCAAATTAATATATGGAGAGCGTGATATTCTATACCTTAGCATTCACTCACTCCATAAGATATCCAAATTTAATGGTAAAGACGGCAAACCTCCGCAGGTTTACAAATTAGGATCAAAAGCCTGGAAAACACTAAAACAAAAGACCAAAGCTAGGGTTAAACATATCGCCTTTAACTTGATACAGCTGTACGCCAAACGCCGAACGCAAAAAGGTTTTCAATATGCTCCAGATAGTTATATGCAGCATGAACTGGAAGCCTCGTTTATCTACGAAGATACACCAGATCAAAGCACGGCTACCGAAGCGGTAAAATCAGATATGGAAAGTGAACGCCCTATGGATCGCTTAGTATGTGGTGATGTTGGTTTCGGTAAAACCGAAGTTGCTATTCGTGCAGCCTTTAAAGCAGTTGATAACGGTAAACAAGTAGCCGTGTTGGTACCAACGACGGTACTTGCTTTTCAACACGCAAAAACATTTAGAGAACGACTTAAAGATTTTCCGGTAACGGTAGATTACGTAAATCGTTTTAAAACTGCTAAACAGAAGAAAACTACACTCGAAGAACTTGCCAATGGTAAAGTAGATATCATCATAGGTACGCACCAACTGGTGAATAAAAACGTACAATTTAAAGATCTTGGATTACTTGTTATTGATGAGGAACAAAAATTTGGAGTGGCAGTAAAGGATAAATTAAAAACAATTAAAGAAAACGTAGATACCTTAACACTTACAGCAACGCCAATACCCCGTACTTTGCAATTCAGCTTAATGGCTGCCAGAGATTTATCAACCATTACGACGCCACCACCTAATCGCTATCCTATCGAGACCAATGTAATTCGATTTACCGAAGAAACGATACGTGATGCAATTAGCTATGAGATTCAGCGTGGCGGACAAGTTTTCTTTATCCATAACCGAATCGAAAACATTAAGGAAGTTGCAGGCATGATCCAACGTCTTGTTCCTGATGCCAAAGTCGCAGTGGGTCACGGACAAATGGAAGGCAAAAAACTAGAGGATTTGATGCTTTCGTTTATGGACGGTGAGTTTGATGTGTTAGTCTCAACCACTATTGTTGAAAGTGGTTTGGATGTACCTAATGCCAATACGATCTTTATTAACAATGCCAATAACTTCGGTTTGTCTGATTTGCACCAGATGCGTGGTCGTGTAGGACGAAGTAATAAGAAAGCCTTTTGCTATTTTATCACACCCCCCTACTCTGCTATGACCGATGATGCCCGTAAGCGCATTACAGCTCTTGAACAATTCTCTGAATTAGGTAGCGGAATCAAGATCGCAATGAAAGATCTCGAGATTAGAGGAGCGGGTGACTTACTTGGCGGGGAACAAAGTGGATTTATCAATGAAATTGGTTTTGATACGTATCAAAAGATTTTGAATGAAGCTATTGAAGAACTAAAAGAGAATGAATTTGCTGAGTTGTATCAGGATGAGAAAAAGGATAAGGTATATCTCAAGGATACACAGATAGATGCCGACTTTGAGTTACTATTCCCCGATGATTATATTAATAACATTACAGAACGTCTTAATCTATATACCGAATTAAATAGTATTAAATCTGAAGCAGCACTTCAAGCATTTGAAAATAGATTAGTAGATCGTTTTGGAGAATTACCAGATACCGCCCTCGATTTATTGAACTCTGTTCGAATTAAGTGGATCGCGACTTCGATTGGTTTAGAAAAAGTTATTATGAAGCAAGGAAAACTTATTGGCTACTTTATTAGCGATCAGCAATCTGGTTTTTATCAAAGTCCGACCTTTACCAAAGTTTTACAATTTGTACAAACACATCCAAATCAAGTTAAAATGAAAGAGAAGAAAACCAGAAATGGTTTGCGCCTCTTACTCACCTTTGAAAAAATAACTACGATCGATCGTGCGCTTAAAGTGTTGGAGCCGTTGGATTTTAAATAATATCAAAAATGATAAAAAGCATCTTCTAGATGTTCGATGCTGGTATCAACTTTTTAATTGAAGATTTTCATCGTTTAAAGTTGATCTGATATGGATATTAATTTATCAGAGTTTTTCAAAAATTTAAAGTTCAGGTAGAATTGAAAACTTGTAATTAAAAAATCTGTTGTGCACTTAAGGGATATAAGACTCTAGAACGCAACAGATTTTGATATTCAATTCCTATAAAGAGATTATTTTCTGCCTTACCAGTTAATTTCTTGGTCTTTTAAAAATGAGTCTATTTTCAAATCATTTATACTACTTTTATTATTCTTCAAAGCGGGATTGGAAAACCTAAAAACTTCAGATGTTGTATCTAGATTGTCGTCTTCAATTATTTTATTCTTAAAGAAATCGGTATATGGGGTCCAACCTTTAGTTAAAGAGGTTCTTTCATATTCTAACGTTTCTAATTCGAACTCAGGATATGAAGTAAATAATTCAGTTGGGTATTCTGGCATTCCACTAAAATCCTGCTCATTACTATTGAAAGTTAAAATATTAATGGAATTCAATGAAGAATTAAGATCATTTCTCCACACTGAAATTTTTGTGTCATACTCTTGATTTGTTTCAAATTTAAATGCACGAAAATTACTATTTATTAACATAAACTCAGAATTTAAGGTAGGAACATTTATATTCTTTGGTGCTAATGTAGAATAGTTGTATGAATAACTCAAATTCTTTTCAGAATCAGAAGTTTGAATTGAGATTGTGTAATTACTAAAAGCATCAAGTAGCTCTAATTTATCAGATATCTTCGGTTTAATTTCTACATTACTATTAGTGATAAAGGTTGAACCATTCCGATGATCAGCTCTCAAATTTTTAGTATAAATATAACCATTTTCAGGCAAGTTCACTTGGATCGAAGAATCAAAAGGTATTAAATCATTTCCGCTGATAGTAAGAAGATCCCCATCTCTTATTCTCTCCAAAAATATATATTTTGAAGGTTGTGATTCAAAATGTATAGTCAACATAGATATATCATTCTCAACCATCAAAATACCAGAAAAATCTAAAGAAGAAAGGTCTTCACTTCTTGCGTATGTTAAATGACCTTTATTATCTGAGAGAGTATAATCAGTCCATCCTGAGATGTTGTCTACTCTAAGATCAAAAAGCACTACGTTTGCTTGATTCCCTGAATCTGAATTAGTTGCCACTCCACCTAAATTCCACACTGCATCTTTTTCAATATTGTGATAACTATCGGCAATATTAACGTTTATAGAATTTGAACCTCCATTAACAAATCTAGTAACCGTAAATCTATCTAACACTTCAGTTTTCTTAGCTTTAAAAACATATTGTGAATCATTCTTAATCTTTCTATAATCGATCAACTTACCATCTTCATCATTAATAATTATATATCCCGATTTATAAAAACCATTTTCTTGCCAATATTTATCGACATTAAGTGTAAAAAATATAATACTATCATTTTTTATCTCTACTCCGGTTTTAGGATTTTCAGGATTTGACTCTGAATTACCGCTATCGTCTTTTGAGCAACTAATACCAGCGAGCAAGATTAATAAAAGTAAAGTGTAAAAATTTTTCATATTAAATTGGTTTCTAATTGGTGGTAAAAATATAAAAAAATGCAACTATAAATTTTAGGAGTTTCCGCTATCAAAAATGATAAAAAGCATCTTCTAGATGTTCGATGCTGGTACCCGCTTTATTTTTGATAATAGAAACGATGTCAAAACGAACCTCCATATCCAAATCCTTAGTATTGATATAATGATCAATTGCTTTTACTAATAACTGTATTTGTTTGGGTTTTACAAATTCCTGTGGATTACCAAATTCGGGAGTACTACGAGTTTTAACCTCAACCACCACCAAAGTATTCTTAATTTGAGCTATTATATCAATCTCAGCTTTTTGATATCGATAATTGGTTTCCTTGATTATGTACTCCTTCTTTTTTAAAAAATCAACAGCTAATTTTTCACCTTCTGCGCCTAATGCATTATGCTCTGCCATTGTTATTTATATTTTAAACTTACTTCTGCATCCGAAACGTTTAGGACAGCTTCTGCACCTAGGAGCAATGTTCGATTATCCTCTATATGCCCAAATGGAAAATTAAACACTACGGGGAAATCATACTCATCAACAACATCAAGAATAATTTGTTTTGCATCTTTTCCAAACGGTATAGCGTTATCGTGCATATGACTCATTCCGCCTACAATAAGTCCAGCCAACTCATTAAATATTCCGCTCCGCTTTAAACTCTGAAGCATTCTGTCAACATGATACAAGTATTCATCCAAATCCTCAATACATAAAAGTTTCCCTCTTGTATCAAGTGCCGAAATTGATCCGCTTAAAGAATACAAAATAGAAAGATTCCCGCCAATTAATTGACCACTAGCTTTTCCATTTCGATTATCTAATGAGCTGTCGATTTTGTACTGAGAATACTTTCCAAATATGGTGTTTTTAAAATTTAAAAACGCTTCTTTACTAGCATTCATGTAGTCCATTACCAAAGGGGCATGTAAGGTTGCATATCCCAACATATGTAAATGAGCATGTAAAATTGTAATATCAGAATAGCCTGCAATCCATTTTGGATGTTTTTTAAACCCAGTGAAATCTAGCGCGTCAATGATGCGTACGGTCCCATATCCACCGCGAGCGCACCAAATCATTTTGATCTCAGGATTATCTAACATTTCTTGGAAATCCAAAATACGTTCCTCATCGGTTCCTGCGAATTGATCAAATTCCCTGCCTATAGTTTGACCAAGTACGGGTTGTAAACCCCAGGTTTTTACTTGCAGTAAAGCGGGTTCAATAGCACTTTTATCGATTTTTCTTGCCGTTGAAAGAATACCAATTTTGTTTCCTTTCTCTAAAAAGTCTGGTAAAATCATTTATTTTTAATTACTTTTAGGACACTAATTAACAAATAGTTTCGTTAATTGGACTTATACTAGTTCCAATTTTATATTAACCTACACCCCCAAAGCTGTAGCTTATGATCAATGATATCACCTGTAACCTCGATGGTTTAGATCCGTATATCCCAAGCGCATCAAACCCTTGGAATGTACAAAAAATCCATCATTTATATCGTAGAATTGCTTTTGGCGCTTCAAAGTCAGAAGTTAATGCTGCTTTATCACAAAATGATCCATCTGCACTGGTAGATCAATTAATTGATGATGCCATTAATCTTTTGCCAACAATTGAACCAGCATGGGGATATTGGGTAAATGAAGATTTTGAAAATGCTCCAGAAAAAATAGGCTACTATCGCAAAGAAGGTAAAAAGACGATGATACAAGATCTTTTACAAAATAAAGTACGAGATCGTTTGACATTGTTTTGGAGCAATCACTTTGTTACCGAAGATGATGTTATAGGAAGTCCGGCGTATCAATATCAATATTATAATTTATTACAATTTCATGCTATTAGTAACTTTAGAGATTTTGTTTATGATATAGGGATCGCGGCTCCAATGCTCGTTTATTTAAATGGGGATGAAAATACAAAAGGAAGACCTAACGAAAATTATGCTAGAGAATTATATGAGTTATTTACACTTGGTGTAGATAATGGATATACCGAAGATGATATTATCGAAACAGCCAAAGCTCTTACTGGTTGGGTAGAAAAGAATGATGTTGGCGGAGGCCCGATTACATTTAATCCAGCCAAATTTAGTAATGATACAAAGACTATATTTGGACAAACAGGCAATTGGGGATATGATGAAGTTATCGATATTTTATTTGCCCAACGAACTGAAAAAATTGCAAAATTTGTTTGTAGTAAACTCTACAGGTACTTTGTTAGCCCCACAGTGAGTGATGCCATCATAAATGCCATGGCTCAAACCTTTATTACCGCTAATTTTGATATTGCTCCTGTACTTAGACAACTTTTTAAAAGTGAGCATTTTTACAATCAGGAGGCCATAGGTGTTATTATTAAAAGTCCATGCGATTTACACCCATCTTTTTATAACGAACTTAGTTTTAGCTTAACTAACGAAGCCGATTTGACAAATTATTACGTGAATACACTCAAAGTACTGGGTCAAGATGTTCTTAATCCCTACGATGTAGCTGGATGGCAAGGTGATGAGGATTGGATAAGCCCCGATTTATTAATTGGCCGATGGGAAAGTATTCGTTATATAAGCAATAGAGCATGGAACAATAATCAAAATCAGTTTAGTGATTTTTTAATAGGATTACCTATTGGTTCATTTGGGGATGGTACCCTTGATGCTACTACCGATGATGTAGAATTAGTAGTCCGTACGATTTTAAACTACTTTTTTAGTCGTGGTATCACCGATTCTGTAATATTTACCGAAGCTTTGGGAATTTTTAAAGGAGATAGTGTTCCAGAAAATTATTACGAAGATGGCACATGGACTCTAAGTTATCCTGATGTTGCCAATCAACTCTATACACTTCTTGATTATATTGCCGAGATTCCCGAATTTCAACTTAAATAACCTACTTCTACAATGTGTACATCTAATTATAACCCCAATATCAGAAAAAAAGGAACGTGTAATCCAGAAGATCATAAACCCTGGAATCGCAGATCATTTCTTCAAGCATTAGGCTTGGCAGGAGGAGGCTCCATTATGATGGCCAACACAGCTATGTCGGTTTCAAAACCCTCTCCTTTGACCATGGCGCTCAGTCAAGTAGAGAATGATAACATTCTTATTCTTTGCCGTCTAAGTGGTGGTAATGACGGATTTAATACTATAATCCCCGTATATGACTATGATGTATACGCTAATGCACGTCCGCTCATAAAGATTCCTCCAAGTGAATTTATCAATTTGGAAAAGGATGCCTTTGCAATGCCAAAACCGATGAACAAATTAGAAAGTCTTTGGGGTGACGGTCAAATGAAGGTCGTACACGGTGTAGGTTACGAAGATCCTTCCTTATCACATTTTCAAGGATCAGATATTTGGGCGAATACTAATTTTGTAAATGAAGATGATCGCAGCGGTTGGATGGGACGATATTTTCAGGATATTTATCCAGATTATATTTTTAACCCACCTCCTAGTCCTCCATCAATACAGATCGGAAGTATCGGTAATTTAATCTTTAAAGGGCCCGAAAATGACTTTTCTTTTGCGGTGTCGAGTCCGTCACGATTACTTCAGATCGCCGAAAATGGAACCTCCTATGGTTTTGATCAATTGTCAAATTGTACGCATGGTGAAAAGGCAAAATATCTAAGAGAAATAACAAATACTACTTTTAGTTATGCAGAGGTAATAGGTCAGGCGTATGAGCGTTCTGTGGATTTTGGCGGTTATGCTGATGATAGTTTAGGACGACAATTCAACGTAATCTCGAGACTTATCAAAGGAAATTTAGGGACTAAAGTATATATGGTTACACTTGGTGGTTTTGATACTCATAACAATCAAGTGCTAAGACACCAAGAATTAATGTCACAATTCTCTGAAGCCGTAAGTAATTTTTATACAGATTTAAGAGCGGCAGGATGGGATGATAAGGTTTTAACCATGACCATTTCAGAATTCGGACGTCGTTTTAATGAAAACGGTTCATTAGGAACCGACCACGGAACTGCTGCCGCTATGATGTTTTTTGGCACAGGTCTTAATGGCAATGGTTTTGTAGGAGAGCATCCAGATCTCAATAACCTTACTCGAGGTGGTAATGTAACTAATACGACTGATTTTAGACAAGTGTATGCAACCGTGATGAAAGAATGGTTGTGTATTGACCCAACTGTAGCAGGAAAAGCAATCATGGGTGGTGAGTTTGAATCCTTAGATTTAGGTTTTAATTGTTCAGGAACTACTCGTAACCCTTCCGAAAGTGATGGTTTTGATCACTTTGTAACTTATGAAGAGGGGAATCAAACTGTAATCAACTTTACAGCATTAGAAGCAGGTCATATAGATGTAGTACTCTATAACATCGTTGGACAAAAAGTAGCTACCTTAAAGAACGAAATTATTACCCGAGGTCGCCATACCATTAATGTTAAAGACGCTGTTGCTACTCAGTTGAGCACTGGACAATACGTTTATCGTATTAAAACCAGTAGTTCTAGTTATAGTAAGGCTTTACTAATTAATTAGTAAATACACCAAATTTACAAAAACGAGCTCAACAAAACCGATAGTTCAATGCCAATCATAGGGCATTGTTTATTACCTTTGTGCCTTATTTTTTAATTATGAGCGCACCAAAGAGATATACTATTACCGCAGCATTACCTTATACTAACGGACCTATCCATATTGGCCATTTGGCTGGTGTATATGTTCCCGCAGATATTTATTCAAGGTACTTACGAATGACAGGAAATGATGTCGCGTTTATTTGTGGTAGTGATGAGCATGGTGCTGCTATCCCAATGCGTGCAAAGAAAGAAGGGGTGTCCCCGCAAGTAATTATTGACAAGTATCACACGATAATCAAACAATCCTTCGAAGATTTTGGGATATCTTTTGACAACTACTCCCGAACCTCTTCAAAAATTCATCACGAAACAGCTTCTGATTTTTTCAAGAAATTATACGAAGATGGTAAGTTTATCGAAGAAAATTCTGAACAGTTATACGATCCTGAAGCAGATCAATTTTTGGCTGATCGCTTTGTTACAGGGACATGTCCAAAGTGTGGTCATGATGAAGCCTATGGTGATCAATGTGAAAAATGCGGAAGTTCACTTAATGCTACAGACTTAATTGATCCAAAATCCACTATATCTGGAGCTGTTCCTATATTAAAAGAGACAAAACATTGGTTCTTACCCTTAGATCGCTATGAAGATTTCTTGAAAGAATGGGTATTAGAAGGACATAAAAAAGATTGGAAAACAAATGTATATGGCCAGATCAAATCATGGGTAGATGACGGGTTAAGACCTAGAGCTGTAACCCGAGATTTGGATTGGGGAATTCCTGTTCCAATAGAGGGAGCTGAAGGAAAAGTACTATATGTTTGGTTTGATGCGCCTATAGGGTATATTTCATCTACAAAAGAATGGGCCGCTCGAGAAGGAAAAGATTGGAGACCATATTGGAAGGATAAAGACACAAAATTGGTGCATTTTATTGGCAAAGATAACATTGTCTTTCATTGTATAATTTTTCCGAGTATGCTTAAAGCTGAAGGAAGTTATATTTTACCTGATAATGTACCAGCCAATGAATTTTTGAACTTGGAGGGTAATAAACTTTCTACTTCAAAAAACTGGGCCGTATGGCTGCATGAATACTTAGAGGATTTTCCAGATAAACAAGATGTCCTGCGCTATGCCTTGACTGCCAATGCTCCAGAAACCAAGGATAATGATTTTACTTGGAAAGATTTTCAAGCTCGTAATAATAACGAATTGGTAGCTATCCTTGGAAACTTCATAAATCGCGTTGTAGTATTAACTAATAAATATTACACAGGGGTTGTACCCAAACCGGCTGAATTATCTGAGGTTGATAATCAAACCCTAGCAGAATTGAAGGCTTATCCTGCAGTGATTTCAAGTTCTATTGAACGTTATCGTTTTAGAGAAGCAAGTCAAGAATTAATGAATGTTGCTAGATTAGGAAATAAGTATCTAGCAGATGAAGAACCTTGGAAGCTTATTAAAACTGACGAACTACGTACACAAACCATTATGTATGTAGCATTACAAATTGCTTCAGCTTTGGCAACGTTATCCGAACCATTTTTACCATTTACTGCACAAAAATTAAAAAATATACTACAACTAACCAACGAAACAGGAAATTCTTGGGTCGGTGTTTCAGAAAAAGAAGTCCTATTGCCAGTAGGGCATACAATCGGAAAAGGTGAATTACTATTTGCAAAAATTGAGGATCAAGAAATACAACAGCAATTGGATAAATTAGCAGCTACCAAAAAAGCCAATGAAGCAGAGAACAGAGTGTTATCGCCACAAAAAGAGATGACAACTTTTGAAGATTTTACAAAACTTGATATGCGAGTAGGAACCATTGTAGCAGCTGAAAAGATGCCGAAAGCCAAAAAGTTGCTGGTTTTGACGGTAGATACTGGTTTAGACACACGTACTATTGTCTCTGGAATTGCAGAGCATTTTACTCCAGAACAAGTTACTGGTAAAAAAGTTACTGTATTGATAAATCTTGCTCCTAGGAAACTACGGGGAGTCGAAAGCGAGGGTATGATCCTTATGACAGAAACTCCAGAGGGAAAATTAGTATTCGTAAATCCTGATGAGGATACTGTGAAACCAGGATCCACTATCAGTTAAAATTAAGATTACCAATTATAATAGACCAACTAACAAATCCTTATTAGTTGGTCTTTTTATTAAACCACGATGGTTCTGCCCGCTGCAGAAACTTTTTCGTTATTGTCTAGATAAAAATCTATCTGACCCATATATACACCACTTTTACCACATTGATTGATTAAAACTGGTTTGTTGATTGCATTTTGTATTTGAACAGGAGCTTCTAAAACAGTATGCGTATGTCCCCCAATGATCAAATCGATATCTTGTGTCGCTTTGGCTAAAACTAGATCAGATACCTTGTCACTCTTATAGGAATATCCTAGATGAGATAGACATATGATCAGGTCACATTTATGTTCATTTTTAAGAACTTTCACCATTTCCTGAGCAATATCAATTGGATCTAAATACTTTGTCTCCTTATACAGTTTCTTACTCACCAAACCCTCTAAAGCAACCCCGAGTCCAAAAACACCAATCTTGACCCCTTCTTTTATAATAACTTTATAAGGCTTAACAAATTCAGACAAATCAGTTTTTGAAAAATCATAATTTGCTGAAACAAACTCAAAAGTAGCATGTGGCATTTGGGCTAGCAAACCATTAATTCCATTATCAAAATCGTGATTGCCAATAGTTGCTACATCGTACTTTAGCTTAGACATTAACTTGAATTCTAATTCTCCCCCATAAAAATTAAAGTATGGAGTTCCCTGAAAAATATCACCCGCATCTAGAAGTAATGTATTAGGATTCTCCTTACGTTTTTGATCGATTAAAGAAGCTCTTCGTGCAAAGCCTCCTAAACCAGGGAATTTATAGTGATTAGTAGGTAAAGGATCTATCTGACTATGTACATCATTTGTATGAAGAATAGTGATCTTTTTAGATTTGGCTTGCGCGCAAGCACTTAGGCTAAGCCCTCCCATGCTTGCTAAAGCGGTTGCAGCTGCCATTTGTTTTACGAACACTCTTCTATTCTGCATATTGTATCCTTTTGTCCAAAACGGTCGTTAATGTATCCTTTTTTGTAAAATAATCAATTAAAGCATTTCGTAATTTATAGTCGGTACTAAAAAAAGTATCGGCTTCTTTGAAAAATTGCATATTATCTCCTCCGTCCTTTAAATAATCAGATGTAAGTACATAATATTTTTTATCTTCTGTCGGTAATTTATTATGAACCAGTAACTCTACAATTTTTTTGGTTTTTTGATCATAAACTAATCTCAAGTTTGATGTAGGATGTGCTTTCTCATTGTTTATTATATATTGTACTAATTGCATAAAGCCAGTATAATCTAATTGAACAACTACCAATTCATTTTCGAATGGCATAACTTCATACGCATTTCTGGCGGTAACATTACCTTTGAGGATTGGTGCTCGTAATCCACCATGATTGAGCAAAACTAAATCAATTGTATCACGATATCGTTTTTGAAATAAAGGTTGTACCTGATCAAGAGAAAGATCGGCAATTAAATTTCCTAACGAGCTTTCTAAAGTACCATCCAACTTTGTAATATCTGTCTTTGCAAAACTTAATGGAGCATCAAGTGTTTCATTGAGATGTCTACGATAAGGGCGTATAAAAGAATCAATAGCAATCGCCGAAACATAGGAACTATCAACTGTATGTTGTATTCCATGCACTTTGGTTACTACAACGTTATTATGCTGACAAGAAAAACATATTAAGGCTAACAGTCCTACATAAAAAAGATATTTCATTTACGTGCTATATTTAAAGAACCTTACTGTTCATTTTCGTTATAAATCCCTATTGTCATATCGCCATTAGCGTTCATTGCAGCTCTATACATACCAGCAGTATTGAACTCCATCGCTATATTTCCTTTAGAGTCGATGGCAATAATACCCCCGTCACCACCTAAATCAACGACTTTTTTTTGTATCACCAGTTTTGATGCTTCTTGCAGTGACAGACCCTTATACTCCATTAATGCTGAAATATCATGTGCAACCATAGCGCGAATAAAATATTCGCCCCAACCCGTGCTAGAAACTGCACATGTAGCATTATTGGCATATGTACCTGCACCAATAATAGGAGCATCACCTATTCGGTTCCATTTTTTATTTGTCATTCCGCCAGTAGAAGTTCCGGCTGCTAAATTTCCATAGGTATCCAATGCTACACAACCCACCGTACCAAACTTAGAATTTTGTATCACCGCATCATAAAAAGCAGTGGTTTTGGTAGCTTCTTGGTTCTTTATTTTTTGTTTAACGCGCTGCAAAGACTTCATACGTTCTTCTGTAAAAAAATACTCGGGAGCTACAATTTCTAAATTTCTTTCTTTTGCAAATTGTTCTGCTCCTTTACCTGATAGCATAACATGTGGCGAGTTTTTCATAACTTCGTATGCTAAATCAATTGGATTTTTAATAGTCGTAACCCCTGCAACTGCGCCAGCATCCAAGGTGCTTCCATCCATAATCGACGCATCTAATTCATTGACGCCTTCATTATTAAATACAGCCCCTTTTCCAGCATTAAATAAGGGCGAATCTTCAAGAATATTAATGGTTTTTTTAATTGCCTCCATACTTGTTCCACCATTTTTTAATATTGCGTGTCCAACTTTGATGGCTTCCTCCAACTTTGCCTTATAGGCTTTCTCTTTTTGGGGAGTCATGTTTTTCTTTAAGATAGTTCCTGCACCACCGTGCAATACAATCCCAAAATTTTCTACTGAAGAATCCTCCTGGTTTGTTTCTGAGGAAACTTGTTGTTTTTTATTTTTAGAGGCGTGCTCATTATTACATGATAGTATTAAGAAACTAACGGCGCATACTATAATTTTCTTCATATAATGGAATGTATTGCAACAATTTTTCATAATTGATACATAGTTATTTTTCTATTTAAGGATCATTTTGAATTAGTTCTTATCAAAATCAATAAGAGCTATTCTTCCTTTATAAAAACGAAAGGTTAAATGTAAAAAATTTCCCTTATTATCTTCAAGACTGATTGGTTTATTTAATTCAAAAGCAAAAGGTTGCTCTACTCCGCCCTCGATAGCTATGTTATCTGCATAAAGTTGTAACATCCCTTTTGTATTTATAGTGGGTTGAATAGACGAAGTCATGCCGGGTAACTTTCCAGATTTATAAAAAACCATAGACGATACAGTGTCAGAGCTTTGTAACTCAACTTCTATATCTATTTTAGGGTCAATATTGTGCAATATTCGACTAACGCAGGAAGCATTAGCGATAAGCACCGTATAGTTATTTTTTGTCCTAATTATAAAGTGTGCCAAACCTTTATCATCTGCATAACCTTCTAGATAGGTCGCATTATCTGCCATTAAAATAATATGACACCCTTTAAGTGGTTTGCCATGGACATCTACTGTTTTAAGGGTAAAAATAAAAGGTTTAGGACCGATCAATGTTGAAAGTTTGGATAATTTTTTACTTAAATACGTTTGCTCCTTTAAAATCTTTTTTTCGATAAGATCAACTAATTGATCTGGCGTTCTAATTTGTAAATCTATATAACCAACCGTATTTAATATTCCAGGAATTTCGGTATTATCGAAGCGAGCTGGTAAAATATATTCCCTGCTTTCTTGAAAAGCACGAGCTTGCATAGACACTCTCTCATGATTAGTCCACAGTTTTTCGTTGTACGATTTGGAAATAAAAAGTACTGTAAAACGAGCTTTTCTCTGATATATGTCAGAAAGATAGTTGTATAAGTTTTTACCCCAAAGACTGGCCTCTTCAAACATATCGTAAAAAACTCTGATATTTTTTTTCTTTAAACCAAAAGCTACTTTTTCAACATAATTGCGGTCTTCTCCTGCAAATGATAGTGCTATATCATATATATACTCCTCTTCCTTCATCTCTCCACATTTAAAAAATAAATAAATTTTGCCAATTAATAATTTTACAAGAATTTTCTTACTAAATATTGTAGTCAACTCCTACGAATACAAAAATACTTTCTTTATTTGGAAATATTCCTATTTTGATAGGAATTATTCCAACAAAAGTTTTACTTTTAAACCGTAATTAAAAACATATGAAGGGATATAAGTACATAAAAGGACGCGGAGCTCAAGGTCATAATGACAATAGTTTTACTAAATATACCGAGGAACTGAGATCTGATTTTCTAAACTATTGCCATCGTACTAACGAAGGTGTTTCATCCAGCAAAACTAAATGTATTGAAACTTTCCCAAAAACAATTATCAATACGATAAAGAGTCCAGATTTAGGGTTACAATATTCTCTAAATCCATATCAGGGATGTGAACATGGTTGTGTTTATTGTTACGCTAGAAATTCTCATGAATATTGGGGCTACAATGCCGGCTTAGATTTTGAAAGTAAAATTCTTGTTAAAAAGAATGCAGCCCTACTGCTCGCATCAAAGCTTAAAAGTAGCGCATGGAAAGCGGCTCCTATAGTTCTATCTGGCAACACCGATTGTTATCAGCCTATCGAGAAGAACTATGAGATTACTCGGCAATTACTAGAAGTTTTTTTGAAATATCGACATCCTGTAAGCATTATCACCAAAAACTCTTTGCTTTTACGTGATATGGATTTGTTGAAACGTTTAAATGAGCACAAACTAATATCCATTCATCTTTCTATAACTACGCTCGAAGAAAGCACCAAACAAATTTTGGAACCTAGAACAGCTAGTATTCGCAAAAGGTTGCAAACTTTATCGATTCTTAAGGAGCATCATATTCCCACACATATTATGATGGCTCCTATCATCCCGTCAATAAATAGTCATGAAATATTACCTCTTTGTAAAAAAGTATCAGAACTGGGTGCAGACTCTATTAATTATACGATGGTACGCCTTAATGGTGCAATTGGTGAAATTTTTACTACATGGCTTGAAAAAACATTACCTGATCGTAAAGAAAAAATTCTGAATCAAATAAAAGCATGTCATAATGGAACATTGAATGATAGCGTATACGGAAGAAGGATGCGTGGTGATGGTGAGATAGCTAATCAAATAGCTCAACTTTTTAGAATCGCTAGAATTAAATATTTTAAGCATAAAAAAACATTTCCTTTAAATACATCCCTTCATGCTTCCTATAAAAGTGATCAACTTAGATTATTCTAATATTAGACTGTACCATTCCACTCTTGATAGAATTGTTTCAAAAAATCCTCCATAAACAAATGCCTATTTTCTGCTAAACGTTTTCCCGTTTGTGTATTCATCAAATCTTTTACTAACAACAACTTTTCGTAGAAATGATTAATCGTTGGTGCTTTGGCATTTTTATACTCCTCTTTACTCATATGAAGGTTGGGTATAACATCGGGATCATATATTATCCTATTCTTAAAACCTCCATAGTTAAAGCAGCGTGCAATCCCAATAGCTCCAATGGCGTCTAATCGATCCGCATCTTGTACTACATTCATTTCTGAAGAAGAGAATTTTTTCTGAGTGTTTCCTCCTTTAAAAGAAATATTCTCAATAATTTTTACCACGTGATCGATAGTATCTGTGGCTACATCGAGAGTACTCAAAAAATTTCTAGCCATCCTTGGACCTACCGTTTCATCTCCTTTATGAAACTTCGAATCTGCAATATCATGAAGTAACGCTCCCAAGGCAACTATAAATGGATCTACTTCTTCTTCCTTTGCAATAAGCATGGCATTTTTATATACACGTTGTATATGAAACCAATCGTGTCCCCCTTCGGATCCTATTAACGATTTTTTGACAAACTTAATGGTTGCTTCCACCACATCTGAATTCGTCATTTTCAATTTATTTTACTAATGCTGGCTTTACCCATTTGAATTCAAAAACTTCGTCTGGCACGACCAGTCGCTCACTAATTCTTTGCATTCTTGCTGGTAAACGCATTACATAATCTCTAGCCTTTTCGGCTTCGTCAGTCAAACCAGTTATTTTATCAATTTCCCACTTAGTAATAAGACGTTGCATGATATCTATATAATCCTGCGATGTGTATACACCCAATCGTTGTGCTGCGTTTGAAAATTCTTCGAAAGCTGTACCAATAGCATTACCCGATTCTCTTAAAAAAACAGCTGGCATAACGATTTTATGTTTCATCATGTCATTAAATGCAATCATCATTTGACTAGGGTCAACTTCAAAAATTTGTTTTACAAATTCACTGTATGCATTAAAATGACGCATCTCATCACCTGCAATAATTTTACACATTTTTGCGAGTGATTTATTAGAATATTGTCTAGCCAATTTTGCTACTCTACTATGGGATACGTTAGTTGCTAATTCTTGAAAACTCGTATATACAAAGTTTTTGTAAGGATCCCTATCTGTACCGATATCAAATCCATCATTGATCAAATGTTGGGTTGTACGCTCTACCTCGATCATATTGACGCGTCCAGATAAATATAAATACTTGTTTAAGGTATCGCCGTGACGATTCTCTTCACTTGTCCAATAACGTACCCATTTGGACCATCCATTACCTGTTGAGCCTTCGTGTTGATTTACACCTTCAACATCCATTAACCAAGATTCGTAGGTTGGTAAAGCCTCTTCTGTAATAGTATCTCCAACAAGTACTACCCAAAAATCATACGGTAATTCTTTGGCTAATTCTCGCAGTTCTTTAACTTCTTCAAAAAAAGTATCTTCATTTTGAGAATCTGGCAAAAAATCTGTTGGTTGCCATACTGTATCTATTGGAATCAAAAATTTATCGATAAAAGATCCTATTTTCTTTTCGAGAAGCTGCATTACTTCTAATCTAATATTATCTATAGCCATAACATATTTTTTATTACATCACTGCAGCTTTTACCCTGCTTTCGGTTAAATTTATTGTCTCAAGAGTAGTAGAGGCAGCTGCCTCTATTGGCTCTTGAACTTCTAATGTCAAATGAATACCAACGCCTAGTGGAAAATTTCCATATTGTAACAATTTCCAACTATTATTAATGGTTACTGGCACAATTAAAGCCTCTGGAGCATTTTTTAAAAGTATTTTAAGTCCAGTTTGGGCAAACTCTTTCGGTTTTCCCGTTCTACTTCTGGTTCCTTCCGGAAAAATAACTGCGGCATATTTTTTTTCTGATATAAATTTACCAAATTTTGATAAGGCAGGCAGAGATTGCTTTGGATTTTTACGATCAATTAACACATTCTCACCTTTTCGTAAATTATAGGATATACTAGGTATGCCTTTTCCTAATTCTATTTTTGAAATAAACTTAGGTTTGTGTTTTCTTAAGAACCATGATAGCAAGGGAATATCAAACATACTTTGATGATTTGATACGATTATTAATGCTCTATCATTAGGCAAATTATACGTGTTTTTGTATGATATCTTTACCAACAATAGGTGGAGACAACGCAGTAAACACAGATTCATAATGTTTACAGAACTGCGATGTAATTTGGGCCCTCCTATTTTATAAAACAACCATTGGATGGGATGAAATACTATCAGCGTTAACCCAAAAAACAAATAAAAAATTACAGAAAGCGGATATGAAATAATCCTCTTAACTACTCCCATAATCGTCCTTAAAAAATTGAAACTATTTAAATATAATTCTTTGCAAGATCTCACATTATTTTAAGACAACCAATTCTTTTATAAAAATAAAACCACTTGTAAAAACAAGTGGCTTATCGATTCTTTTATAATCTCATTTTAACAATGCTCATTATAAGCATCTTTTAAGTTTTCGGCAATCATATCGGCTGGCCTTCCCTCTATATGGTGACGTTCTAACATGTGTACTAATTCACCATCCTTAAAAAGTGCCATGGATGGAGATGAGGGCGGAAAAGGAACCATAAATCCTCGTGCCTTATCTGTCGCCTCTTTATCTACTCCTGCAAAAACGGTTACCAAATGATCTGGTTTTTTAGCATTAGCTAATGATGCCTTTGCACCTGGTCTTGCATTTGCAGCAGCACAACCACAAACCGAATTAACAACCACTAAGGTTGTTCCCTCTTTTGCTATAGCCTGCTCTACAGCATCTGCCGTATGTAGTTCATCAAAACCAATTTGTGTTAAATCTTCGCGCATTGGTTTTACTAAATCTGCTGGATACATATCTTAATTTTTTTCGATTAATTTTTAAAGTAAAGGTACAAATTATGTACCATTTTAATGGTACTGTCAAGTAGTCGTAAAACCTCGTTTAAAATTACAATAAGATAATATTTGTCATGCGATAAACGACCTTGTAAATACCATGCCAATTATAAATGATATTCTAAATTATATCTTTTATCTTTACCGCCTTAAAAATAAAAGCATGATAAAATGGTTTGCTGCCGTAGTTGGATATATACTTTTTAGATTTCCAGGAGCTATTTTGGGGTTTCTAATCGGAAGTTTTATCGAAGCTGCCATGGGCAAAAATAAAATTAGCATCACCAAATCTTTTACTCAAGAACAACAAGTTAGTCCTGGCGATTTTGAACTAAATCTACTTTCTCTATCTTCAATCGTTATTAAAGCAGATGGTTCTATCAATCAAACAGAGCTGGATTATGTTAGGCAATACTTTGTTAGTGCGTATGGTAAAGAGCGTGCAAACGCTACATTTAAAACTTTTAATGAAGTAATTAAAAATAGAGAAATTTCGGCACAACGCATATGTACATTTTTGATACCGAGAACACGATACGCCTCTAGATTACAAATCCTTCATTTTTTATTCGGAATTGCAAATGCAGATGGACATGTTAGTGAGGCTGAAGCAAATCAAATTGAACGTATATCTGGCTATTTGCGTATAGGTTTTAATGATTTTGAAAGCATAAAAGCGATGTTTTTCAAAACTGCGGATCACGCGTATACCATTCTCGAAATTGAGAAAACGGCTACCAATGCCGAGGTTAAAAAAGCATTTAGAACCATGGCTAAAAAATACCATCCAGACAAAGTTCAACATATGGACGAAGTACATATAAAAGGAGCTGAAGCCAAATTTAGAGCTGTACAAAAAGCTTATGAAGACATACAAAAAGAGCGGGGAATGTAAATTTTAAAATTTTCTTTTGATTCTTCTCAAAATCGCTTTAATAAATAACCAAGACGGCATACTGCTCATAATCTTCAATTCCTGCAATATATTTGTTTCTTCATCAAGAAATTGAAGAATACGTGTTGTTTTATTTGCCTTGAATAGTCTTAGAAATAGCGAAGCACCTTTACCATTATATTTATATAGTACATCCAAAAGTAAAAGATCATAGATCCAGAATCTTGTTTTTTTATCAAATTTAGTTAAGTCCTCTGTGTGTTTCAAAAATGCAACCAGTTGAGTCACTTTTCTAGAACTATTTTTAAACGTAAACCCAGTACTCGCTTTTGTCCATCCCCCAGCGGTACCGATGTGCAGTACATTTTTGGAGTTTTTAGTTGAAAATGGATAAGAAGTCATGGGAATACTTCCCTTCTCTACCTCTTTAATTTGGTATTTAATAATACCTTTTTTATTCAAATAATTCGCTATTGCCTCTTCGTACTCTGAAGTAGCAAGTCGCTTTTCTGAAAATAAGGTATATTCAAAAAGTGCGTATGTTGGCGTTAATGGCAATACATACATAAATCGAGTGTTGCCTTGTTGAGCCACAGAAAAATCCATAAATGTTGCGACTTGATCATCGAATATAGGTTTATCAACCTGTACATACCATCCTATAAAATGTTGTTGAAGAACTGGATATTTTTGCTGATTTTTGTATTCAAAATTGTTTAAAATACTCGTGCATACTTTTTTTCCTTGATAAGCTGAATTTTGAGTTGTGACCATAACATAATGCTCTCGATCATCAATTGCAAGAACGGTGTCATATGAGATTTCGATATTTTTAACAGCAGCTATTTCTTTATAAACAAATGAGTAAAAATCACCACTTCTTATGTACTTATAAGTATATGGAGCTATCGGCACTGCTAACATGGATTTCTTATCATTTACTAAAATCGTATTCCATACTTTGGTGACTACTTCATCCCAAATTCCTTTTCCTTGCTCCCAAAAACACCAGGTTCTATCGTCAAGCTGTTTTTTTTCTTTATCTAAAAGTAAAATTCTCTTATTAACAAAAAATGGATCTTGGGTCATAGCGTACGCAAGCATCAATCCAGAAGCTCCAGTTCCTGCTATTATATAATCATACTGATTCATAAGACCAAAAAAGTAAGAAAGAATACTAACATCGTTAAATAGATGTGGAGTGAAAGTGTCAATGAAAAAGATTTTATAGTTTTCTGAAATAATATATGTGCCAAGAACGCTACCACCAACCAGCCAACATAATTTTGTAAAGGCACGATTCCCTGGTTAAACTCCCAAAAATCAAATCTTGGTGCTACTTGTTCTATAACGAGATCTAGCAAAACCATTAGCAGAGATCCTATGAGCGCGGCTAGTGGCAATCGTTGTGTTATTTGCCTTGCTATCGCCGCAGTGCAATAGGTAAGCGTAGCCCAATTTACACCAATAATCCAAGGAACTCCATATAATTTTGCTCCTAAATTTTCACCATAACTATAATTGCCAAATATTAATCCAAAATTGACTCCTGCCAATTCACTTACCATACCTAGAATAAAAGGAATTAAAAGTGCTAAGAACAAGCCCCCTCTCATTTCATGATGTATCAAAATAAACACAAAGCTTATTATCAAGTTTAAGGGTGTCAAGGGCAAAAACCAAGTTTCATAACCCATAGCAATTCCAATAATACCAGATATATTAAAAAGCCAAAGAAGAAAAATAGATATCCTCAGTTTATGCTGGGCAAAAGAATCAGTTATCATAAAATGATTTTAGTTTAAAAAAAAATAAACAATTATAAATTGCTTACAATTTATAATCTTTTTGAATGATATCCGTCGTAATTTTTGCAGACAATAAACATAAGGGTATACCCCCACCAGGATGAACACTACCTCCACAAAAGTATAAGTGCTTAATTTTTCTCGAAAAATTTGGATGTCTAAGAAATGCTGCAAATTTATCGTTGCTTGCAGCTCCATATAACGATCCTTGATAAGATTGCGTTGTACTTTCGATTGTAGAAGGGTCAAGAACTGCTTCTTCTTCTATTAGAGATGCTAGGTCAATTTTAAGAATTCGATTTAGTTTAGAAATAATATTAGCCTTAGTTTCCAAAATAATATCCTCCCAATTTTGACCAGTGTTTCCAGGAGCATTCACCATAACAAACCAGTTTTCTGAATCGGATGGTGCATCCTTACTCTCATGCTTTGATGTTATATTGATATAAATCGTTGGATCTTTTGCAATCGTATTATTTTCAAAAATAGCATCGAACTCCTTTTTATATTCTTTAGCAAAAAAAATATTATGTAAATCTAATGCTGGAAACTTTTTCTTGATGCCCCAATAAAAAATTAAAGCAGAACTAGAACGTTCTTGCTGTAAGATTTTTTCGGGTGCTACATGCTTTTGAAGTAACTTTTTATAGGTTGGCACAATATCCATGTTAGAAATTATCATGTCACCATTCACCGCCTGGTTATCAACCACTATACCGTAGGCTTTATTTTTTTGTGTTAAGATCCTTTCTACAGACGACGAAAAATGAAACTTCACACCCACATCAGTAGCTAAATCATATAAAGACTTTGTTATTGAATACATCCCTCCCGATGGAAAAAACGTGCCATAATGTTGTTCTAGATGAGGAATCATGGACATTATCCCTGGAGTTTTATAAGGAGAAGAACCATTATACGTCGCAAAACGATTAAATAATTGTACGAGTTTTGGATCTTTAAAACTCCTCTCATTATATGCATTCAATGTTGTATTGATATTTAATTTTTGTAGTTGCGCTATGGATTTTAAGGTATCCCTTGATATATAGGTAGAAACTTTGTGTAACGATTTTTCTAAAAATAATGATGCTGTAAGATTATATTTTAATTGACTACGCTGAAAATAACGTTGCACGCTAGCTGCCTCATCATCAAAAACTCTCGCTGCTTCTTGTGCAAACTTTTCTTTATCAGAATACGCTTTGAATTTAAGTCCATCATCGTAAAAATAATTACAGATTACATCTTTCTTTATATATGAAAAATGACTGGTTGCTTTTTTTCCACAAAGTTCAAATAATTCTTCTACAAATTGAGGCATTGTAAATAAAGAAGGTCCACAGTCAAAACGATAGTCTCCCAAATTCATTTCTGACAATTTCCCGCCAGGATAGGTATTTTGCTCATATACATGAACTATGACACCTGCAGCACTTAATCTGATAGCTGTCGCTATTCCAGCTATTCCTGCACCAATAACTATTGCCTTTTTTTTATGCATATTTTTTAAAAGTAAAATCTCAGACTTCGCAAAATTGCTTAATATCCTTAAGATTTTATATATTTATTACCAAATCTAAAATATAATGAAACAGGGTCTTCTATTAATAGCATTAATTATATCTTTTTTAACTATCCAAGCACAAGATTCGACAGCTGTTAGTTCTCCAAAAATTATAACCAAAATAGAAACTGGTGAATCGGTAAAATTAAATGATATTACTATAACTTTTAAAAAAGTTACAGAAGATTCTCGATGCCCCAAAGGAGTTGAATGCTTCACAGCTGGACAGGCAACCATACTTATACAAATCGAAACTCCAGAAGGAAGTAATGAGCAAAAGCTTATTTTTGGCACTAATCATATAACCCCAGAAAATAATAAAGAAATTATAGCCTCGCAAGATCGTCGTATTATCGCTTATAATTTGGAACCTTACCCCCTTATAGATACAAATTTGGCTACAGTTAAATATTATTTACAGGTAATGATCGAATAACATAAGACTCTTATAAGGATTGCAAAAGAAATGCGTTCCTTTGCTGTATGATATCAAATACTGCAAAAGCTCACATTGCATTATTAAGTGTTAATGTAATTTATGGAGCTAATTATCTTATTGCAAAAGGATTAATGCCCAACAAAATTGGACCCTCGGCATTAGTATTTTTACGAATTGCAATTGCTGGTCTACTCTTCTTATTTCTCAAATCCTTTCAAAATGAGCGAGTAGATCGCAGCGATCTAGCCAAATTAGCATTATGTGGGTTTTTGGGTGTTGCTACCAATCAATTTTTTTCGATGAATGGTCTAAGCTTAACCTCACCTGTTGATGCAGCGATTATTGTAACTGCTATCCCTATTTTTACAGTGATTATCAGTTTTTTTTACTTGAATGAATCACTTACCCTCCCTCGGATTTTGGGTATTATTCTTGGCGCAAGCGGAGCCATACTATTGATTTATCTAGGAAATTCGGCAGTAGGATCAGGTTCATTAATTGGAAACATTTTTGTGGGGATTAATGCATTATCTTTTTCGTTTTATTTAGTTTTGGTAAAACCACTAATGTCAAAGTATAAACCTATTACTGTTATTGGATGGACTTTTACTTTTGGGTTTTTATGTATGTTTCCCTTTTGTATACAAGATCTATTGACTACCAATTTTAGTTTGTTTGACACATCGAATTGGGTCGCACTTAGCTATGTAGTCATTGGACCAACATTTCTTGCTTACTTACTTAATATGTTTGCATTACAACATGTCAAACCAGCAGTTTCTGGTAGTTATATTTATGTGCAACCAGTAATTGCGATGCTACTCGTAGCTGCAGCGAGCTATTATATAATTGATAGTCAGTACAAAGGAGACATCACTATCGAAAAACTACTATGTTGTGGATTAATAGTAGTTGGGGTGTATCTTATTAGTAAAAATAAAACCGCTCCTATTCGCGGATTAAAATAAGTTAATGACAGCCACATTTATGCTCGGCACACGTAGTTAGTGATTTTTTTGAAGTAGAAGAAGATAAACTTGGCTTCCAAATAAATTTGGTCACCAAATACCAAATCGCATATAGAACAACGAGAACGACTAAGACATTTTGAATTATTAAATTCATACTTACTTTTTATTTAAAACTAAAGATAGTAAAATCCCATTTATTTCAATAATTGATACGCAAACAAAGCTACAATATATGCCATACCAGTCATTACTACAAATTGTAAAATTGGCCATTTCCAACTATTAGTTTCTCTTTTTACAATTGCTAATGTGCTCATACACTGCATGGCAAAAGCATAAAACAAAAGCAATGAGATACCACTAGCGAGATTAAAGAGGGGGCCTCCCAATACGGGATTTACCTCTCCAGCCATTCTATTCTTTATAGTCTCTTCTTCTTCACTTCCTACACTATAAATTGTAGCTAAGGTGCCTACAAAAACTTCTCTAGCTGCAAAAGAGCTTATAATACCAATTCCTATTTTCCAATCATAACCTAGAGGCGCTACGATTGGCTCAATAGCTTTACCAGCATGTCCTATAAAAGAATATTCAAGTTTATAAGAGGCTGTCTCTCGTTCTAATTCTTCTTGAGAAGCATCAGGAAACTGTGTACTTACAATTTGCTCGGCATTATCAAAATCACTAGTTGGACCATAGCTTGCTAATACCCATAATACTATAGAAATTGCCAAAATAATTTTACCCGCACCAAAAACAAAGGCTTTTGTTTTTTCGACAACATTAATGAAAACATTTTTAATGAGCGGAATTTTATAGCCTGGCATTTCGACAACAAAGTATGTTTTTCCTTTTATATTTAATAGTATATCAAGTACCCAAGCAGAACCAATAGCTGCACCAAAACCAATAAAGTATAATAACATAAGTGCTATACTTTGGTAACTAAAAACCCATGCCACTTTTTCGTCTGGTATGACCAATGATATGATAATTAGATATACTGGTAAACGAGCAGAACAGGTAGTAAAAGGTACAACCAAAATTGTGATTAATCTTTCTTTCCAGTTTTCGATATTGCGTGTAGCCATTACCGCAGGGATAGCACAGGCGGTTCCTGAAATTAACGGAACAACACTTTTTCCGCTCAATCCAAAACGTCGCATAATACGATCCATGAGAAATACTACTCTACTCATGTAACCGCTCTCTTCGAGTATAGAAATAAATAAAAATAAGAACGCAATTTGCGGAATGAATATTACGATACCACCCAATCCAGGTATGATACCATCGGTTATCAAATCTATAAAAGGACCCGTTGGCAGATGTGACTTAACAGTTTCACTTAACCAAGCAAAACCTTCATCAATAAGATCCATTGGGTACGATGACCAATCGTATATGGCCTGAAAAATTAAAAGAAGAATCCCAAAAAATATAAAATAACCCCAAAACTTATGAGTGAGAATTCTATCTAATTTAGCTCTAAGACCTGTAGCTGCCTTCTCATCGACAACCATACCTTCTTTGAGCACAGAATTGATGAATTGATATCTTTTGATGGCTTCTTTTTGCTGATATCTTTTTAATTCACTTTCTGTTTTGATTTGAAAATCTGGAGTAATGCCCACTGATTTCTTATCCACCTTTCTAAAATTGACATCTTGTGTAATGACTAGCCAAAGTTTATACAAGGATTGCTTTGGAAATGCTTTTTGTAAACGATCGAAATAGTCATTATCAAAGGATAATGCGTTAACACAAGGTGTTGTTGGCAGAAGCGTGTAAGAGCTAATCAAAGTTTTAAGTTCTTCAATACCCTCACGCTTTCGAGCGCTTACTAAAACGATTTTAGTCTTCAATTGCTTCTCCAAGAGTGGAATGTCTAATGTAATACCCTTACGTTTCATACGGTCGGCCATATTAATGACCAATATCGTCGGTATTTCAAGATCTTTGATTTGTGTAAAAAGAAGTAAATTTCGTTTTAAATTTTCTACATCACTTACCACTACAGCAACATCAGGAAAATCTTTGTCTTTTTTGTTTAGCAATAGCTCAATAACTACATTTTCGTCTAATGACGATGCATTAAGACTATAAGTACCTGGCAAATCAAGTATATGAGCCTTTACTCCTCTTGCTAACTTACATATACCTTCTTTCTTTTCTACGGTTATACCAGGATAGTTTCCAACTTGCTGATTAAGACCTGTAAGTAAGTTGAAGACAGATGTCTTTCCTGTGTTCGGATTTCCGATAAGTGAGACCTTGATCTGCTTTGCCATTTGTATCGGGAGGAATTAAATGATTTGAATCTCAATTTGAGATGCAATTTCTTTCCTAATAGCCAAATGACTACCATTTATATTTAAATACATAGGGCATTGAAAAGGAGCGGTCATTAATAACTGAACCTCATTGCCAGGGAGACAACCCATTTCTAACAACTTTAGAGGAATAATATCTGAAGTGATTTCTTTGATCAAAGCACGCTGACCGCGCTTGAGATTCGCTATTGTGACTTTCAAATCTTATTTAGATTAAATTTAAACAAGACAAAAATACGGGAAAATTGCTGAATCGAAAAGCCAAAGTCAAAATAAAAATTTGAATCCTCTAAAATATTACTTTTGTCTCTTGAGAAGCTCTATATCTTCTAGCAATCTATCAATAGCTTCGGGATCAGTACCGTCATAAAAACCACGTATCCTTTTTTTCTTGTCAACCAATATAAAGTTTTCTGTATGTACTAGATCATAAGGACCCCCATCTCCTTCCGTTTTGGCAACCAAATAGGATTTACGAGCTAAATCATAAATTTGTTTTTTATCACCAGTTACCAGATTCCATTTTTTATCGATCACTCCCTTTTCTATGGCATATTTTTTTAATCGTGCTACACTATCAATTTTGGGAGTTACGCTATGAGATAAAAGTAAAATTTCTGGATCGTCCTTTACTTTATTTTGTATTTGTTTCATGTGCCCCGTCATAATTGGGCATATGGTTTGACATGTGGTAAAAAAGAAATCTGCTACATAAATTTTGTTTTCATAATCCTGCTGCGTAACTACACTTCCGTTTTGATTTATCAATCTAAAATCAGAAATTTTGTGATATTTGCGAACCTCTTGCATGGTACTGTCTACTAATTCTTTATTAACCATATCGGGTTCATATACTGGCAATGTACGGTCAGGTTTGAGAATTGAATAAATGATTGAAATAATAATTACTGATAACACAAACAGAACAACTCCGAAAAATTTATACTTTGCAAAAAATTGTAACATAAGGTTTTTTCTATGCTACAAAATTACGAGGTTTCTCTTATCGAAATCAAGTAATAGTGACAAAATTAAATTATTTAGTGCATCTGCTAGATCGATTTCTTTTATAAACCCCTCTAAAAGATTACTTTTGCCTGATCTTAAATTGAACAAGACGTATGAGTCCATTTTTTATAAAAGCTATTCAGTTATTACTTAGCTTATCATTTTTAATTATTTTACATGAGCTCGGGCATTTTATTCCGGCAAAAATCTTTAAAACAAGAGTTGAAAAATTTTACCTCTTCTTCGACGTTAAATTCTCTCTTTTCAAAAAGAAAATTGGAGAAACCGTCTACGGTATTGGATGGCTACCTCTGGGGGGATATGTGAAAATCTCTGGAATGATTGATGAGAGTATGGATAAGGATCAATTAGCTGGTCCACCACAACCTTGGGAGTTTAGATCCAAACCCGCATGGCAACGTTTAATTATTATGCTGGGTGGGGTTACGGTTAATTTTGTACTTGCGATTATCATTTATGCTGGTTTATCCTATGCGTATGGTGATCAATATATTAAAAACGGAAGCCTCAAAGATGGTATATATGTAACTCAACCCGAGATCGGAGAGAAACTAGGTATCCAGACTGGTGATAATATTGTTGCTATTGATGGTGCTCCTATTGAAAATCTTGGGAAGCTTCCATTAGAAATAGTCAATGGAAATACCATGACTATAGAGCGTGATGGGAGAACAATCACTCAAGAAATTCCTGTAGATTTTATTGAGAAATTACTGGAGAATGATGAGAAAATCTCCTTTATTATGCCAAGACAGCTTTTTATTATATTGGAAGCGACAAAAGATATGCATAATGCAGATGCAGGATTCAAAAAAGGAGATGAAGTAATCGCTATTAATGGCACCCCGATGCGATATTTTGATGAAGTCGCTACGTTTTTAGACAATAATAAAAACACCACTGCTTCCATTTTGGTAAAACGAAATGATGGTTCTGAAGCTACTATAAATGAAAAAATAAACGCTGACGGTAAATTGGGAGTAAGCCTAATGGAACTCAAGCTGAAAGAAATGGAAGCCCGTGGTCTTTTAACCGTTGAAAAAATTGACTATACCTTCTTAGAATCTATACCTGCTGGTATTAATAAAGGTGTTTCTATCTTAAGTGGATACATCAAGCAAATGAAGAAGATTTTTAATCCAGATACTGGGGCTTACAAGGGTGTAGGTGGCTTTGGTGCGATTGGTGGTCTGTTTCCAGATGTATGGGATTGGCCAACTTTCTGGGGAACTACTGCATTTATCTCGATCATACTTGCATTTATGAACATTTTGCCGATTCCTGCATTAGACGGAGGGCATGTTATGTTTTTATTATATGAAATTATTTCGGGTAGGAAACCCAATGATAAATTTATGGAATATGCTCAAGTTGTTGGATTTATTATTTTAATCACTCTCTTGCTTTTTGCCAACGGGAATGATGTTTATAAATTAATCTTCGATTAATTAAAATAATATTTACGTTAATTTGATAACCTAAAATAGTATATCCCACTGCTTTAAAAGTAGTGGGATTTTTATATCCGTTCTCTTGACAATTTGCCTTAATAAAAAAAGAGTCTTTTAAATGTAAAAAAAATAAAAAAACTTTTTGAGGATATAAAAAATAGTATATATTTGCACTCGCAAACAGGAAATATCCTAAGATTTGCAAAATTAAAATCCTCCTTAGCTCAGTTGGTTAGAGCATTTGACTGTTAATCAAAGGGTCCTTGGTTCGAGCCCAAGAGGGGGAGCAAAAGTCCAGCATCAATGTTGGACTTTTTTGCGTTTAGCTCTTTCGTGTCAAGTCATATCAAGGCTTGTGTTGGATTTATGACACTTCTTGTAATTTCCTTCATACTATCCAAATTACTTCTTTTTGATAAAACTAGGTATCCCAAACAAATTTATGGGTATCCCAAATTTTAAACTTTCAAAAAAATGAACATAACCAAAATACATATATTATTCCTTCTAGAAAAAGCTAAGATAAATCAACAAGGCAAGTGCCCTATCAAATGTAGGATTACTTACTTAGGCAAAAGAAAGCCTTTTTCTACAGGGATATTTATAAATCCTGACTATTGGCATAGCAAACATCAAAAAGCTAAACCTCCAAATAAGGACAATGATTATATTAATACGCAACTAAGCCTGATTACTCAAAAAGTAAATCAGGCTTTTTTAATACTACAAATTCAAGAAAATAACTTTACAGTTAATGACATTTATAGCGCTTATAAAGGTGAAACTCCAAAATCTGAATATGGTACTATTGAATACTTCAAAAAGTTCTTAGAGAGAAAAAAGAAACTGATAGGAATGGATATCAAACAGTCTACTTGGAAAAAGTTCCAATATGTATGCAATGATATAACTTCATTTATAAAGTATCAATACAGCAAACAGGATGTCTTGTTGAAGGAACTAGATGACCATTTTATCAATTCTTTGGAGTATTATTTAAAAACTGAAAAATTGAAGAAGCAAGTTACTATCAATAAAAATTTACAACGCTTTAAAAATGTAGTAAAGTCTGCTAAGATTGAAAAGTTAATAGAAAGTTACCCATTCTCTAGCCACAAAGCAAAAACTGTTAAGACGCAGGTTGTTTATCTTGACTCAATAGAACTAAATAGGTTGGAGAATTATTCTTTTGCCCAAAATAGACTGGGACAGATAAGGGATATGTTTATCTTTTGTTGTTATACAGGTTTAGCTTATGCAGAAATGAATGCACTTTCTAAAGAGCATCTAGTTAAAGGCTTTGATGGTAATAAGTGGATTCAAATGTGTAGGCAAAAAACCAATGCTAAAATATCCATCCCTTTACTTCCTAAAGCTTTGGAAATTCTAACTAGGTACAATAATATATCTGGTACAGATAAAATTCTCCCTACAATTTCAAATCAAAAGTTTAATTCTTATTTAAAAGAAATTGCTGAGGTAGTTGGAATAAACAAAAAACTTACACATCATATAGCCAGAAAGACTTTTGCTACTACTGTCCTACTCTATAATGATATTCCAATGGAAATTGTTAGTGAGCTCCTAGGACATTCTAAAATCAGTATAACTCAAGAGCATTATGCAAAAGTTGTACAGAAGAAAGTGAGTGAGCATATTATTAAACTTAGTAAGAAATTACAAAACCCTAATTAAAATTAACTGTGTTATAATATCTTTATAGCACAGTTAATTGTTTTTCCTATGAAAATTAAAAACAGTTCTTTTGAGAACTATCCTATAGAGTTCAAAGAAATAAATCCAGAAGATTTCTCATCAATAATCAATCCAGATACACCACAAGCAAAAAGAACAGGTTTTGAGGTTGAAAACAATCGTGAAAAAATCATTATATCTCCAGACAAAGAAACTGGGTTTATAAACGTGGTACTACAAGATAAAATTTTACTACAACATAAGAATACAGTTGTGATTAATGCAGCAGTAGGACAAGGAAAATCCTATGCTATTATTCAAACTATTAGAAGATATTACAATAAAATGCTAGAAGAAAAACAAAAGTATTTAATTGTAGTAGCTTCTCCCTTTGTTAGTCTAGTCAAACAATATTGTAATGATATACACAAAGATGCTGGAATACCAGAAGATCAAATCTACAACTATGACAATCTAGGTAGAAATCCTTCTATACCTTATATAGGTAAATTTGTACAAGTTGTAACTGTTAATACCCTTTTAGGTAATCCTGGAGAAGATGGGTTTAAAAATTCAGAAGTAAAAAGAAAGTACCTAAATGAATTGATTGATCATTGTAAAAAGACTGACACAAAAGTGATTTTTATTTATGATGAAATACATGATTCTTACCAAAATTTTAAGCAAGAATACATTTTTAATTTATGGAAATGGAGAACTATAATCCATAAAAATTTCATACTGAGTGCTTCTTATAATGAAGCTTCAAAAGTTGTCATAAAATATATAGCTGAGCTAACAGATAGAAGGATTAAAATTATAGAGTCAGAAAGGGTCAGGTTCTCAAAAAGACAAAGCTCATTGCACTTACATTATTCCCCAGCATACAAATACAGCAATACTACACCTGAAATAACTCAGCTTATAAAAAGATTAATTGGTAAAACTAAGAACATAGATATTCTTAGTTACTCTAAAACACTAGCTAAAAGTATTATTAATCCAAAAGAAGAGATAGGGAAATTACTCAAAGATACTTATGGAGAAGTAAAAGATTGTACTTCTGAACTCATAGCTGGGCAGAGAACTGAAAATGAAGATCCAAAAAATCAATTTGATAATTCTAAATGTAATGTTGGAACTAATTTTAAAACAGGTGTAAGCATTAAAAAGGAAAAACACGCATATATAATTATTATGCCCCCAAGGGCTACAAAGTTATGGTTTAGAAACAAATCAGGTGTGTTTTCTGGAGGTATTAATGCTGTTATTCAAGCTCTAGCAAGACAAAGACAGAAAGGGGAGATTCATATTATATTACCAAAACCTGATGCTTTTAATTTTAATTCTCTTCTATATGCTGGCATGAGTACAGAACAAAAAATTGAATTTGAGAATGTGTATAAAAATCTTACTTACTATAAACAGCCAGATAAGTTAGCATCTTATTTTTATCTTAATAGGCAAGATTTAATATTGAAAAGCTTCTATGAGAGTGAATTGAAAGAAAATGTCAATGAAGAAATTGAGTATATAAAAAGTATAGACAGAAATAATATCCCTTCCCTTCAATTTCCTGATTATGAAGAATTCGTATTAAATAATGGAGAAGACTATTTGGCAAATAACTTTCCTTTTTTTGGAGAAGATATTAGCTCTTATGTTACATATGCTTCTATAGCTAATCAATTTGTAAATTGTGTTCTTAAAGAGGTTAACGTAAAACCTACTATTTTTTTTACCAGTGGAAAAATAAAAAAATCCCTTGATTATTATTACAACAAATACTTTGGACAAGATCATCTCCAATTCTATAAGGAATTCGGAAACTACGCTATGCTTTATCATGAGGTGAGGAATACTCTTTTTAATGAGTTTCAGCTAAAATACAGAGTTTCTGAGGGAGATAAGTGGATGAATGTTACTTCTTATTCTACCAAGACTAAAGAACTTGAAATTGAATTACTTCAGTTTATTGCTCTAATGTATTATGGTAAAAATTACGAGTATTATAATGTATCTACAAGAACCTATGATCTTAGTTATAACAGGGGAAATTATTTTTTAGACTCCATAAAACAAGTGATTAATAACCCTTCTGCTACCCCATCAAATAAGCATAAGTTTTATAAGCTTTTAAATCACTTTAGAGAGAAACTAATAGCTAGTATTCAGCAGTATGAGACCAATAGAGTAAGTTTCTGTTACCTATATAGCAAGCCTCCTAGAGAATTTTTTAATCCAGAGGACATTACAAAATTCAATGATTTAGAAGCCTTATTGAGCCATGAGGAACTATTAAGTAATGATATTTTTGAATTTAAAAGAAGAATTGAAAATAAGAGTACAATTAAAAGCAAATTAAATTCCTTTTATAATTTGCTTATAGAGGATTTCTTCATCTCAGAAGCAGCTAAATTACCTAGTGGAAGAAGATCTCCTATAAAGAAAGTAAATGCAACAAAATCACTTCCTTACAGTAATAATATAATAAATCTCATCTCTCCGCAGGACTACAACCACGAGAATTTGGATAAAGTATTTGAATCAAAAATTGCTCTAGCAGGAGGAGAAGAAAAGTATGTTGAGCAACAAGGTAAGACTATTGAAATGCTTAAAAAATCCATAGAAAAATAACATTCTCAAACGTCCATTTTTTGTGCATATATAATATAAGGGTACTAAAAGTGGACGTAAATTTCTGCAACCATAAAGATCACAAAACACATAAAGGCTATTATTTATACTAGTAGGAACCATACCTTCTAGAATAAAAGAGTGTTTGATAGAATTGTAAATAAGTACAATTCACAAAAGTTCCTCCCTCCTCTTTAATAATACACCTCCCTCTTCAAAATTCTAAATTTTAGCAACGCAGGAACTCTGGACGAGGACAACTCTGATGTAAGTTTGTTTTACTTGGAAAGTATACGCAAAGTTACAAAAAAATGATGACAAAATCAAGTATATCAGTAGATTGAGAGAATTTTAAAGCTAATAGCCATTTCTATAAAATCATAATAAAAAAAGCATTTCACTCGTGTAGTAAAATGCTTTTTAAGTTTTAAATGAATCATTCTTCAAACAAATATTAACCTTTAAAATTTTAAATAATGAAATTAAAACAGAGTAAAAGAGAAAACGTAAAACTCAGGTTAGGTATCTCTGGAGCATCAGGATTTGGTAAAACTCACTCAGCCCTTCTACTAGCCTATGGAATGACTAAAGATTGGAGCAAAATAGCTGTTATTGACACAGAAAATTCATCAGCTTCATTATATGCAGATTTGGGCAACTTCAATGTATTAGACCTAACTGCTCCTTATAGCCCTCATAGATATATTGATGCTATTCAAATTTGTGAGAAATCCAATATTGAGGTTATCATTATAGATTCAATAACTCATGAATGGAATGGTCCTGGTGGTTGTTTACAAATGCATGAAAAATTAGGAGGCAGATTTCAGGACTGGGCAAAAATCACTCCTTTGCACCAAGGATTTATAGATAAAATATTACAGTCAAGCTGCCATATCATTACTACTACTCGAAGAAAAATTGATTATTCTTTGGATATAGGTAGTAATGGCAGAACCCAAGTAATAAAACATGGTACTAAAGAAATTACCAGAGAGGGTTTTGAATATGAATTGACAGTAAATTTTGAACTTATAAATGATAAGCATATAGCTAAAGCTAGTAAAGACAGAACAGGGATGTTTATGAATAAACCTGAATTCGTTATTACAGAAAAAATTGGTGAAAGATTGCTTAAATGGTGTAATGCTGAACCAGAAACTCTAAAAGATGTTTTAGCCAAAATAAATGGTGCTGTATCTGTTTCAGAACTAACAACTATTTATCAAGCAAATCCAAGGTTTCAACAAGCATTACAACCTCAATTTAGAAGCAAAAAGGAACAGCTAGAACAATTAATTAATCCTAAAAACTTTTCAAGTAATGGTATTACAGCTCTTTCCTAAAAAGAAATAGAGATAAGCTCTGCAGTTCCTTCTAGACATATAAGAACAGTTATATTGATCCGTTTTTAAAAAGAAATGTAAATTCTTTTAGTTTTGATGAGGAAAGCTCATAAGTACTCAATAGTGATTCTCAATACTGTTGGTTTTTGAGTTGAGTAAATGCCCTGCCTCTATTTCTTTAGAGGTTGGGTTACTTCTTTAGTTCTGACTTGCTTGATAACATTAGAAGGTGTCTTTGTAAATAGAGAGATATCTTACCTCCAATAGATAATTCTTTATCGATTGGCGTGTAATTTGATATAAGAGAAAAGTCTGATTTATTATTTAAATTATAGACTTTCAATAAAGCATGTTTGATTGGAGTGATTTCATCAGATCTTTTGATTAATTCTTCATAAAGTACTCTTTTATTCATAAAAGTTTCATCATCGATATTATTCAGAATCGATTTTTTTTCTAATTGAAGGAATAGCCATACCAAGAATTTTAAACTATTAAATAACTTAATGTAGTTTTCTAATGAATTATAATTTTTTATTTCTAACAAATGTAATATAGAATGCCTGTTTAAAGTATTATTACTTGGATTATCAGAAGTATGTGCAAATAAAGATTTTTTAAAAAAAGCATCAATAATACACACCCAATTATCATAGTATTTTCTATGATAACACAGTAATTGTTTAATTTGCTGTTTGTTATGTAAACTTATTTCATACTCTTTTTTTATGTTTAACAAAATATCATTTTTTATTTGATTGATAGCCCTTTTTATTTTATCATACCGATTTCCTTCGTTCAAATCTATTCCTCTATATTCTTTTATGTAAGAACTAATTGAGCCTTCAATTACTGGAATAATTAGGTTTATAGCTCCTGCATAATCTTTTTGAAAGCATAAAATTAAGCTAGACTCTATAAAATAATTGTACGGCGAAATAAATTGTGATCTTTTGAAATAACCATCCACGAAGCTCAAGGTCAGACTTAAATCATAGAATTCATTAATAAAAAATGAGTTTACTTTTTCTTGATTTAATGAGCCATTTTTTTCTTCTTTCATTAGAGAAGTGATTTTAAACACTTGCATATAAGGGTTTATAAAATGCCACCCATATTTGTTTAACACCTCATTTACTTCAAGAAAAGATTCAGTTGACTCGTATTCTTTTAGAAGATTTTCTTTTTCCTCCTCATATGATAAATAAAAATTTTTCACGTTAGTTCAGGGTATAAAACTTTAAATAATCTTTCAAACCAATAATCTGTTTATATAGTTTTAGAGTAATGTTGAGATAATTTTTTCAGAAAAAAATTTTTTTCCATTTCAATTAGTTTAAAGTAAAGTTTATATTTCTTAAAAGCATTTTCAGTATATCCCCACCCCAATATTCAGAACAATGGTGAATAGCATTGTTAACAAGGTTAATCCAACCATCACCCTTAAATCTAAATCCAACGATTTTGTATTTTATATAACTTTCAATACTACAAATAACTTTTTGAACTTTATAGTCAAATAACTCTTCTTTAATTGTCTTTTATTAATATTATTAGCCAAATAGCGAATGCTTATAATCATTCGATTATCAAATGATTCTTTACATTATTGAGACAATACTTTCTTATCATATTTTGAGAATTGAAATCCTCTTTTAAATAATAATAAACTCAGATCAAACGTACTCTCAATAATTACAACCATTCTTTAGGTATTAGAGCTTCATAGTTTTCCTCATTCTCCTCTCCTCTCCATACCCCAACCACGTTAAAAACATCATCATTTATATTCTCCCATGTAGATTTTGGTACATGTTCTAATATAATTAACTGAATCTCATAATTGGTGTTTTTCATGAATTCATTACATGCTTCAAATATTTTTTTTGTATCCTCAATATCCTTAGAGCCTTTTGCCCCATCCTTTTCTTCAAATTTTTCAGGATAATACACTTGGCTTGGCTGGTCAAAAATTAAAAAAGAGGGTACAAAATTGGGCTTGCCAGTTTCCTTAAGTTTATAAAAAAACTCATGAAGTCCTAACATAGTTGAAATGTGATAGCCCATATAATTAGCCCCACTACCTAATCTAGATAAAAAGTACTTATTTTGTGTTTTAGTATCTTCAACTTTTATATTTAAACTTTCCTTAGGGTCTAGTAGTACTTTTTTGGTTTTTTTATCTTCAATTGGTAGTATTTTAATATACTTCCCTATCAGTTTAGATAATTTATTTAGAGATAGTTCTTTGTCAAACTTTTTCTCTAAATCTTTAAGCTTTTTAATTTTCTTATCTATCTCTTCTTGTAAATCTTTTATTTCATTAGCTAAGATACCTGATGGAGCTATTTTCTTTAAATTATCAATAGCATGTTGTATTTTACCAATAAATTGAAAAGATTTTTGAAAAGATTTCTCTTCTTCTTTTGCTTCTGAAATTATTCTGATGTTATTATCTATTTTTTCAATGAGCTCTTCTTTCTTCTTAATTTCACTTTTTATACTAATCCTCTCTTTATCAAAATTGAATAATAATGATTTAGAATTTTCTAAGACTATTTTGTTTCTAGCTTTTTCCTCATTTAAAGACAGTAACTCATCTATAGCCTTTGTTGATTCAGAATCACAAAAAGGACATCTATTAGATCCTTTTTGTCTTAAAAACCATTCAACAGGCTTTAACCTATTCTCCTTTTCAAATGCTACATCTGTTATATAATCATCTTTGGAGTTATTTAACTCTTCAATTTTATAAAGACTTGTTTTTAACTTATCTAATTCTCTAATTAATAAATCTCTACTTTGATTGAAATCTGTAATTTTTTCTGAAAATCTATTTGCAGCTCCTTGCTTATATAAAATGCCTTTTTTAGAATTACTAACAACTTTTGATAATTCTTTTTGTATCAAATTTACACTTGAGCTACTAATATCTAAATCTGAATTAGTTAACCCTAGGTTAACAGCTTCAGTATAATATTCATAAATATCGGATTGCCAATTTTCATACTGTTTTGTAATTTCTTCTAATTTTATTTTCTTCTTCTTTTTATCTATTTCTAACTCATTAATTTCCTTTTCTAAAATTAGAATATCATATGATTTATAACCGAGAATTAAAGGAAATATCGTTTTCAATTTTTGCAAATGCTCCCAAGTATCTGTTTTATAAAACATAGTAGATGGATTAGCAATAATATTTTGAGTTTGAAATTGAAAAGCTGCTGTATCTCTGAAACTTGCTGGTGAATCAAATGGGTTACTTAAACCATCATTAGTAGCTATGTTTTTAAAACCAGAAAATTCACTTAACACCCTCTTAATATAAGTGGTGTTTTGCCTGTAGTCATTTTTATTTTCTAACCATTCATTTGTCCTTAATGATAAATTTTCTCCTCTTCTATTTTCTTTATAAAAGTACATAGTAGATTTTGAGTCATCATAGTTGTCTCTTCCTATAAATAGATATTCATCATTCATTTTGAGATATAAAGCAAATACTTCGACAGTTTTTCTAATAGTGCCAACAGGAATGTTACACTCTCCACTGCCCAAACAATAATCAATGATGTCAATTATAGCAGACTTGCCTCTTTGACTATATCCTGTTATAATATTTATTTTATCTTCTTTAAAAGTCAAAATTTGTGGAGAAAACTCTTTGTCTTTCGGGTATAGTATTATGTTCTTTATATATAGTTTCATTAAAATCTTATGTTTAATTCTAATTGAATGTTTTTTTCGGAATTTTTAGCAAAAATATGACCTAATTTATAAGCACTATTTTGAATAGTTCTTACTATGTTTTCTCTCCCAAAACTACTGGTTATGGATATTTTATGTGATCTAAAACCATATAAAAGTTCAACACTTTTATCTACTTTATTATACTCTATAATTTTTTTACTGAAAGCTAAATTCAAAGCATTAAATGTTTGAGGAGACATTTTATTTGCTCTATTCTGCAAACCCAATATCATTTCTTTATTATTTAAAATAGCAGTATATAATTCATTAGAACTTTTAAAAACCTCTCTTGTATCTTTATGGTAAACAACAGGTAACACAAAAAATAAGTACTTTAATTTTGGGAAATTCAATTTTTCTTTTTTCTGTTTTGCTACCTTATTATAGCCTAGAATAAAACTATGACATGCTAAAGCACTTATAGCTGTATTTTGCATAATATCATATAAGTTGAATTCTTGATTCATAAATTATTGATGTTTAGAGTCTTTAAATCTTTCTTTCCAGTCCGGATGCCATCCTATTTTTGGGATATTAGATAGTTTTAAAAAACTGCCATTTTTAATATAAATATTGTCAGTATTGAATTTATAATCATTATTAAAATTTATTTTTAACCTATTCATTATATGTCCATAAACTTCAATAGCTAATTCATTTTTTTCATCCTCTGTATATCTTGAAGATTCAAAAATTACTTTATCATCAAAATATGATTGCCATTCTTCAAAACAAGAATCTATAAACTTGCTAAAATCTTCTTTTGTAAAATCACCTTGTTCATTGATAATATAAGTATGTTCAATTTCGTATCGTATAAAGTCCTCTATAGCTTTTTTTATAATCCTGTTTTTTGCATCTTCTTTTCTTGATAACAATTCAATTTGTTTAACAAAAAGCTCATCTTTTTTAGCTTCAATTTCTTCATTATTTATGGAGAAACTACTTTTTACTCTAAACAAAGCATTAACAATAGATGGCCTATTGATTAAGGATTGGTATTTGTTATTCATTTCCATTTTTCTGAATTCAGCAGTTTCTGCGTTTCTCCACAGTTTTAAACTATTAGATGTTAACCATCCCAACATTCCTTCATAAATATTATTTTGTTGGAGTTCTGAAATATGCTTGGAGTTTAAGTGTAACCTATTTAAAATATCTGTTTTAAGGTTTGTATTATCTTTGATTTCAATTGAAGGCTGAATAACTTCAAAAATGTCAAATTTCTTGATTATAAAATTTATAAGTTTTAATATCGATTCAATAGATTTACCTTTATTTTTATTTTTTCCCCTTGTTTTTGATAGCTTTTCTATTTGCTCTGTTCTTAATTCTAAAATCTTTTCTTTGACCATATTAAAATCATTATTACAGATAAAGTGAAGTAATGAGTTTTTTGAAATAGGTTTGTTAGTTGAACAAATGAAAATAGTGTTATTGTCAAATATCTTGTTCTCTGTTTTTTCAACCCAAAGTTGTAAAGTTCTCCAAAGAGCATAAGTAGTGTCCCCAAAAGTAGTTCCACTTTCTGAAATACTATGTTTAGATTGGTCTGTAATCAAAACAGTTCCATCCGTCTTATGTGTAGCAATATCATCTACATTTTCAATAGATATATAATCAGAGTCACTTTCTAAATCTGAAAGAAGTAGTAATGCTCTTTCAAATTGAAAAAGATACCCAGAAAAAGACCCCTTTGCTGAATCAGACATTTCTTATTTCTTTTACTTTTTTTTCTGCTAATTTTAATATATCCAATGCATCATCTTCATCTTTAATATCTTCATAAATCTTTTCAGCGTACCATATTGATAAAAGCATTTTATTATCTATTCCTAATGCAGATGCAATCTTATTAATTTGTTCTTTAGTTGGGCTTCTATATCCATTCTCTATTTTACTTATCATTGAAGTGTCCACATCTACAAGTGAAGCCAGTTGTCTCATAAGCAAATCTTTTTTTTCTCTTTCATTTTTTATTAAACTACCTAAATTCATAACTTGCATTGATTTAACTTGTCAGTACTTGTCAATATAAGAATTTTTTTGATAAAAATTTGAAAATGAAATATTTATGTGTAAATGACCCTACACAAAGTACCCCCCCTTGTTTGGAATTTCAAACTCCCCCCGCCTATTCTATATAAGTTAGTTTTTTTTTGAGGCAGTATTTATTCATCTTTAATTTTAAAGACTTTGCAGTTTGATAGTTGTATAGTATGATCTCTTAGAGGTTAGTAAATCTTACTTATAAAATTTATCTAACTAAAGTTATAAGTGTTCAAGTGACTCAGAGGCTATAGAATTTACACTTTAATTTTTTCCTCACTCCCCCCACTTAATACCCTCACTTATTTGGGCTAGTCTATAAGGACTAGTTCTTTCATTATCTGCCATGCCATCTAATTCTAGGTGAAAGTTGCAATTACTTTGGTTTAGCAGTAGTAATGAAGTGATTTTATTCAACTCAAAAATTATTAAAATGGTACGAATTATCAATTATAAACAAAGAGAAAGAGAAGATGGAACTACGTTTTTCCTTTTAGAATTACAAGGAGGTATTGAAATGGTTTTGTCTAAAGAAACAGGGCAATATTATGCTACAGCTAAGAAAGCATTCATTACCTCAACTTTTGATGAGGCTACTTGTCAAGCTCTCATAGGTTCAGAAATGCCTGGTAATGTGGTAAAGAAAGAAGTAGAGCCATATACTTATGTAGTCAAAGAAACAGGAGAAGAATTAATCTTAATGCATAGATGGGTGTTTGTCCCTAGAGAAGAGCAACCATCTAAAGAAGATAAAGCTATAGAAGAATTAATGGCAGACACTTCTATGTTTTCACAAAATGGAGCTTCACAATTAGCTGAATAAGGAGTTTAATTAATAATTTGACGTCCATAATTGGTGCTTATATATACTATTGGTACTGAGAATGGACGTTTTATTTTTCTTGACATGGTATTTATACTATATCAGTTTATAAATGATCAAGAAAAATTTAAATAGTGCATTATACTATGAGAGTTTCAGAAATAAAAGTATCCTATTCTAATTCTAATAGGAACTGTATAAAGATATCTAAAAGTGAGATAGCCTACAAAGTTGCTTTAACACACTGGGATATGGATACTATAGAATTTCAAGAAGAGGTAAAAGTTATTCTACTAAATAAAGCTAACGTTGTTTTAGGAATTTACCAATTATCAAAAGGAGGAATTGCGCAAAGTATAGTAGATATTAAAATTATATTAAGCGTAGCATTAAAAACACATTCCTCTTCTATTGTGCTTATCCATAATCACCCTACTGGTACATTAGTGCCAAGTAATGCGGACATACAAATTACTCAAAAACTAATACAAGCCTGTAAAGCAGTTGATTTAATTCTACTAGATCATTTGATTATTTCAAAGGAGGGTTACTACAGTCTAGCTGACAATGGAAAAACATAATCCATTGTCAGTTCTCTATTATGGTAGTAGTTTTTGCAATAATTGCATATTCTGCAAACTTTGCAAATTCGCGTGTCTGTGAATATGCATAAAAGAGTCATAAATATTACTTTTTTATCTCTAATGTTATTTGATAGATATACTACTATAGCCAAATTCTACTGAATCCATGTGTGGAATGTTGTAATATTATTTTGTTCTAGTAGGAATAACAGAATAATGCGGGATTGAAAAGCAAAACTACCTAATAGCCAAATTGTGATTTATGGTGTATCAAAGCATAGTAATTCTGGTAGTGTCACCTCTAGTGCTTCAGAAATTCTAAAAAGGGTAAACAAAGTGGGATTATTTCTACCAGATTCTATGCGAGATATATTTGTAGTGTCAAATTTACCCATCATTTTACCTGCCAAATCAACTTGAGATAAGCCTCTATTCTCCCTTATTCTTTGGATATTTTTTCCAACATTCTGGAGTAATTCAGTTTTAATATTTTCTAATTCAAGCTCTTCCAATGTTGTCATATTTGGCAATATCAAAAGAAGTGATTACATTGCATTAGTTTAATGCCATATATGACAGGTTAAATTTTATCTCTATGGAACAGATTATTACATCCTTCTTAATAGCCATTATATTTTTTACAATAGCCTATGCTCTAATAGCATTTGTTGAAGGTAGAGGAACTATTAAGAAATTATATCAAAACAATTATCATTTGATTTTTGCTTCAGTAGGTTACTTTTTTGTAATCCTTTTATTATTCTATTTGTTAACAGAGTTTTTAAAAAATGGTAAAAGCAACTATGGGATAATAGGTCTTACTGGTTTTATTATAAAATTAATAATGGCTAGTTATGTTAGTAAAAAAGCTGCACAGCAAAACAGAAGCTCTATACTCTGGTACATATTAGGATTGTTAGAGTTCCATTCTGCATTAATTGCTTTAGGTATAAGTAAAGCTATATATAAAATACCAAATACATCAAAGCCCGAATTTATTACGCTAAACCAGGAGGTAAAAGAAAAAATAGCTTCATTCAAAGCAATTAAATCTAATAGCAACAAGGATAAACAAAAAGAATACAAGATTAAACAAGAGTACTGGAGCTATTTTGATGACTTGCTGAATAAAATTAGTGAAAACAATACTAACACAACTGAATTGGAAAAATACAAAAGAGCCTTAAAGTCTGGTGTCATAAGTCAAGATGAATATGACTTAAAGATCTCCAAATTCTTATAAGTAAATCACCTCCTTTTTAACCTATAAGAAAGAATTAAATCAAAGTTTGGTTATTAGATTGTTAGCAGGATTACTTAAAGCCTCGAAGGAAAAATAATTAAACCCTTTATACTATGAGAAACCTATTTAGACTACCCCTTTTATTAATTACGCTTGTATTTATAACATATTGTTCAAAAGATGATAATGAAGGAAGTATTACTACACCAGATTCCATCAATCAAACTGAATGGGGACATGATGAACCTGACAGAAGTTATTTTATATATTTCTCTGTAAATGATGAGGTAAGACTTAATCATCCTTTCTATGATGTTGGTAGTGGTGAATTTTATAATGAAGATATATATGGAACTTTTACATATGATAAACCCAATGTTACTTTTAGTTTCACTGGTCAGTGTAATAACAATGGATTTGTATTTTTAGAATGTGATGTTACAGGAGTTATCAATGGCTCAACTTTAAGTATCAAGGAAGATGGTACTACTTACACTTTTACATTTATACCTTAAATATTTCAATACTAAAAATTAAAGAAATGAAAAGCCTATTAAAATTAAACCTAATAGCATTATTAGCTATTCTAGTTGCATCTTGTGCATCAACAAAACAGTTTAAGAAGTTTACACAAGATGAAGATTTAGAATCTGATAAAGCAAGAATATATATTGTTAGAACTGGAAACTTTGGAGGTTTTGTGAAATTCAATGTTTTTGATAATTCCAAGGATAATCAAATGGGTTCATTAGGACCAAAGAGCTATTTGTGCTTTGATGTAACACCTGAAGAGCATAAAATTATAGCTCAAGCTGAAACAGAAAGAGTCTACACAATTAATGCTCAAAAAGGTAAAACATATTATTTGAGACTAATTCCAAAAATGGGTTTTAACTATGCTAGAGTTAATTTTGAAATGTTAAGTGCTCAGGAAGGAAAAGAAGCAGTAAAAAAATTAAAAACACCTAAAATGTATTATAGCGAATAAATTTTAAATTATTAAAAGTAGACCACCTCAAATTTGTAGGTGGTTTTTTTATACCCAATTTTTATGAATCTTGAAGAACTGCCATTTAAATTAGGTATGCCTTATGAGAATTGGGAATTTGACTTGGATTTTATAGAAGTAACTAGGTTATATGATAAGTATAAATATTCAAAGGAAGATATTACAGATTTATGTGGCCTCACAGTACAACATATTTATCTATACTTCAATCTAGACATTCTGTTTAAAGTTGAGGTAGTTTTTAAATGTTTTAATCCTGTAGTAGAATTTATACAATTAACTACACAGCTAGAAAATAAGTATGGAAAACAAACATTAGATTCTAATGAGGATTTAACCAAGTTACATAAGACTTGGCAGGATTCAGCGTATCACTTAATTATAGAGTATCATTTAAAGCCTAATTATGTATATTTAATACTAGCAGATAAGAAGTATGAAGATGTGTGACACAATATGAAAGGCATGCTTTTAGGCACACCCTAAAACCAAAACAAATGTAACTATCTGTTTCACATCACATTACTTGTTACACATAAAGCCCAAGAGGGGGAGCAAAAGTCCAGCAGCAATGTTGGACTTTTTTGCGTTTAGCTCTTTCGTGTCAAGTCATATCAAGGCTTGTGTTGGATCAATACCAATTGTTGTGTTTATGCAAATATTCTGGTTAGTCTGAACAGAAAAAATACTATCACATTTAACAATTAATTGTATATCCCAAATTAAACAATCTCATTCTTTTGTAGTAGCTTTTACAATAAATCAAGCTCACACAGATGAATCTAAAAGATGGCGTTAAAACAGCTATAAATAAAGTAGCTATCGAGACTACCGAGTTAAGTAAATTGGTTAAAGATCATAGCAAAACCCTAGTAGATAGACTAGAATCTTTTGAGGATATTATTAATATTGAAGTAGGAGATACAAGCTTGCATCGTGCTAAAACTTTAGAACGAGAATTTAATATTCGTCAAATATTCATTAAATATGAGGGCAATAACCCTACAGGAACCCAAAAAGATCGAATTGCTTTTGCGCAAGTATATGATGCACTACGTAGAGGTTTTGAAACAGTTTCATTAGCAACCTGTGGTAATTATGGCGTAGCAATGGCACTAGCTGCAGATCTTGCAGGTATCTCTTGTAAGATATTTATTCCAGAAACATATCATACCGAACGTATCGCAGAAATGACGACTCTCGGTGCTCAAATAATACGGCTACCTGGTAGTTATGAGGATGTGGTTAAAACTAGTAGTGCATTTGCTATTGAAAATCAATGGTATGATGCCAATCCAGGCGGGGATAACACACCACTTCAAATCATGGCGTATTCACAAATAGCTTTCGAAATTTTTGAAGAATTAGGTGATGCACCCAAGTATTGTGCCGCTCCTGTTTCTAACGGCACCTTGTTTGCTGGAATTTATCGCGGCTTTATAAGTTTATATAAACGAGGGAAAACCTCGCGTGTTCCAAAGATGATTGCTGCATCCTCAACGCATAAAAATCCTATTATACAATCTTTTAAACAAGGACTCGATCATTGTGTAGACCTCGATCCTTTAAGTATAAGAGAAACCAAGTACAATGAGCCTTTAATAAATTGGCACAGCTTTGACGGTAACGAAGCTTTATATGCTATACGCGAATCTGGCGGAAATGCATTTAATATAAGTGACAAAAAAATGAGAGAGATGAGTTCCTATCTTTTGAAAAAAGAATCTTTTAAAATATTACCAGCATCTACAGCAGGCCTTATTGGACTTTTGGAAATGCACGAACACCTAAATTTTGAACCAGACCGATTTGTAGCTGTCCTCACAGCAAAATATTAAGTAATCCCCGATAGCTACCAATCAAATATTTTTTAACTAAATAAAACATCTTTCAACTTAGATAAATTAAATCATGAAACAATCAATAGATGGAAAAGCACTTGTGTATTGCCAAGGTGCTTTCAACACACCCAACGGCAAAACAGCACATGGCCTTATACGCTTTACAGAACGATATGATATTGTTGGTGTAATAGACAATACGTATGCTGATCAGGATGCTGGAGAAGTTCTGGATGGAATCCCTAACGGAATTCCGGTTTTTAAAACAATTGATACTGCAGTAAAAAAGCTAACAAACACTAATAACTGTCCAAGCTCATTAGTAATTGGACTTGCTCCAGATGGTGGTCGATTACCAATCGAAGCTAAAAACACCATCAAAAAAGCATTAGAAATGGGTTGGAATGTTGATAGCGGACTTCACGATTTTTTGAGTAATGACAACGACATAATGAGAGTTGCACAAGCTAATAATTGTAGAATTAGAGATATTAGAAAAACTCCCGATAGAGACACACTTCACTTTTTTTCGGGTGAAATCGAACAAGTCAAAAGTTTAAAACTCGCTGTTCTAGGTACAGACTCAGCCATAGGTAAACGCACGACTTCTTGGTTACTTGTTCATGGACTAAGAGATTCGGGAGTTACTGCTCAAATGATAGGCACTGGTCAAACTGCTTGGATGCAAGGAGCAAAATATAGTATGATCATGGATAGTTGTATCAATGATTTTGTTTCTGGCGAAATTGAACATGCTGTAGTGAGCGCATGGAAAGAAGAACGTCCTGATGTAATCGTGATCGAAGGGCAAGGCAGTTTAATGAACCCAGCGTATCCAGGTGGATTCGAGATTCTTGCTGCTGGCCGTCCTGACTATGTAATCCTGCAACATGCACCTAAGCGTATAGAGTATGATGGTTTTCCTGGTTATAAACTACACAGTTTACAAGAGCAAATTAACGCTATAGAGATCATTTCTGGCCGCAAAGTTATCGCTATTACGGTAAATCATGAAAAAATGGAACCTCACGAGATTGATTCAACTTGCAAAACAATAACTAGAGAAACAGGTTTACCTGCTTTTGATGTCCTAGCAAACGGCTCAAAAGAACTCGTTGAAATTCTCAAAACTTATATAAAAAATTGAGTACTCAAACTATCAATTGCGCGTATCAATTCTCAATTCAAGATCTCATCCTCTAATACTAATGAAAATTACACAAGTATCATACGAACGCTTAGATATCAATCTCGCTACGCCTTATATAATTGCGTACGAAACTGTTGCCAAGGCTACCAATTTTATTCTGAAAATTGAAACAAACACCACAACCATTGGGTACGGTTGTGCGGCACCAGATAGTGTTGTCACTGGAGAGACACCAGATCAGGTAGAAACCGCAATAAAGACTATCATAATTCCCTATTTAATCGGAAAAAATCCCTTTTTAACTGTAAAAATTCTGGAAGATCTGAAATTGGTAATGAAAGGCAGCTCCTCTGCACTTGCTATGGTTGATATTGCATTGCACGACCTTATTTCTCGTAAATTGAATATTCCATTATATCAATTTTTAGGAGGCTATCGAGAATATATAGCAACCAGTATCACCATAGGAATACTTTCTGTCACAGACACACTGAAAGAAGCAACGCAATTTGTAGAACAAGGTTTTAATATTATTAAAGTCAAAGGAGGTTTAGACGTTGAACAGGATATCGAAAAAATGATTAAAATACGCGAAAAATTTCCTCACGTATCCCTACGTTTTGATGGAAATCAAGGATATACCGTAAACGATTCTGTTGCATTTGTAAAAAGAACTAAAACTGTAGATATTGAGATTTTTGAACAACCGCTTCCTATTATAAAAGAAGAAAAGCTTGGTGAAGTTACCCAACAAGTTACGATACCAGTAATGGCCGATGAGAGTATCAAAACCCTAAAGGATGCTTTTAGGTTAGCACAAAATCAACGCATCGATATGGTTAATATTAAGTTGATGAAAGTGGGTGGTATTTTGGAAGCAAAACACATTAGCTCTGTAGCCAAATCTGCAAATCTCGATGTAATGATTGGATGTATTGACGAATGCCGCTTAGGTATCTCTGCAGGCTTGCATTTTGCACTTTCTAGACCCAATATCCATTATGCCGATCTCGATGGACATTTGGACATGAGTAATGATCCGTTCGGAGAATTATTTACCTTAAAAAAAGGAGTTCTCTATCCATCAACTTACCCAGGCTTAGGAAAGATCTGACAAACAATTCAATTTTCACTTTTATAATATACTAAATATGGAATATTTAAGTTATTGCTATCATAACTTAAATACAAACTCATGAAAATTAAAAATTCTTTAATTATGCTGTCGGCAGCTTTGGCTACGATTGCATGCTCAAAAGATGAAAATCTTATTGAGCAGGAAGCACTGCACAATGAAAAAGAAACCTTTCAAGACGCAGAACGAGCATATTTTGATAAGTCAGGAACAGTAACCGAAGGATATTTTTTGGGATTACCAATTTCTTACGAAAATGTTGAAGGTAACTACATCTTTGAAGGAGACATCATAATCCCTCAAGATATGATTACATCTAAGGATACAAAGGCTGTCCTGGAGAACGGTGAGTTTCCACAAGTAGGCAAAAGTGTAGGTCGCACCTCTGGTAGATGGCCAAATAATACCGTTTATTATGAAATTGCGAGTAACTTACCGAATCAGGCACGTGTCACCAATGCAATCGCAAGCTGGGAAAATAATACTAACCTGAAATTTGTTGAACGTACTAATCAGTCTAATTATATATACTTTCAATCAGGCAGTGGTTGTTCCTCTAGTGTAGGAATGGTTGGTGGACGCCAAACAATTAATCTTGCTAGTGGATGTAGTACTGGTAACACTATTCACGAGATCGGACATGCTATAGGGTTATGGCATGAGCAAAGTCGCGCAGATCGTGATCAATACATCACAATAAACTTTAATAACATTCAGGCAGGTAAAGAAAATAATTTTCAAACCTATGTGCAAAGAGGGCGTGATGGAGATGAGTATACAAACACCTTAGATTTTGGTTCAATTATGATGTATGGACCTAATTCGTTTTCTAAAAACGGACAACCTACAATAACAAAAAAAGACGGTAGTTCTTACTCGGTACAACGCAATGCATTATCATCTAATGATTTGCAGGGAATAGCGCAAATGTACCCTAGTGGAGGCGGCGAACCTATCTATGTAAATGGTCAGTATTACACTGTTAACGGTTTACGGGTCTATCGTTCTAACGATACATGGTATTACTACTCCTCTTCAAATGGATGGAGAGAAGTTGTATATCGTGACGGAGCTTGGTATTATGCATAATATCTAGTAATTATTAAAGGGTAAAAAGCTTGGTATACTTAGGTATCACCAAGCTTTTTTTTATTATCCCTTTTTAAGCTGTATTTTTGAGGCATTTCAAATTTTCGTTATGAAAAACCTTAAGTTTACTATCTTTATTTTATGTGCCATTACTATGGCATGTACAAATTGTACAAAACGCAATACTTCTAACCACAATGAAGATAAAAAAATAAATAAGCTTCCACTTCTTGATAGTCTTTCTAATAAAAAAATCACTCAAGATTTACTACTATTATCGCCCCAAGCCCAAGAAAATTTGAAAAATTTTGACGATTTGCAAACCCTAAGTAATTTGATCAAAATGATGAAAAATTCGAATGCATTTTATATACAAAAATATACGGATACTACAGACCTTGCAGTAAACACATTGAGAGAAAATATATCCAACGATCTCAACACCCGAGCAATTTCCTCACGATTAACAGTCTTAGAAACAGAAACCGCATTACTGCGCCACTGGTCAGAAAAAAAAATGGTAACAGAAGAAAAATTACTTGAGGCGAATACGAGACTTATTAAAGCCTACAATAGCTTGATAATTCAACTTAATGAACTCTCACTTGCAATTCCAGATAATATTCAAAAGGAATTACTAGGCGAAGATTAAATTACTATATACGATCGATTATGAAATATGTACAAATTATCTTGCTATCGCTATGCACCTTTAGCATATCCCTTAGCGTTACCGCACAAGTAGTAAAACCATTAGCAATAGAAAAAAATATAAGTACAATGATAGATCAATGGCATGAAGCAGCTGCTAATGCCGATTATAAAGGATATTTTAATCTCATGACAGATGATGCAGTTTTTATCGGAACAGATCCTTCAGAAAATTGGCAACTAGAAGCATTCAAAACATTTGCCAAACCCTATTTTGACAAAGGAAAAGCTTGGAGTTTTACGAATCTCAAACGAGCCGTATACGTAAGTGAAAATAAACAATATGGATGGTTTGATGAGCTTTTGTCTACTCAAATGGGAATATGCAGAGGAAGCGGTATTGTTATAGCTACCCAAACTGGATGGAAAATAAAGCATTACGTGTTATCAATTACAATTCCGAATGAAAATGTATCCGAAGTAACTGCTTTAAAACAAAAATTCGAAACCAACTTTATTCTAAAATTAAACTAAGTTTTTGACATAAGAGTTCTAGAGAACGTATTCATATCTTCATAGCATTCTTTCACTCCATTATTTTTGAAATAGGAAGCATATTTACTGCCTATTCCCACAAAATCTAAATTGAGATTATGAGCTGTTTTCATATCCCATACACCATCACCCACAGATATAATTCTATCAAAATTATTCCTATTATAGTATCTTTTTGCTCGAACGATAGCATCCATTACAAATCCTTCACGCGACTCATGTGTTTTGGATGTTGCTAATAAAGCTTCATCATACCAAATATCACACTGTTGCAATTTGGCTATTGCTGGTTTTGGTAATGCACCCGTTGCAAAACTAAAAGGCACTTTGTTTTGCCTTAAAGATTCTATCATTGCTCTTGCTCCAACAATTTCTTTAGTTCGATTAACGGTTTTCATAGCTGTGATTATACCTAACTCAAACCGAGTTAATAAATCTATTGGTGGATTTTTACTAAAACTACGTTTGTAATTATACCGTAACGCATAGCTATCTGTATGATGTTTATAATTATTATAATCAGTATCGATATTTTGTAATACCCAAATTTTCTAAGGCCTGTGTAACGACTTTTAAATACATTGACACACTGTCTGTTAAGGTGCCATCAATATCAAAAATAAATAAACTGGTCGTAAGACTAGTCATAATTTAGAACACATAATTAAGAGATGAAATAAAATTTCTACCAGCCGCAGTAATTCCAGAAGAATAGGTACGATACCTCTGATCTGTAATATTCTCAACAGCCAAAGTCAGCTGTAACCCTTTAAAAATCTCATAATTTGCTCTAACATTAAAGGTATACCATGATGGAGCATATGGATTTCCGTTGCTATCTGAGGCGTATAAATAAGCCTTACTTTGCTCAGATGGGGATAGTTGATCATATGAGAATGAACCATTATAATTTGTAAACAAATCAAAACGGATTTTATCTTTGGCATAGGTAAGTTTGGTGGTTCCAAATTGTGGTGCGACATGTCGTGAAGGTGCTGTATCACCGTTATCTAACTCTTCTTCTCCCCCAGTAAATGTATATTGAGAAATAAATGTAAAATTAGAGGCAAATTGATAGCGAAGCCCTGCTTCAAATCCATAGATTTTGGCATATGCTGCATTTTGTATAGCTTGCACATTACTCAACTCTCCATTATACACGATTTGATTCGCTCCATTTAAATTAAAATCTCTTCGAACCAAAGCATCATCTAAATGCGTATAAAATGTAGCTAAGTCTAAGGTCAATTTTTTTGATGGAGTTACTGTCAAACCTAGCTCTCCATTATAGGCATACTCTGCTTTTAAATTAGGATTAGGGACTACTACAAATCCTGGTTCTGAATCAAAAATTTTACCAATGTCATCAATATTTGGAGCTCTAAATGCAGTCGAAAAATTTAGTTTCCATTGCAATAGGTCGTTAGGCAACCAACTAATACCTGCTGTTCCTGTCAATGCACCTGTATCAATATTTGCTTGATCAAAAGGAAACTCATAAAATTGATCAGAGAATGTAGATCTAACCATTACATAGTTATAACGAACACCAGTTTGCAGTCTTACATTAGTATTAAACTTATATTTTAAGCTTAGGTACGCTGCCGCAGATTGCCAACTGCTTCCATCTGGATACCTTGAAGCTGCTGGTGTTTCATTATTCGTATCGATATCTAGAGAATATCCCTTTGAGTTTACATTATTCAAAATATACTCTGCTCCATAATGAAATAAAGTTGCCGAATTCATTTTTTTTTCAAAATCAATATTTACTGAGTACGCATCTACATGCTCTTTTGTTTTTGAAAGTGCGCTAGACTCAAAATCCCGATCATTCCTACTCTCTTCGAACATTTGATAGGCAGCTGTAAACTGTACAGAATCGTAATATTTTGAAGTATTTTTATGAGTTATTAGTACATTACCCATTAACCAACGTTGCGGACCATAGTACCATTCTGCTGATCGCAAATCCTCACCCCTACGGCGAATCAAGCGATCATACCTAGGAAAGTCCGAGGTTGTCGTATAGATAAGACCCAAATCAAAATTCCAACGTGGATTAGGCATAAAACGTGCTTTTTGCAAAAAGTTAATCTGATTATAGCCTGTAAAAATTTGTGTTTCTGGATCAGAATTTAGAGTGAGTATATCAATACCTGTATTAGTATCAATATAATCTGGGCGCAGATAATCATCTGGACCGTGTGAACCCATTTTAAGATCATCAAAATCAGAATAGCTGATACTACTTAAAAAAGCCCATTTCTTAAATCCAAAGTTTACATCCACATGACCCGTTTTTTCACTATTTGAAGTGGCATAACGTACAGTGGATTTACCCGATATGAGGGGGTTTCCTTTGTCTGAAAAGGAAGGTTTAAGTGTGTAAAAATTCATAACACCTCCTACCGCATCACTACCGTAAACTACAGAGCCCGGTCCTAAAATAACCTCGGTACTTCGAATACTAAATGGATCAATGGATATAATATTTTGTACATTTCCTCCTCTAAAAATAGCGGTATTCATGCGTACACCATCAACTGCAATTAATAAACGATTTGTTGCAAAGCCTCTTATAATTGGACTCCCACCACCCAGTTGACTTTTTTGTACGTATACTTGTCCAGTATTCTGTAATAAATCGGCAGATGTTTGTGGTGTATTTATAGCGATATCTTCTTCAGAAATACTCACAATTCTTTGAACAACATCTTTCTTATCCTCTTGCCATTTGCTTACCGAAATTACAACTTCAGAAAGTTGATTTTCATCTACTAGTAATGTAACTATACTTTTATTTTCAAGGATACTTTCTTTTGAATACGTGCTTGGTAAATGCGAAAGGTGAGCAAAATGTAGAATCTCTTTCGGTTCAAAAAGTGAAATATTAGCTACGCCATCAAAATTAGTTAATGTGCTTTTGGTCTTTTCTATATTATAGATAGTAACATTAGGTATCGGATGCTTATCGGAAGCACTAATCACTTTGATTTCTTGAGCATTGCTAAATTGTATAAGAAAAGGAAGCAATAGTAAAACATTAAATAATCGCATACTTATTTAAAAATTTCATTGAAAATGGTTAGTGATTTCGGCTTTTTGAAGCCGTGCAAATGTAATTCAAAATAAAGTAATACCATATTAAGAAGTTCTGCTCGCATAGCTTTACTTAAATCGATCTTCATTGATGCCTCAAATGTCATGCCTAAGAATGTTTTAAAGCTTTCAACCTTTGGACCCTCAAAACAGTATGGTCCAATATCAACGGATTTAAAATCTCCTGACAACAAATCAAAATAAGGATAAGATTGCATGGATGTATCAGGATAAAACCCTAAATATTGCGTCAAGCGAATCATAAAAGAAAGATGGAAATTTTTAATGTTGTCATGATTATCGAGCCATAGTAAAGTAGTCTCTAAGTAGTGATATAACTCTGTATTAGCTTCTTGTTCTTGAATAGACATATAAAGTACTTCGGAAACAAAAAACACCAATGCATTTTTGATAAAATCATTGTGAAGTGTTTGAAACGGAGTCTGTATTTTTGCTTCTCGAATACGCTCTAAAGTGCCTTTATCCTTGTGAATAGCCTCAATATCTAGTAATGTTAAGGGTTGAAACAGAGCGTATCTCAATTTTCCTTTTTTAGATTTTAAAATGCCCCTCAGCATATAAGATCTTACGCCACTAGATTTTGTAAATAATGTGGCAATGATATCATTATCACTATAGCGAATTGTACGCAATACTATTGCTGTAGATTTGATGATCATACGTTCGTTATAAGTGAATCCTTCTTTCTATGAATTTATATAAAAAAACCACTCTATACTGCAGAGTGGTTTTAAATAATATAATACGTTTAACTTTATACCACGCCTTGTTCTAGCATCGCATCTGCAACTTTGACAAAACCTGCAATATTAGCTCCTTTCACATAATTTATGAACCCATCCTCTTCGGTTCCATAAATAACACATTGCTCATGAATACTGTTCATGATTCCATGAAGTTTTTCGTCTACCTCCTGTGCCGTCCAATTAAAACGTAAAGAGTTTTGAGACATTTCTAATCCAGAAGTTGCTACTCCCCCTGCATTAGAGGCTTTACCAGGAGAGAATAAAATCTTAGCATTCAAGAAAATCTCAATAGCATCTGCTGTACAAGGCATATTAGCTCCTTCTCCTACGCAGATACATCCATTTTTAACCAACTCTTTTGCATCCTCTACATGAAGTTCATTTTGTGTAGCACACGGTAAAGCGATATCACAAGGTACAGACCATGGAGTTTTTTCCGCTACATAGGTAGCGTTTGTATAGGTATTAACATATTCTTTAATACGTCCGCGCTTCACATTTTTAAGCTCTTTTACAAATTCAAGTTTCTCTGTATCGATACCATCATTATCTACAATATAACCAGATGAATCTGAAAAGGTGATAATTTTGGCTCCAAGACTCATCGCTTTTTCGGCAGCGAATTGAGCTACGTTACCTGATCCTGAAATTACAACAGTTTTTCCATTTAGGGACTCGCCTCTCGTTTTCAACATATTTTCTGCAAAGTATACATTGCCATACCCTGTAGCTTCTGGTCGCATTAAAGATCCTCCATAAGAAAGTCCTTTTCCGGTAAGTACCCCAGTGAACTCGTCTCGCAACCTTTTATATTGCCCAAACATATAGCCAATCTCTCGACCACCCACACCGATATCTCCTGCAGGAACATCTGTATTGGGACCTATATACTTTGAGAGTTCTGTCATAAAACTTTGACAAAATCGCATTACTTCATTATCTGATTTTCCTTTTGGATCGAAATCAGCGCCACCTTTACCACCACCCATTGGTAGTGTGGTTAAACTATTTTTAAAAGTTTGTTCAAAAGCTAAAAATTTTAGGATACTTAAGTTTACAGATGGATGAAAACGCAATCCTCCTTTGTAAGGTCCGATAGCTGAATTCATTTGCACTCTATACCCTCTATTTATTTGAATAGCTCCCTTATCATCTGTCCACGGTATTCTAAACATAAATACACGCTCTGGTTCTGCCATACGTTCCAAAAGCATTGCATTTTGATATTTTTCATTCTTCTCGATGAATGGAATAACAGTTTCTGCAACTTCGGTCACAGCCTGAATGAATTCTGGTTCGTTAGGATTTCTACCTTCTACCGATTTGATAAAGTTATCGATACTTTCTTTCATAGCATCTATTTAGTTGTTTGGTGTATATTCGTTTTAAAAATAATTATTCTTACCATTAAAGTTTATATTACATTCTTCAATTTCAGAAACATTAAAAATAGTGGCAAATATATGTATATTTAAAATTTAAAGCTTCAAATTTTGAGAATTTCGCATTTCGCAAACGTTATCGATCTGTAAAATAAAAGTTTTTCTGATAAGGCTTCTTTTTGATCATTGATCTAACGCATTTTTAAGATCCTCAATTAAATCATCAACATCTTCTATCCCAACACTTAGTCGTATTAATGAATCCTTTATTCCAATTTTTTGACGTTCTTTTTTGGGGATGGATGCATGAGTCATACTAGCAGGGTGTCCCGCTAAACTTTCGACACCACCCAAAGATTCTGCTAGGGTAAAGATTTGTAATCGTTTTACAACCGCAACTGCTGCTGCCAAAGAATCCTCTTTGGTTGTAAATGAAATCATACCTCCAAAATCACTCATCTGCTGTTTGGCTATATGATGATTGGGGTGTTCTTCAAAACCTGGCCAATATACCTTGTCTACCGTAGGATGTACTTTTAAAAATTTTGCTATGGCTGCTGCGTTTTCACAGTGACGCTGCATACGTATATGTAAAGTTTTTATACCTCTAAGGGCTAAAAAACTATCTTGCGGCCCACAAATTGCACCACTCGCATTTTGAATAAAATATAAACGATCCGCTAACTCCTTATCGCGAACAATTAAAGAACCCATAACAAGATCACTATGGCCTCCAATATATTTTGTAGCACTATGCATTACGATATCTGCACCTAGATCCAGTGGACGTTGTAAGTAAGGAGTAGCAAAAGTATTATCAACTGCTAAAAGTATTTGATGTTTTTTGGCAATTTGACCAATAGTTTTTATGTCAATGATATTCATCATTGGATTGGTGGGTGTCTCTATCCAGATGAGTTTAGTTTGTGCAGAAATATGAGCTTCGATAGTATCGGCATTTTCCATTTGAACAAACTGAAACTTAATACCGAAGTCTTCGAAAATTTTAGTAAACAGTCGATAGGAGCCTCCATACAAATCATTAGTAGAAATGACTTCGTCTCCAGGTTTCAAAAGTTTAATCACCGCATCTATAGCTGCTAACCCAGAACCAAAAGCCAGCCCAAATTCACCATTTTCAATACTTGCCAAAGAATTTTCTAAGGCATGTCTTGTCGGGTTGTGCGTTCTACTATATTCGTATCCTTTATGGTTACCTGGTGCAGATTGTGCGTAGGTAGATGTTTGGTAAATTGGTGGCATAACGGCTCCATATGCTGGATCCAGTTCTTGCCTCCCATGTATAGTTTTGGTATTAAACTTCATTTAAAAAAACCTTCAGAATCATAACAACTAGAAATAAACAATAGTAATACTTGTCTTTTTTGCAACAAGTATGGTAAAAACTAAACAAATGTATAATTAAATTCTTTTTAATCACATTGATATAATACCTTTAGTAGATGATTAACAAATTTATAGACCTCTACCTTAAAAGCACTACCTATTTTGTGCTTATACTAACGTTTATCTCCTGTACCAAAAGGGAAGAATTACTATTCGAAAACCAGTTGTTTAGATTAGAAAATTATGTCGACTGCACAAATACCAACTGTGCTCTGGTAGAAATCGAATTGATACAGACCCTTGATAAAACTAAAGTCGCTAATGCTATCAATACAATTATAGAACAAAAAGCTTGCGAATTTTTAAATGTTGAAGATAGCCTTACTGTGGTATCTATAGAAACTGCTATGCAAAATTTTAATGATTTCTATAGAGAGATGTCCAAGGTATTTCCCGAAGAAACGCCGCCATATGAAGCACTTTTAACAAGCGAAGTTACCTATCAAAATACAGATATCATTTCAATTTTAATGAGCACGTATTCTTTTACAGGAGGAGCCCATGGAAACTCGACTACGACACTAGTAAATTTTGATTTATCTAATGGCAAATTAATATCAATTGACAAGTTATTAAAAGACAAAAAATCTTTTTTACATTATGCGGAAGAAGAATTTAAAAAAGATTACCACATTCCCCTACAAAATAATATCAATAGCACTAAATTTTCTTTTGAAAATGATAGTTTCTACCTGCCCCAAAATATCGGCTTTACCAAAACAGATGTCCTACTCTATTACAACCCTTATGAGATTAGCAGCTATTCTGATGGTCTAATTACCATAAAATTAGATAAAGTGAAAGTTGCCAAATTTTTTAAGTATAATATTCTAGATCGATTTTTTTAATGCAAGAATATAGCCTAAATGTATTCCCTCGTGAAAGGTGTTAAAAGAAATAGCATCTTTTATTGATTTTAATGTAAACCCTGTGCTTGTTGGATAAGGCTCAAACGCAGATTTTGATAGCATATCTAGATCTTGTTCGGTTGTATCAATAGTGGTCACCAATAACTTTTTAATTAAATCTACCTCTTGTTGATTTACTGGGTCTTCTGCCTTTGTTCCTTTACGATACCTATCGACAAGATCTTGAGAAACCATTAAATTATTACCTGATAACTTATATACTAATAACTGTTGAGTAACTACTACGTGAGCGATATTCCAAATAATATTGTTTGAAAAACCTGACGGAATCGTATTTAATTGTGCTAGTGAAAATTGATCTAAAAACTTCAAAAATATGCTACGATTAACACGTGTAATTTCTAGTTGAGTATTCATTTGTTTATTTTTTCTTCAAAAATATCAATTTTAACCACAAAAGAATTTCCTTTGCACTAGTTTTTTGAATCGTGTATATGAACTATCTCTGATTTAAAAACAGAATCAATTAGATTTTTTACTAAAATGAAAAAAATTTACCATCTCTCTACCTGTGATACTTGTAAGCGTATCTTAAAAGAATTACAACCCAGTAAAGATTATGAATTACAGGATGTTAAAAGCAGCCCACTCACGCCAATGCAACTGGAAGAGCTTTTTGCATTATCTGGCAGCTATGAAGCGCTTTTTAATAAAAGAGCTCGCTTATATAAAGAGCGTAATTTAAAGGATCATAACCTCAATGAAGATGATTATAAAACGTTACTACTTGAGCACTACACCTTTTTAAAACGACCTGTAATACGTATAAATAACAGCATCTTTATTGGTAACTCTAAGCACACAATAAAAGAAGCTAAAGCCTTAATGTTAAATGAGTAAAAGAACCTTAGCATTAATCGCAGCAAGTTTTGTGGCCATCTTTTATGGCGCTAATTATAGTATAGCCAAAGATGTTATGCCGCATTACATCCAGCCCTTTGGATTTATTTTACTACGTGTTTTTGGTACTGCGATTCTGTTTTGGCTTATAGGCTTTATCGGTCCTAAAGAAAAAATTATCAAAAAAGACTTTTTACGTATTACTGCAGCAGCTTTTTTTGGAGTTGCTCTTAATATGCTAACCTTTTTTGCTGGGCTTAACCTTACCACTCCCATTAGTGCATCTGTATTAATGGTAACCGCTCCTATAATTGTAATGATTTTATCCGCTATTTTTCTAAAAGAAAAATTGAGATTTCTTAAAATTGTCGGGATACTTATAGGACTTACCGGGACCTTACTAATAATTTTATATGGTAAAGGAAATCATTTGACAGCTACTAATCCGACACTTGGAAATTCTTTAGTTTTTATAAATGCCGCATCGTATGCTTGTTATATTATTGTTGTTAAAAAGATAACTCAAAAATATCATCCTTTCACCTTTATGAAGTGGATGTATACTATAGGTTTAATATTTGTACTACCCTTTGGCTTGCAAGAGGTAATTAATTTGAATCCTGCAGTCATACCCTTAAGCGGACTTTTAAAAATTGGTTATGTCGTCCTATTTGCAACATTTGGCACATACGTCCTCAATATTTTTGCAATTAGAGAATTAAAACCAACAACAGTCGCTGTATTTATTTACTTACAACCCTTGTTGGCTTCAGTTTTTGCAATCGCTATGGGTAGTGATACGCTGGATATGGTGAAAATTCTTGCTACGTTTTTAATATTTATAGGTGTATATTTAGTAACTAAGCCTATTAAAAAAGTCACATGAACCGACTAACGTAATTCAAGATCTACAGGCAACTTATTATGCCTCCTTGTATCTTCTTTTGTCAAAATTCTAAAATCCTCAGATTTCGGAAAGTTTTCGAGTAGCACTCTCAAAGCATCAGGCAATGGCATAATTTTTCTTTCTTTCAAATTCATCCAAGCTCCTAACATTTCACAATGTGCAAGATTTTTACCCTTTTCATCGTAAAAATTATGTCTGAATTCAAAAAAAGAACTATCCTCACTCATTCCTGCGACCTCCAAACTTACGGTAATGGGAGCCCCTTGAAAAATTTCTTTAAAGTAATAGATATGTTCATAAAATATAACAGGACCTACACTGTATTGAGCCATTTGTTTTTGCCCAAATCCATTAGCTATCAAAAAAGCCATACGCGTATGACTCATAAAATTTTGATAGGCACTATTAGCTAAATGACGATTAGCATCTAAATCACTCCATCGTACTTCAAATTTTTTTGTATACATTCTAGTAATTCTTTAAAAACAAAGAATAAAAATACGATTAAAAACTATGCGTGCATAGTTTTTAATAAATTACTT